>JAQVYA010000007.1 GCA_028708865.1 Desulfovibrio sp. | reverse complement strand
GATGAGGGTTTTGGCAGGGTCACGCAGATAGGTGCCGAGCAGGTCGGGCAGCAGCGGCGCCTGGTAACGCGCGGCAACGAGCGGGAAAACGGCATCGAATTCGCGCTTGTATTCCTCGCCGAACTCGGCCAGGCAGCCTGCTCCGGCCAGCACGGGCTGAATGCGGCAGGCCGCCAGTCCGTCCAGAATGGCGGAAAGGTTTTCCTCCAGCTCTCCAGGAGCGGCCCCAACGAAAAAATCATTGGTGCCGAAGGCCACCACGCAGACGCACGGCTTGGCCTTGAGGACTTTTTTCAGGCGTCGGCGTCCGTCCCCTGAAGTGTCGCCCGAAACCCCCATGTTGACACAGCGAACTTGATGGCCCTGTTGCAGCAGTTCGTTTTCCAGCACAGCGGGCAGGGCCTGGGCCGAGTGCAGGCCAAACCCTTCGGTAAGGCTGTCGCCAAAGCAGGCAATGACGCGGGTGGAGGCCATTTCAACTTCCCGTGACCCAGCGGGTCAGTCCGGCAGCTTCGTCCTTCCAGTCCGGGCCGAGCCGCAGCTTGAGGAACCGGGCAAAGGCCGCGTCCAGCATTTCCAGACATTCTTCGATAAGGTACATCTTTTCCAGAAAGGCTCCGTCCGGGTCTTCATCATCATTGCTTTTGGTTTCGATCTTCGGGGTCTTCAGACCGCTGAAGCCAAAATCCTCGGCCTTGACCGTGACCATCCAGGTTTCGCCGTCGCGCTCCATTCGCAGTTGGGCCTTATTGACCTTTTTGCCGATGCGCAGGCCGCTGAGGGCTTCGGTGAGTTCGCCCAGCGGGCTGGAAACCGTTGCGGTGGCAACATTTTCCCCTTCGCCGCCCTGCACGGAGATGCGCTGTTCCAAGCTGATGCTGAAACCCTTGCCGCTTTCGGTCTGAAAGGCTCCGCCGGTGGTCTCGGAGTAGAACCAGAGCCAGGTCAGGAATTCCTGGCCAATGATACGGTTTTCGCGTTCCACGAGTTGCAGATCCATGGCGATTCCTTAGATGAAGATGGATGGTTCGAGGTCTTCAAGGGTCCTGGCCGCATCCTCGCCCAGGTGATCCATGGCCAGGAAAAACGGGGTCAGCGGTTCGAGCCGCAGTTCAAAGGTGTTGTAGAAGTGGTCTTCGAACAGGGCACAGGCCTTGGCATTGGTCGTATCCAGGAAGATGCGATGGTTCTGGGTGTTCCAGGCCACGTCAAAGGTGGCGGGAATGGGCAGGGAACGGGCCCGCAGGCGTAGCATGACCTGTTCTTTGAGTTCCTGCTTTCGAGCGCGGGAAACAAAGTTTTTCCCTTGCTCCTTGGCCTGGGCCAGCTCTTTGTTCAGCGCGATCTGGAAGTGTTTTTTGAACACCGCAGGCTGCACGCGGCGGGTCTCCAGCCGGAGGCTGAAGGCCATGTAGTGGCCCTTTTCCGGAGGGGACTGGTTCCAGTCCACGTCCAGCATGTCGTCCACATTGGTCCAGCCGAACGAACGCTCCTCGGCGGAGTCGTCAATGTCCAGAAAGTGGTATTGGCGGAGCAGGCGCGGTACGTCGCGCAGCAGCTCATTGCTCACATCGTCCATGATGCGGTAACGGGTCAGGCCCGTACTTGCGGAAAGAATGCCCAAAACGGCTCCTCCTTGTTTCGGGATGGTCCGGTATGGGTAGAATCAAATCGGTGTCATGTAAAGTGTCGTGGCGTCCTTGCCTTTCGTGGCGGGGCATCGTATTTGTCGGAATATTCATGAACCAAGGGAGTTTTTGCATGACCGCCGAACATTTCGAGGCGTTGGCCGGATGGCTGGAGGAGCAGTCCCGGGCCGTGCGCGAGCTTGAGGAACGCGCCCGGATTCTCATAGAGGAAGAGGGCGACCAGAACGGCTACGAGGGAGTGATGCGGCAAAAGGCCCTGCTCTTGGCCGGGCTGCCCGACGAAGGCGCTGCATATCTTGAACCGCTGGACTCCCCCCGGGCTGACGGGATTCGCGCTCGTCTGGAATCCTTTGCCGCCAGTGCCAACGCCGCGCTGGAAATCGGTAGTGTTTTTTATATGTCCGCCCTGCTGTATCCTGAAGATCACCAGACCGGACAACCCAATGATCTGGACGCGTTTGCGGAATCTGTACGCGCCCTGGCCCGGAATTGACCCAGGCCGCCGCATCGGGAGGACGCATGCAGAATACGACGGAAGCGCAGCCACTCCGGATTCTCCTGGCCGAGGATAGTCCGGACAACGTACTGATCATCAAACTTTATCTGAAGAATTACCCTTATACCGTGGAAGTGGCGGAAAATGGCGAACAAGCCGTGCGCATGTACGGTGAGAATCTCTATGATATCGTCCTGATGGATATTCAGATGCCGGGCATGGACGGGTACGAGGCCACGGAACGCATCCGCGTGCTGGAGGAGGAGCGCGGCACCGGCCACACGCCCATCATTGCGGTGACGGCCCATGCTTCCGAGGAGATCCGCAAACGGGTTTTGGATTGCGGAGGCGACGCCTATATTACCAAACCTGTGCCCAAGGCCCGGCTTTTGGAGGCCATCCGCGCTGCCGTGCCGTAGATTCTTCGATCCGGGGTGGATACGATGAAAAACAGGGTGTCTGCCTTGGGGCAGGCATCTTGTTTTGGAGTTGTTCACGAATAACGACAAGTGGCGCTCCTGTGAACGTTTTTTTGGGGGAGTTGATTCTTGCCGCCGGAGTTACATTCTCCTCGCGCATTCCTTTCTGACCACGGCTTATGTCTTTGCGCTTTGCAATGAATGATCACGTTTCAGCTGAGGGTGGCTTTTGCTTGCCGCGTCGTTTTTGGGCGTCGAGCACTATCTGGGCCAAGGTTTCCTTTTGATGTCGGTCCAGTTCCTCGAACGCTCCGCCCAATATGCCCTGGTCATGCCGGACCACGCGGAAAACCAGGCCCTTGATCAGAATTTCACGGTCCGCGCCGAGTACGAGGTGCAGCCGTGTTCCGGCTTTGACCCGCGGGCCCTGGTATTGCAGCCCCAGGCCCGTGTCGCTGATGTCCCGAACCCGGACGTTTTTTTGCAATTCCTTGATGCGGCAGATCAGGCCAGGGTAGTGAACCCGGAAGCTTTGGCGTCGTTCGGGACGGCCTCCGGGGCGGGCTCCCGAGCCGTCCAGGTTGAGCACATCTTCAGGTGTTGGAGCGCGTTTGGAAGTGCGTTTTTTGGTGGAACGAGAAGAGCGCTTTGAGGCGGTGGCCTTTTTAGGGGCGGTTTGGCCGGAGGTCTGGCCGGGAATGGTGATGTCCAATTCTGGCGAAGCCGCTTTCCCGCGTTTGCCCGAGGCTCGCCGGGACTTGGATGTGCCGAAAAGGGACGCAAAAAAGCTGGATATGCCCATAAGTTGCCACCTCGCAGTACGGAATACATGAAAGCTATACATATCCCTGCGGAAACGCAAGAGGCTGAGAAGGTTCGGCTCTGATTGTCCGTTTCGGAAGACTGGAGTGACAAGGGAGGGGCACCGGCCCGGAGTGGTTCGTCGCGTGTTGCACGGAGTGTCAATTCCGGTTTTGCACTTGACTTTTTTTAGGATTCCAGCAAATAATTTTTTAGTATTTCGCAGGAAACAGGGAGGAAGGACAATGATCGGCGAACTGATTCATGGAATGGCGCAAAGCACTACGCAGGGCTTTATCGGCGTTTCTCTGATTTTTATCTACCTGGTTTGGATTGTGAGCATCGCCATGATCCGCATCAAGGAAACCAAGCAGGAAGAGCACCACTAGGCAGCTTTGCCGTTGCGGGGTGAGGGGCCGAGCAAGGACAGGGCCTTGGGGGTATCGGAGTGCCGGATGAAACCGTGTACGCCGCGTCTCTCATTTTCCGGAGAATTGGGGAATTTTTAAAAGACAAATCCCCCCGTCGTTTACGACGGGGGGATTTGTCTTTTAAATGCTCGGGTCCGGATCAGTAGCGGCGGGTGATGCCTTCCTCCACATCCCGGATGACTTCCAGCAGATATTGACCGTAGTTATTTTTGAGCATGGGCTCGGCCAGTCGGCGCAGACCAGCCTCGTCAATGTATCCTTTACGATAGGCTATTTCCTCGATGCATGAAATGATCAGCCCCTGCCGTTTTTGAATCACGTCCACGTAGTTGGCCGCCTGAAGCAGGGACTCGTGGGTCCCCATGTCCAGCCATGCAAAGCCGCGGCCCATGACTTCCACTTGCAGGTCGCCACGTTGCAGGTAGATATTGTTCACGTCCGTGATTTCCAGCTCTCCTCGGGGCGATGGTTGCAGGCCTTTGGCGATTTCAATCACGTCGTTGTCGTAAAAATACAGGCCGGTCACGGCATAGCGGGATTTGGGCCGTTCTGGTTTTTCTTCAATGCAGGTGGCGGTTTTGTTGTCGTCAAAGGCCACGACCCCGTACCGTTGTGGATCCTTGACGGGATAAGCGAAAACCGTGCCTCCCTTTTCCAGCTGGGCGCATTCCTCCAGGATAGTGGGAAGCCCCTGCCCATAGAAGACGTTGTCGCCGAGTACCAGGCAGACCGTGTCGTTGCCGATGAAGTCTTCTCCAAGAATAAAGGCCTGGGCCAGCCCCTCAGGTGCGGGCTGTTCAACATACGAAAGCGAGAGGCCGAGCTGAGAGCCGTCTCCGAAAAGTTCACGGAATCGGGGCAGGTCCGCCGGGGTAGAAATGATCAAAATTTCTCGAATTCCGGCGAGCATAAGCGTAGACAGCGGATAATAGATCATGGGCTTGTCGTGCACGGGAAGCAGTTGCTTGCTCATGGCCCGGGTCAGGGGATAAAGGCGTGTGCCGGAACCTCCGGCCAGTATGATGCCCTTCATGGCTGTCCTTGTTGTTCTATTTGATTTACTTGAACGGCAGGTTGAGATAACACCCTGACCCACCGGGCGCGAATATGACGCGGCTGCGGCAGAATTGCAACCGCGTCGTGCCCAACACCGGAGGATATTGTTTGATGCGATTCGTCTACCATTCCGGCGGGCCGGGCTCCGTTCTCGCGCTGATTTTGTTTCTGGCCCTGCTGATCCTTTTTTTCATCGTTCTTCCCGCAAATATCGCCGCTCATGCGGCCGAAGGCCTGGGCCTTACCCCTGTGCAGGGCATCGTGCTGCTGATCACCATGGTGCTCACGCGTGGAGTGGAATTCACCGTGTATCGCAGTGAACGACTGGTGCGGGAGGTGTTGCTTCCGGATACGCCGTTTTTTGAGCTGCTGCGTATGCGGGGATTCAACGGCATGGACCAGGCCATGTATGGGGAGGAACTGGTGCCCCAGACTTTTGGCATCACCCTCGGCGGCATGGCCCTGCCTTTGGCCATGAGCCTGGTGTTTCTGGCGCGGGTGGCCCATGTCCCGGGCGCCCTGGCTTGGAGCGCCTTGGTGATTGCCATTTCCATCGCTGTTTGCTTTGCATCCACTAGGTATCGCCAGGGTCTTGCGCCCCGGTTGCCCGTGGTGGTGCCGCCCGTATGTGCGGCACTGGCCGCATTCATGCTGCCCCAGACGGAATATACGGCGGCGGCCGCCTTTGCCGGGGCTGTGATCGGGCCTCTTGCGGGTAGTGGACTGGTGCCGCTTCTTTGGCCGCGCACGCGGGGCCGGGTGGATGCGCCGCGGGTCGTTTTCGGCGGCACGCAAATGTTTTGGGGGATTTTCTTCGGCTGCGTTGTGGCCGGACTGGTGGCCTGACCAACAGACGGGAACCATATTTTATGATACTTCCAAAAGTGGGAATCAGCCGTTGCCTTCTGGGGGAGCGGGTCCGTTATGACGGTGGCGAACGTCGCGAGCCGGCCTTGCTGGAGGCGTTGCGGTCCAAGGTGGAGTTCGTGCCGCTGTGCCCGGAGGTGGAGTGCGGCATGCCGGTGCCGCGCGAACCTGCCGAAGTCGGGGGCAGCGTATTGAACCCGGCTTTCGTGTGTGTTCATTCGGGGCGGAACTTGACGACGCAGTTGATGGAGTGGATTTTACCAAGGCTGGATTTGTTTGACTGTGAGCCCGTGCACGGCATGGTTCTTAAGAGCAATTCGCCCAGCTGCGCCTGTGTGACGCCCAAGCCCATCTATCGCCCCGAGGGCGGCGGCGCCGGGTGGAGCCTTGGGCTGTTTGCCCGGGCGTTTCATGAGCGTTTTCCGGATGTGCCCATGGCGGATGAACTTTTGCTGCGGCATCCTGGCAATCGCAATGCGTTTTTGGAACGTGTGCGCCGTGTTGCTGAGCAAAGTGGAGGGCTCGCATGAACGAACAAGGAATCTCGCTATCGCTTCCGGCTCTGCGCCCCGGGGACCGTGTGGAACGGGACTGGAGCCGCATGTCTTCGTTGCGGGCCGGGATATACCTTTCCGATGAGCAAGGACCGCTGTTGCAAAGCCTGACCTGCCACCGCATTCCAGGGGGGGGAGAGGCTCCTGCGCGGACCATGCGTTATTTTTCCGCCTTGCGCGATTTCCCCGGTGGAGTCGCGCAGGGGCTGCGCGCCACGCGACAGGGCTGGTCCTCGGCCTGGATCACCCTGAGTGACAAGGGAGCCAGGGGAGAGCGTGAGGACACGGCCGGACCGCTGGCAGGCAAGTTGACAAGCGAAACATTGGACGTATCACTTACTCTGGGGTATCTTTTACCGGATGATCAGGGACCATTGCAGGCGTTGCTGGCGGACTTGGCCCTGGTACAGGGTGTGGATTTGATCTTGACCACCGGCGGTACCGGGGTGGCCCCTCGGGATGTGGCTCCGGACGCCACACTGGCAGTCATTGAAAAAAGGCTGCCCGGGTTTGAACGGGCTATGACCCTGGAAAGTTTGTCCAAAACGCCGCATGCAGTGATTTCCCGCGCCGTTGTCGGGACGCTGGGGCAGTCGCTTATTGTGAATCTGCCCGGCAGTCCCAAGGCCGTGCGCGAGTGTCTTGGAGCCGTGTTGCCTGCCGTGCGGCACACCCTGGAAAAGCTCCAGGGGGATCCCTCGGATTGTGGAATGGTCGAGACTCGTTGATTCATTCACAAGGGTTGCCAGGGGCCGGGCATGGTGCTAAACGCCTGTTTCAATCACTCCGGTTTCCAAACCGGAAGTGGGAAAATAACATAGTGTAGATACGGAGTTTCCATGCAGATACGGACGCTTGTCATCAGTCTTGCCATGTTGCTTTGCTGCGGTGTTGCTGCGGCCCAACAGAATTCGGATTCACTGGATGTGGCCGCGGCCCAGGTTTATGATATGAAGGCGTGCGTGGAGCGCGGGCTGGAAGCCAACCCCGCCATTGTGGCGGCCCGGGCTCAGCTTTCCGGAGCCGGGTATGAAACCAGCTCCACTTTCACGGACATGCTCCCCAAGACCACGGCCGGATACGGCTATACTCACAAGGATCGCGATCCTGCCACTGACACTGCGGGGCGACGTGACGTGTGGGCCTTTCATATCAATGTTTCCCAGCCCTTGTTTCCCGGAGTTTCCCTGCTGAACGCCTTCCAGAAGGGCATGCTCCAGGAAGAGCAGGCCGAGGCCAAGTTGACGCAGGCCGAACTGACCTTGATCGGAGAAATTCAATCCACATTTCTGGGGTTGTTGCAGGCGCGCATGGACGTTAAAAGCGCCGAAGATTCCGTGGAACGGCTCAAGTCGCAACTGGAAGTGACCACCGCTTATTATGAAGTCGGCCTCAAGCCCCGCCTGGATGTGCTTCAGGCCGAAACTGACTTGGCGTCTGCTGAACAAGAACTGGTCAAGGCGCGCAACCGCGTGGCCACTCGGCATGCTCGTATGAATACGCTGCTCAACCTGCCGCTGGAAGCGGAGGTGCAGTATGTCGGTGAACTGGATGAACGCTCGTTCTCCCTGGATCTTAAGGACGCGCTGACCCGTGCCTATTCGCAGCGGCCCGACATCCGTGTTGGGGAAAAGAGTGTGGCCATCGCCCGGAAGGATTTCAATATTGTGGCCAGCGACCTTTTGCCTTCTGTGGACGCTGAATGGGACTACTACAAAAAGGGCAACGGCATGGACCTGGAGGAAAATGCGGCGCAGTGGTCCCACTCCAATCAGGAGTATTGGACGGCGGGCGTGAACATGAGCTACACCCTGGGCGCTGGCGGAGCCTCGCAGGTTCTGGATACCCTCAAAGCCGATGAGAACGTGTCCCAGATCATGGCCGAGCTGGAAAAGATCAAGCTGGATGCCGGGTATGAGGTCAAAGAAGCGCTGTTGAATATTGTGGAGGCCCGGGACCGCATTGAGGTGGCGCATAAGTCCGTTGCTGCGGCTACGGAATCCTACCGCATGGCTCTGGCCCGGTATCAGGCCCAGGTGGGAACCAACACCGACGTGCTGGATGCCCAGGCGAACGTGTCCTCCAGCGAGGCCCAGCTTATCCAGGCTTTGGCCGACTACCAGAACGCCTTGTCCACCTTGTTTATCGCCATGGGCGAAAAGAATGCCGGATTGGTGACGGAATAATGGGATTCAATAGACTTGAAGGGACATCCTCTTCCGGGGCGCCGAAAATTTGTGAGAAATGCGGCGGAGAGCTTTACGCCACACGCCGTTGTCCCTGGGTGGTGATGCGTTGTCGTCGCTGCGGGGCTTCTTTGGAGCTGCGGGAGATCGTCGAACAAATCGATGATCCTTTTGAAGAGGATCTGGGCTGGATTCCCATGGATCGGTTATAAAAAACACCGCTGAAATGAGTTGTAGAAAGGCCATGCAATGCATGGCCTTTTTTTGAGCGGGGCAATACGCCTAGCAACAAAAAACAAGGGAAGCTCGAAAGCTTCCCTTGTTTTTTGTCTGTTCGGGAGCCGGAAGGCCCGTTTATCCATTGAAGGATGGTTTCAGATACGCTCTTCTTCTACGGCGTGGCAAGCGACTCTGCCGGTGGCGTGTTCCACAATGGGTGGCATCTCCTGGCGGCAACGCTCGTCGGCGAAGCGGCAACGTCCGTGAAATACACAGCCGCTGGGGAGATTGATGGGGGTGGGTACGTCGCCGCCCAGGCGAATGTGGGACTTCTTCTTGCCGCCCAGGCGCGGAATGGCCGAAAGCAGGGCCTGGGTGTAAGGGTGCTTGGGATTGTTGAATATTTCTTTAACCGGAGCCACCTCGCAAAGATGCCCAAGATACATCACGGCCACGCGGGTGGAGATGTGTTCCACCACGGAAAGGTCATGGCTGATGAAGAGGTAGGTCAGATCCCTTTTTTGCTGCATGTCCATGAGCAGGTTCAATATCTGGGCCTGGATGGAAACGTCCAGGGCAGCAATGGGTTCGTCGGCCACGATGAATTCCGGGTCGAGCACCAGGGCGCGGGCAATGGAAATGCGCTGCCGCTGGCCACCGGAAAATTCATGCGGGAACTGGTTGTTCCAGTCCGGATCCAGACCCACCTGTTTCAAGGTATGCAGCACGTGCTCCTTGACCTCATCGCGAGACATGCCTGGATTATGGAAACGGACCGGTTCTTCCAGAATCTGGCGTACGGTCATGCGCGGGTTCAGGGAGGCGTAAGGGTCCTGGAAGACCATCTGCATTTTGCGGCGGTAGGGCTTCATGTCGTGGCTGGAAAGGTTGTCCACGCGTTTGCCGCGGTAGATGACCTCGCCGGAGGTGGGCCGGTGGATGCGCATGATGGCGCGTCCCAGAGTGGACTTTCCGCAGCCGGATTCTCCAACCACGGAGAGAGTTTCGCCGGGGAGGATGCGAAAGGTCACGCCGTTGACGGCCTTGACCAGGGTCCGTACCCGGCGCATCTTGCCCTCCTTCCATTTCAACTGGTCCAGGAGGCCGCCGGAAATGTCGAAGTGCTTGGTTACGTTCCTGACTTGCAGCAGGGGAGTGTCGTTGGTTTGTTCAGCCATGTCATTTCACCATGAAGCAGGCCACGTGTCTGCCGGAGGCCTTGGTTTCGAGCACGGGCACCTCGCGTTTGCAGATGTCCTGGCAGAGTTCGCAACGGGGGTGGAACGAGCATCCCGAGGGCAGGTTGGCCAGTGAAGGCATGATGCCCGGGATCTGCAAGAGCCGCTGGCCCTGGTCGCAGCTCTGGGGCAATGCCGCGATGAGTCCCCTGGTGTAGGGATGCTCAGGGTGGTCCACCACATCGCGGGTGGGCCCCATTTCCACAATGCGACCGGCATACATGACCGCTATTTTCTGAGTGACCTCGCTGACCACGGCCAAGTCATGGGTGATCAGCAGCAACCCCATGTCTTCGTCCCGGCACAGTTCCAGCAGAAGGTCCATGATTTCAGCCTGAATGGTCACGTCCAGCGCCGTAGTGGGTTCATCCGCGATGATCAGCCCGGGGTTGGTGAGCAAGGAAATGGCGATAACGATACGCTGGCGCATGCCCCCGGAGAGTTCATGAGGGTATTGGTCGAGCCGTTTTTCCGGGGAGGGAATGTAGACCCTTTGGAGTTTGTCCAGGGCGATTTTCTCGGCTTCCTTGTCGCTGATTTTTTGGTGCGCCTTAATGGTTTCGACCATCTGGGTACGGATGGTCAGCACCGGGTTCAGCGTCATCATGGGATCCTGGAAGATCATGGAGATGCGATTGCCCCGAATGTCGCGGATTTGTTCGATGGTCAGCTCGGCGAGGTCACGCCCTTCGAAGAGAATGGACCCTCCGGAGATGTAACCGGGCTTGCTGATCAGATTGAGGATGGAAAAACCGGTCAGGGTTTTTCCTGCGCCGGATTCGCCCACAAGACCGAGGCGTTCTCCCTTGCCGATGGTGAAACTCACGTCGCGCAGGGCTCGGAGCACCTGCGAGCGCATGGCAAATTCCACACAGAGGTTTTTGACTTCAAGCAGCGGCTGCATGGGCTAGCCTTTGTAGAGTTTGGGGTTCAGGTAGTCGCGGAGCCAGTCGCCGAGCAGGTTGATGACCAGCACCAGCACCACGAGCACGATTCCGGGGAAGAGCGTGATCCACCACGAGCCGCTGAAAATGTATTCAAAGCCCACGTTGATGAGTGAGCCCAGGGACGGCATGGTCACGGGCATGCCCAGCCCTACAAAGGAAAGCGCCGCCTCGCTCATGATCGCATTGGCCACCTGGATGGTGGAGATGACGAACACGGGGGAAAGTGTGTTGGGCAGGATGTGGCGGAACATGATCCGGCGTTTGGAAAGGCCGATAACGCGCGCGGCCTCCACGTATTCCTTTTTCTTTTCCGCCAGCACCGAGGCGCGCACCGTGCGAGCGTATTGGGGCCACTCCGCAAAACCGATGACCAAAATCAGGAGCGGGATGGCGATTTTTTCGTACATGGCCACGCCGAATGCCGCCTGAAAGATTGCGGAAATGAAGATGGCCACCATATATGTGGAGAAGGAGAGCTGCACGTCGGCCAGCCGCATTAGGGCGGAGTCGAGGCGCCCTCCAAAATAGCCGGAAATGAGCCCCACCACGATGCCGATAAAGGCCTGCATGAGCACGGCGCCGAATCCGATGATCAGGGAGACGCGCATGCCGTAAAGCATGGTGGAATACATGTCCCGGCCCTGGGCGTCCGTGCCCAGGGGGAACTGGGCTTGCCCGTTTTCCATAAAGGCTGGGGGCTGCTCGGCGTTGAGCAGATCGTAGGTGCTGGGGTCATAAGGGTTGCTGGGGGCGAAGAAAGGGGCGCCGAGCCCCAGGACCAACAGGATTACGAGCACGATGAAGCTCGTCAGCGCGAGCCTGTCATGCAGGAAGTCGTGCAGAAAAAAGGATTCGCGGAATCGGCGCCATCTGCTTCTGGTGGGCTGCATGCTATTTCCTCCCCGTGATGCGCACGGTTGGGTTCACCAGACCGTAGATGATGTCGACAACGGTATTCACCACCACGAAGATGAAACCAACTACCACCAGATAGGCCACCATGAGCGAAGAGTCGGCCCGCTCCACGGCCTGGATGAACATAGAGCCCATGCCCTGCCACGAAAAGACCGTTTCCGTGAGGATGGTGAAGGCGATCGTGATGCCAAGCTGCACGCCGCCCACGGTGATGACCGGGAGCAGAGTATTGCGGAAAGCGTGTACGATCCAGACCCGCAAAGGCGGCAGGCCCTTGGCCCAGGCGTATTTGATGTATTCGTTTTGCAGCACCTCCATCATCTCGGACCGGATCAGCCGGATGAACAGTGGAAGCATGATGGAGGAAAGGGCCACCGTGGGCATGATCAAGTGCTTGATTCCGTCCCAGGTGAGCAGGCCGGTCTGCCAGCCGCCGATGTTGACGGTTTCGCCCCGGCCAAAGGAGGGAAGCCAATGCAGCTCAATGGAAAAAATGTAGATGAGCATGATGGCTGTCAAAAAGACGGGGATGGATACGCCTACAGTGGAGGCTCCCATTACGAATTTTGCGAAGAGCTGTTTTGGCCGGATGGCACAGTAGATTCCCAGCGGTACGGAGAGCAGTACAATGAGAATGGCACTGCAAAAGACCAGTTCAAGGGTTGCCGGGGCCTTGGAGAGAATGACCTCCATGGCGGGTTTTTTGTAGAAAAAGGACTGGCCGAGGTCGCCGTGGGCTGCGTTGTACAGGAACCGGCCGAACTGGACCATAAAAGGATCGTTCAGTCCCAGTTCTTCGCGCAGGGCTTCCCGCTCTTCGGCGGAAACCGAAATGCCCGTGATTTCCCGGACAGGGTCGCCGAAGCTTTGTTTGATGGCGAATCCAATCAAGGCGATGACAACCATGACCATCATGCCCTGAAGAACGCGCCGGATAATGAAAGCTACCATGTTTCCCGTCGCTTTTGCCATGAAGGGGGACCGGAATGGTCCCCCTCGTGTTTTTGGATATGAGTATGGCCGAGCCGTTGATTACTCGATGACCAAGTCTCCGAAGTAGGGGAAGTTCTGAACGTTCACAACATCCGCGGTGTTCATGCCCTTCTTGGAGGCCCAGGACAGGTTCTCCCAGTGCAGGGGGACGAACGCGGCGTCGTCGTACAGAATCCGTTCGACCTCCTGCAACATTTCGCTGCGTTTGGCAAGGTCGGTTTCAGTCTGGGAAGCCAGGATCAGGGCGTCCACATCCGGATTGCAATAGCTGCCGGAGTTGTACTGGCCGTAGCCGGTTTCGGCGTTGCGGCACATGAGCAGGAACTCGGTGTAGTTGGCGGAGTCCTCGGTGTCGGGGTGCCAGCCGATCATCTGAAGGTCGGCCACCTGAGCGTCGAATTCATCCCAGTACTGGGCCTTGGGCATGGTCTTCAGGGTGACCTTGATGCCGATCTTGGAAAGCATGGAAACCACGGCTTCCGCGATCTTTTCGTCCTTCACGTAACGGTTGTTCGGGGCGATCATGGTGCATGCAAAGCCGTCCGGGTAGCTGGATTCGGCCATAAGCTGCTGGGCTTTTTCCAGGTCGAAGCGGGGCTTGAGGTCGGCGACGTATCCGGCAAAGCCTTCGGGCGCCTGCTGGCTGGCCACGGTGGCAAAGCCCTTCATGATGGTGTCCACGATGCCCTGGTTGTTCACGGCGTAGACAATGGCTTGGCGGACTTTGGGGTCGGCCAGGGCCGGGTTGCGTTCACCGTTCATTTGCAGGGTGATGACGCGGGAGCCGCCCATGATCACGAGTTGCAGGTTGTCGTTGCTCTCGACGCGTTCCAGATCCTGCGGAGGCACGGGCATGACGAAATCCACGTCGCCGGAAAGCAGGGCCGCCACGCGGGAGGCGTCGTTGGGGATCGGGGTGAGCACAATCTCATCCACGTTGCCGGTGTTCTCGTCCCAGTAGTCGGCAAAGCGGGCAAATTCAGTCTTTACGCCCTGCTCCCGATGCACCACGGTGAACGGGCCGGTACCGGACTCATTGATGTTGGCAAAGGAATAGTCGGTCTTGACGATGGCGTCCTTGGGCAGACCCTTTTCGTCGGTACCGGAGTAGAACTCGCTGTCCATGGGGAAAATGTAGGTAGCCATGGAAAGCAGCAGGCCGTAAGGCTCCTTGGTGACCAGGTCCACGGTGTAGTCATCCACGGCCACGGCCTTTTCAAACGGCTCAAACAGGCCCTTGAAGTCCTGGGACTTCTTCAGGCGAGCCAGGGTCCAGACCACGTCCTTGGCAGTGAATTCGTTTCCGGAGTGGAACTTGACGCCTTCAAGCAGGAAAAAGCGCATGGTGTTGTCGTCGATCTGTTCCCACTTGTAGGCCAGGCGAGGCACGATGGAGCCGTCCTGGGCCCAGCGGACCAGCGGGTCAAAGACCATGTGGGAGTACTGCAGCATTCCGCCGGAAAGCTGCACCAGCGGGTCCAGGGAGACCGGGTCGGCGGCCATGGCCAAGCGCAGGGTCTTGGGCTGGGCTTCCGGAGCTTTTTCCGCGGCCTGTTCAGGGGCCTTGGTTTCTTCAGCCTTTTTTTCCTCGCCGCCGCAGCCTGCCATGAGCAGACTAAAGGCCAGAGCGAGGACCAGGAGCAAACGTTTCATCTCCTAACCTCCAAGAGAATGTGAAAAAAAGCCTCTCCAATCCATAAAACTAGGGGGCACGCCCACACAGGCGTCACCCCTCCGTGCCTTTCAGGCGCTCCAATTACGCTTAAGTGTTCTTCAGTTACCAAAAACCCGCAATAATGAAAACAGGTTTCTCCTGTTCACATTGCGGGCAGGCACCCGCTTTTTTGTACATTTTCTCGGCGTGGTTTGCTCTTGTCGGACAATAATGTAGATAACGGCGCGGAGGCCGCATGTACGATCAAAAAAAAGCCTACGCGTTCGGACTGGCCACGGTGCTGCTTTGGTCCACGGTTGCCACGGCGTTCAAGCTGTCTTTGCGCGCCATGGAACCGGGGCAATTGCTGTTTTACTCCACGGCGATATCCACGCTCACGCTGGGGGGAATTCTGATGATGCAGGGACGGCTCGGAGCGGCCTTGCGCTGCTCTCGTGCGGAATGGTGCCGGTCCTTGGCGCTGGGCGTACTGAATCCCTTTTTGTATTATCTGATTTTATTCCGTGCCTACGACCTCTTGCCGGCACAGGAAGCCCAGCCTCTGAACTATACCTGGGCCATTACCCTGACCCTGCTTTCCATTCCCCTGTTGGGCCAACGCATCTCAAGGCAGGACTGGGCTGCCGTGCTGGTGAGCTACAGCGGGGTGGTGGTCATTTCCACTCACGGGGATCCCTTGTCCATGCGGTTTTCCGACCCTTGGGGCGTGGCGTTGGCCTTGCTTTCCACCGTGGTATGGGCTTTGTATTGGATTTTCAACACCCGAGAGACACGGGAGCCTGTGGCCGCGTTGTTTACGGGTTTTTTGGCCGCCATGCCTCTGGTGACCCTCTGTTGCCTGTTGACGGACGGATTCGGAGTGCAAACCCCTGCCGGCTTTTGGGGCGCGGCCTACGTGGGGGTGTTTGAAATGGGCGTGACCTTTGTCTTTTGGCTTAAGGCGTTAAAATATTCTGAGAATACGGCCAAGGTTGGCAACTTGATTTTTCTTTCCCCGTTTCTTTCCCTGATTTTCATCCATTTTTTATTGGGAGAGCGCATCCTGCCCTCCACCTTTGCCGGACTCGGGCTCATCGTGGCGGGACTGATTTTGCAACGGCCGGGCCGGTCCACGCCTACTTGATTTCCTGCCTATTTCCAATTTGTTACGAATGCTTTCGGCCGGGGCGCGCCTAGCGCATGCATGATCAGCCGACTTGTGAACACGCGTTGTCTCTCACATTTCGGTAGTACCGGATGGCTCTGAAGCGGGGCCTGCGGCTTTAACGGCGAGAATTGATCGAGGTACGGCGGTAGCGCGAAAGGTACTCCAGGAATTGGGAAAGTCGGACCGTACTGACCGGTCCGAGCCGCAGAAAACGCAGACCCAGAACCAGTTTGCCCTTGGCGCGGCCCACGTTGCGTACTTCACAATCCACGCTGCCTGCATTGTCCCGGCTGAGTAGGGAAAAGGTCAGCCGGGTCGGGTTGCCGACGGCCGGGGCAAAGCTGGTGTCCTCTTCCGGAGGGTCCAGGCAAACGCGGCATCCGCTCATGCTCACGTCAATGACCATGCCCGCCAGGTTGTGTCCTTGCCCTTGCAGGACGGCGGGCAGGTGACATTGGTAGCGGTCATGTTCGCGGAGAGTGAAGGACTCGCCTTCATTCGGGTAGGCAATGTACAGGTGCCGGTAGGGAGCGGCGTTGAAGGCCAAGATGGCGCTGCGGTAGCCCAGGAGCATGCCTTCATTGGCGATGAATAATTTTATCTCGTTGTCTTTGTAGAGGTGGGGATAGACGTGGTGCGCGTCCATGCCCAGGGATGAGAGCCGGACGATGAGGTAGCTGCGCGGCTCCATGCCCACGAAATGGGTGGTCAGTCGGTAGTCCAGTCCGGCCGGACGCAACAGGATGTGCTCGCCGTATTGGAGTTGCAGGTCGCGTAATTCCGGGCAGGCCGTAATGCGGCCTTCCGTGGGCGTGGGGGATTCCGGCATGATCTTAGATTCTGTATTTTGAAACATGTTCGATGAATTGTGTCACCTGGTCGGCGTACTCCGGTTCAAAGTGCAGAAATCGGAGTCCCAGATGGACCAGGTGGTCCGCATGTTGCCGCAGGGCCAAGGAGCAAAGGCAGGGCAGGGGGTTGTCCTGAGTGGGCAGTTGCATGGCCAGATCATAATTTTCCCCTTCCTGGAGCCAGGGGTGGGCCATAGGAGCACACGCCATGGAAAGACGGCAGCCGCCCGCGCTGATGTTGCTGATCATACCTCGGGCGGCGCTTGCGCCGTCGGCCACGCGGGCCGGAAGATGACAGTCCACGCGGTCGTGGCTGCGCAGGTTGAATGTCTGCGCAGTTTCCGGAAAAGAGAGCAGCAAGTGCCGGAAAGGGGTTGTCTTGAAGCCAAGAATCCGCACGGTGAAACCGCGCATGATGCCTTCCCGGAGGTAGAAGAGTCGGGTTCGGCGCGTTTTGTCCCGTAGGGCCGAGAGCACTCCCGCATCGTCCAGGACCTTACCCAAGGAGCAAATCACATATTGATGCGGTTCCATGCCGATGAAAAACGTCCGCAGATCCTGTTCCACGCCTTCCGGGCGGAGCAGGAGCGGGCTTCCAAAAGCCGGATCAAACGTCTGCTCGTCGGACATGTTTTCTCCGGAAAGGATTGTGGCGGTGGACGATTCGGAACGATTTTATTTTGTATATGCTGCGAGGCGGAGCGGGTCAATGCACGCCGGGTTTTCCCCGTTGGCAAAAGGCCCCTGTACCGGACTGGTCGGTACAGGGGCCTTGATGGCGTTGACTGAGGATCGGATCAGACCCAGATTTCCCCTTCCTCAATGGGGGTGAAGCCCCGGCGCATGGTGTTTTCCGTGACGCAGCGAGGATCCATGAGTTGAATCAGATAGTCCGGGCCGCCGGTCTTGGACCCCACTCCGGACATTTTGAATCCGCCAAAGGGCTGGCGCTCCACCAATGCACCGGTGTTGTTACGGTTCAAGTAGAGGTTGCCCACCCGGAATTCGCGTCGGGCCTGTTCCAGGTGTTTGGGACTGCGGGAGAATACGCCGCCTGTCAGGGCAAAACGGGTGGAATTGGCCCATTCAATGGCTTGATCAAAGTCCTTGGCCCGCATGACCGCCAGCACGGGACCGAAGATTTCCTCTTGGGCGATGCGGTGGTGCGGCTCAATGTCGGCCACAATGGTCAGGGGAACGTAGCAGCCTTTTTCGGGCACGTCCCGTTGGACCAGGATGGTGCCTTCCTGGTCGGCCAGATCGATGTATTCCAGGATTTTCTTTTGGGCGGCCGGGTCCACCACGGGCCCCATGTAGTTGGCGGGGTCTTCGGAGGGGCCGATTTTCAGGCACTGGGCCGCCTTGGTCAGCCGCTCCACAAAGCGATCATAAATGTCGTCCACCACGATGACCCGTGAACAGGCCGAGCATTTTTGCCCCTGGAAGCCAAAGGCGGAGTAGAGAATGTGAATGACGGCCAGGTCCAGATCCGCGTCGTCGTCCACAATAATGGCGTTTTTCCCGCCCATTTCCGCCACCACCCGTTTGCAGTGGGTCTGGCCGGGATGCACCTTGGCGGCTTTTTCTTGGATGCGCAGGCCCACGGCCTCGGAACCGGTAAAGGAGATGACCGCTACCTTGGGATGCTCCACAAGATAGTCGCCCATATCGCGGCTGGATCCGGGACAATAGTTGAACACTCCATCGGGCAGCCCGGCTTCGCGGAAGATTTCCACCAGTCCGTAGCCGATAAGGGGGGCGAGGTTGGACGGTTTGTAGATCACGGGGTTGCCGACCACGATATTGGCCGAAACCATGCCCGCGGAAATGGCCAGCGGGAAGTTCCAGGGTGAGATGACTGCGGCGATCCCCTTGGGCTGATAGAAGAGCAGATTGTGCTCGCCCGGGGCGCGGCCCATGCGGCGCGGCTTGCCCAGCCGGACCATTTCACGGGCATAGTACTCCAGGAAGTCGATGGCTTCGCCCACGTCGTGGTAGGCCTGATCCCACTGTTTGCCCACTTCCAGTATCTGCCAGGC
Organism: Desulfovibrio sp.; assembly: GCA_028708865.1. Lineage (GTDB taxonomy): Bacteria > Desulfobacterota > Desulfovibrionia > Desulfovibrionales > Desulfovibrionaceae > Paucidesulfovibrio. Next base: position 26,561 of record JAQVYA010000007.1, on the reverse strand, counting down.
GGAAAGTTCGAATTGACGGCGCCGCATGATCTCGGCGGCGCGAAGGATCACCCGGGCGCGTTCGCGGGGTTCGGTATCCCGCCAGGCGGGCAAGGCGCCATCGGCCGCGGCAATGGCCTGATCGATTTCGGTCTGGCCTGCCTGGCAAATCTGTCCGAGCATCTCGTCGGGATCGGCAGGGTTGCGCGATTCGATGCGCTTTTCGGTCTCCACGTCCTTGCCGCCAATATAGAGAGGATATGTTTTCCCTTTTTGGGCGCGCACTTTGGCAATGGCTTCCGGGAAGGCGTGCCGCTTGCCCGGGATGGTGAAGTCGATCATCTCGTCGTTGCGGAAGGGGCTGTCCAGGCCCTCCTGAGGGGATTCCGCAGGAACGCACTTGGCGGCCAGTTCCCTTTTCAGGGTTTCCTCGGGATTTTCCAAGAGACGGTCCACTTCTTCGCCTTCGGCAAAAGATTGTCGCAGGAAGGATTCGTTGGCCGTGTTTTCCAGCAGTCGGCGGACCAGATAGGCCATGCCCGGGATCAACTCGCCATAGGGGCAGTATAGCCGAACGCGTTTGGCCACATTTTGCAGTCCCTTGCGCACGGGTTCGGCCATGCCGTAGAGGACCTGGAATTCATAGCGGTCCTCAGGCACGCCCAGGGCCTTGGCTGTCTCGTAGACGTAGCTGATGGTGCGCACGTTGTGCGAGCCGCATTGAAAGTAGATCAGGTCGCTGTTTTCAAGAATTTTCTTTGAGTTGCGTTCGTGCGCCATGTCCGACTCGGCCTTGTTGGTCCACACGGGAACTGGCCAGCCGTTTTGCAGCGCAATGACGGTTTCCTCGTCCCAATAGGCTCCCTTGACCAGCCGGATGCCGATGGGCAGGTTGTTTTTACGGGCCCAGGCAATGAGTTCGTCCAGGTCCTGGTCCGTGTCTTTGAGGTAGGCCTGGAGTACGATGGAAAGGTGCGGGTAGTTCACGAATTCCGGGTCCGTGCGCAGCCGCTTGAACAACTCCAGGGTCATTTCCTTGTATTTGAGCGCTTCCATATCAATGCACAGGAAGCCCTGCATTGCGATGACCTTGCGGTAGATGGGCTTGAGCCGGGCCAGGATGCCCTGTACCGATCCTTCCACGTCCACAGGTTTGGATTGGGAGTAAAGGGCCGAAGGCTTGACCGATACATTGACCTTGGGTGCATAACCCCAGTCCAGGTCTCCCTGTCCTCCCAGGGCGGGCCAGGCCGCCTGCTCCCGGGCCACGGCGTCCAGCAGCTCCAGGTAGCCGTTCATGTAGGCTTCGGATTCCTCCTCGGACACCGTGGCTTCCCCCAGCAAATCCACGGTAAAGGCAAAATCGTCCTTACGAAGTTTCTTCAGCCCTTTGAGGGCTTCCTTGGTGTTTTGGCCCACGATGAATTGCCGGCCCATGCCTTCGATGTTGGAACGAATGGCCTTGCCCATCATCTTGCCCGCGAGGTTGCCGATGAGGCCGGTGGACTTGCCTGCGCCCCACTTGAGCACGGCCGGGATGTCCGCGTCCTCGCCGCTGAAATATTCTTCGATGTGCCGGGTGAGGTTGTCGCTGCTGTTGAGGTAGGGCAGCACGTCCACGAAACGGAAGAGTTGGACCTTGAAATCCTCGTTCTTCATGGCCCAGTCCATGACCTTGCCGGTCCAGAATCCTTTGTTGAAGACCGAGGGCGCCTCGCCCCGGATGCTGTCGAAGAATGCCCTGCCTGTGGCTTTGATGTCGGTTTCCAGTGTGGACTGGTTCATGGTGCGGACCTCCTGTGAATAAGGTTATTCTTCGTCGATTGGTAGGTTGCTGCTTTCCTTCACCGTGCGGAGCACGATGGTGGACTTGGTGTTTTTCACGGTGGGGATGCGGCCGATCTTGGCGAGCATTTCAGCGAGCTTTTCCGTGTCCTGCACGCGGATTTTGACAAGATAGGAATCCTGCCCCGCACAGTAGTGCACTTCCAGAACGCCGGGAATGGACGCCAGCAATTCCCCGGTGGATGTGGAGCCCACCTCTTCCTCCACGCTCACGAGGGTGAACGAGGTCAGGCCCAGCCCGGCTGCCAAAGGATCAACGCGTGCTTCATACCCTTGAATAACACCGTTCATCTCCAGTTTTCTGATTCGTTCCAGCACGGCCGACGGGGCTTTGCCGATGTTTCTGGCAATGTCGGCGTTGGTTGTACGTGCATTTTTCTGGAGAATGTTCAAGATTTTTTTATTAGACTTGTCGATCATTCTTTTTCCTTTAGAGAAACAGAATAAAATTCTTTCTATGTGTATCTTCCAATAATGTAAAATTCTCACAATTCAACTTTGATTTGTTGAATCTTCTGTTTTTTTAAATGATACAGAATTTAATTCGATGAAAGCAGTAATGTCAAGACAAAAATTCGAAATTGACCACTGTTTTCCAAAAAAACGCTTGGAATGTTTCTCAAATGCGTTTATACAACAGGCACTATGGCTATTCTCAAACTTGACGACGTAAGCATTCATTTTGGCGGTGTGCAGGCCTTATCAGGTGTTTCCTTCGAGCTTGGCGGCGGAGAGATTCTCGGCCTCATCGGGCCGAACGGAGCGGGCAAGACCACCATCTTCAACGTGATTACCGGGGTGTACCGCCCGTCTTCAGGCCGGGTCGCCTACAATGGTGAAAGCTTGATCGGCAAACGGCCCCATCAGATTCTCAAGGCAGGGATTGCCAGAACATTTCAAAATATCCGGTTGTTTACGGCCATGACTGCGGTGGAGAACTGCATGGTGGCTCAGCATTGCCGCACGGCCGGGAGCGTGGTGGGGGCGGTGTTGCGCACCGCTGCCCAACGCCGCGAAGAGCGGGAAATTCACGAGCGGGCCATGCGGGCCCTGCGCTTCATGGGCATGGAGGATAAAGCCGACGAGGCGGCCCGCAACCTTCCGTACGGCAGGCAACGGCACCTGGAGATCGCCCGGGCTTTGGCCTCTGATCCGCAGACCATCCTGCTCGACGAACCCGCCGCCGGATTGAATCCCGTGGAGAGCGCCGAGCTCATGCGCGTCATCGAGCGCATTGCGGAGCAGGGCATCAATGTTCTGCTGGTGGAGCACGATATGAAGGTGGTCATGGGTGTGTGCCATCGTATCGTGGTCATGGACTATGGCCAGCTCATCGCCAGCGGGCGGCCTGAGGATGTTCAGCGCGACCCCAAGGTCATTGAGGCCTATCTGGGCCAGTAACCAATCATGAGGAGGTTGTATTGATGAAACGAATTTCACTGCTTGCGCTGTTCGGTTTGCTTCTTTCCGGACTGCTGCTCGCGGGCTGCGGCGGAGAGGAGAACAAAGCCGAAGAAACCGCAGGGGCCGAACAGGCCCTGCCCGTGCTTAAGATCGGTTCCATCAGCCCCCTGACCGGTCCGTATTCCGCGGACGGCAACGACATCGCCAACGGTGTGCGCGCGGCCATCGACGTGGTCATGGCCCAGGGCGGCATCGAAGGATTCAGCGACATCAGGCTGTTTGCCGAGGACACGGCCTGCGATCCCAAACAGGCCGTGGCCGCCGCCAACAAACTCATTTCCGAGGAAGTGGTCGGCGTGGTGGGCGCGTATTGCTCCAGCTCCACCATTCCGGCCTCGGCCACTTTGGACCCGGAAGGCATCTTCACCATCACTCCCGGTTCCACCAGCCCCAAGGTTACGGAACGCGGCCTTCAATACATGTTCCGCATCTGCGGGCGTGACGACCACCAGGCTCCGGCCGCGGTCAAGTTCATGACCGATTACCTGGACGCCAAGACCATCTTCATCGTGGACGACAAGACCACCTATTCCCAAGGGCTGGCCGAGGAAGTGTCCATGAATTGCGAAAAGGTGGGCATCCAGGTTTTGGCGCATGATCACGTGAACCAGGGTGACAAGGACTATTCCGCCGTGCTGACCAAAGTGCGCCAGGCCAATCCGGATGTCTTCTACATCTCGCTTCAGAACTCGGCCACGGGCGCGCTCATGCTTTTGCAGGCCAAGCGCATGGGCATCGAGGCTCAGTGCATGGGCCAGGATGCGGTGTTCCATCCGCAGCTCATCGAAATCGCCAAGGAAGCGTCGGAAGGTGCCTGCCTGACCTTCGGCTATACCGACACTTCCACGGACACCTACAAGGTGTTCCAGGAGGCCAACGCCAAGTACGGCCAGGTGGGGGCGTATTCCGCGTATGCCTACGATTCGGCCATGAGCCTGTTCAACGCCATCCGGGCCGCAGGCTCTACGGACCCCGCCAAGGTGCGGGCCGCCATGATGGAGCTGGATTTCCAGGGCGCGTCCAAGCGAGTCAAGTTCCAACCCAACGGGGATTCCGGATCTGACTATGTGGTCTTTAAGGTCATTGAGGGCCAGCTTGTGCCCTTCTGGAATCCGCGCACCGGCGAACTCTTCTGATCCAAAGCTGACAACCACGACCCGCAGGGGGCCTTCGGGCCCCCTGATCTGCGAGTTCTTATGGATAACGCATTCACTTTCTTTGCCCAGCAGATGCTCAACGGGCTGACCCTCGGCGGGCTCTATGCCCTCATCGCTCTGGGATACACCATGGTGTACGGCATCATTCAGCTCATCAACTTCGCGCATGGCGAGTTTTTCGCCGCGGGCGGATACATGGGAGTGATCCTGCTCAGCTACATGGCCGGAGCCGGATACATGGACACGCATCCCTGGCTGTGCATCGGCTTTTCCCTGGTGCTTTCCATGCTGTATTGCGCCATGCTGGCCATGGCCGTGGAAAAGGTAGCTTATAAACCCCTGCGCCACTCCTCGCGGCTTTCCGTGCTGCTTTCGGCCCTGGGCATGTCCATCTTTTTGCAGAACGCCTTGATGTTGACCCAGGGTGTGTATGACAAGGCCTATCCGGGCGGAATTTTTGGAGCTCCGTTTGAAATCGGCGGCGTCATCGTCAACTACATGCAGCTTCTCATCCTGGCGCTGACGGCCGGGTTGCTCGTGGCCCTGAATTTCCTGGTCTTCAAGACGCGTGTTGGTCGGGCCATGCGGGCCACGGCTCAGGACAAAGTCATGTCCGCCCTGGTGGGCATCAACTCCAACCGGGTCATCAGCCTGACCTTTGCCATTGGTGCCGGGCTTGCCGCGGCCGCGGGCATCATGGTGGGCTTCTATTACGGCTCGGTACGTTTCGAAATGGGCTTTGTGCCGGGCATCAAGGCCTTTGCCGCGGCCGTTCTGGGCGGCATCGGCAACATCACCGGCGCCATGATCGGCGGGTTCATCATCGGCATGGTGGAGATCATGGCCGCAGCCTATATCCCGTACGGCGGCGAATACAAGGACGTCTGCGCCTTCATTATTCTTATCGCAGTCCTCTACTTCCGACCCACCGGCATTATGGGAGAGAATGTTGATGACACACGGGTTTAGAAAACAGCTTTTGTACTTTATGGTGGCCCTGGTCTGGCTGTTCGCCCTGCTGTGGCCGCTGCTGGACATCAACCCGGACGGCACGCTCGGCTTCTGGCGCAGCTTTGCCGCCTGGATGCCCATTGCCGTGGCCGGAAGCATTGTTTTCGTGCTGTACCAAATCCGGCAGGCGGGCTGGCTGGGTGCACCAGCCCGGATGCTGGAGACAGGCCGTCAGGCCCTGGGGGCGCGGCTCAGCCTGATTCCGGCCTGGGTTTGGTTCGTGCTGATCGCGGCGGTATTTTTTGCCATTCCCCAATTCACGGATCGGCGCGTTCACGACATCCTTATCCAGGTGCTCGTCTACGTCTGTCTGGGCTTGGGGTTGAATATCGTCATCGGCCTTTGCGGTCTGCTGGACCTGGGGTTCATCGCCTTCTACGGGGTGGGAGCCTATACCTATGCACTCCTGTCCCTGCATTACGGAATATCCTTCTGGCTGGCGCTGCCCGTGGCCGCTTTCCTGGCCATGATCGCCGGGTGCATCATCGGCTATCCCACGCTGCGTATGCGTGGTGACTATCTTGCCATTGTAACTCTAGGGTTCGGTGAGATCGTACGCATCATTCTGAACAACTGGATGAGTCTGACCAACGGGCCCAACGGGGTCATGGCCAAGCCCCTGACCGTGCCCCTGCCCATGTTCGAGGGCGGGTTTCGCATCGAAGAGGTGGCCCTGCGCAGTTTGGGGGACTTGTATTATGTCGCCTTTTTCCTTGCCATTATTACCATCATTGCGGTGAACCGGCTGAATTTTTCCCGTATCGGTCGGGCCTGGGAAGCCATTCGCGAGGATGAGACCGCGGCCGAGCTTATGGGGGTGAACACCTTTGCCTTCAAACTCATGGCCTATGCCATGGGCGCGGTTTTCGGGGGGCTGGCTGGAGCTTTTTTTGCGGCACGCATGGGATTTGTGGCGCCTGAGAGCTTTACTTTTTTGGAATCGGCCCTAGTGCTTTCCATCGTGGTACTCGGCGGCATGGGATCCATACCCGGCATCATTCTCGGGGCATTCGCCATCATTGCGCTTCCCGAGGTTTTTCGTGAGTTTCAGATGTACCGCATGCTCGCTTTCGGTGGCGCCATGACATTCATGATGCTGGTCCGACCTGCGGGCCTGATTCCGGCCAAGCGCATGGGCAAACGCGGAGAGGAGGAAGAATAGGCATGGCCGGGGACACCATTCTCGAACTCAAGAACGTGGCCGCACACTATGGAAGGATTCAGGCGCTCAAGGGGATTTCCCTTTCCGTGCGGGAAGGGGAGGTCGTTTCCATCATTGGTGCCAACGGAGCGGGCAAGTCCACCACGCTGATGACCATTTGCGGCATTGTTCGTGCCAGCGAAGGCGCGGTCCACTATGCCGGACAGGACATCACCCGCGTCAATGCGGACAAGCTGCCGCGCATGGGGCTTTGTCAGGTCCCGGAAGGGCGGCGGATTTTCCCCCGGCTCAGCGTGGCGGAGAACTTGGACATGGGGGCATTTTTTCGTCGCCGCAAACGGCGCATTCGTGCGGACATGGAAATGGTCTATGAGTATTTTCCACGGCTTCGCGAGCGCCGCAGCCAGGCCGGGGGAACGCTTTCGGGCGGAGAGCAGCAGATGCTGGCCATTGGCCGCGCGCTCATGAGTCGCCCCAAGGTGTTGCTTCTGGATGAGCCATCCCTGGGGCTGGCACCTATTATTGTCAAACAGATTTTTGATATTGTGCAGACAATCAATCAGGAGCAGGGCGTCACCATCTTACTGGTGGAGCAAAACGCCAACCTGGCGCTTCAGGCCTCCAACAGGGGCTATGTGCTGGAAACGGGCAAGGTGGTCATGGCGGATGATGCGGCTTCCTTGTTGGATAATCCGGACATACGCAAAGCCTACCTCGGCGAATGAGCTTGACGGGAATCGGGCTGGCGCGTTGGCCGTATTGCCTGCGCCGGCCCGGCGGCGAACCGGCGCGCCATTGGTGCCCCTAGTTTATGAACCGCATATGCGGTTTTTTTTATGGGAGAATAGTGTCACGAAAGCGATGTTCAATAGCTGGTTTGATGCGGGGTTCGGCTTGCCAATGTTACCACAAGAAGCTAGAACCAAACCGTGCGCGACCAGAAGGAGAATTGCCTGCGGACGGGGCAGGGACAGGGGAATGGGCAGCGACGAGAGACCGCGTCCATCCGGCCTTGTGCTGTAGCCCAAAACGTGAAAAGGCTCAAGGTTTCTGCTGCCGGACGCGACTGGACGCTGGAGCGTACCGGTGACATGGAATCCTTGTGGGAGGCCATGGGGCAGGAGGATTTTGGCCGGGATGAACGCCTTCCATACTGGGTGGAGGTCTGGCCCGCCAGCCTTCTGGTTTGTCGCAAGCTGCACGAGGAACGGGCCCGAATCGCCGGGGCCGCGTGTCTGGACGTGGGGTGCGGTCTGGGTATTGCCGCACTGGTGGGTTCTTGGTTGGGAGCCCGCGTCGTCGCTTTTGACTACGAGCCCCAGGCCCTGGCCTTTGCCCGCGTCAATGCCGCGCTGAACCACGTACCCCAGCCGCTTTGGACCGTCATGGACTGGCGAGCCTCGGCCCTGGCCGATGCGTCCTTTGAATATATCTGGGGCGGCGACGTCCTTTATGAAAAGCGATTTTTTGATCCGTTGGAAGCGCTCTTTTCCCGCTGCCTTGCTCCTGGCGGCGAAATTTGGCTCGGCGAGCCAGAGCGCACCGTGTCCCGACCCGTCTGGGACCGGCTGGCCCGTCGGGGCTGGCAGTGCGATATTGTCCTGCGGGACAAGGTGGCCCAGGGCGGGCAGAACCAGACCGTACGGCTTTGGCGAGTGATGCGGACCTCGTGACATTTGTGGAGGGGGAGTAGTCCCGCCCGGGACCTGCTGCCGGGTATTGGCAACCGTGTGCAAAGGAGACAGAACCATGGGCAAGACCATCCGTTTCGGCGTATCCTTGGATTCCGACCTGCTGGAGAAATTTGATTCCCTTTGTCGGGAAAAAAGCTACCAGACCCGTTCCGAGGCCATTCGCGATTTGATCCGCAACACCCTGGTACAAAGGGAATGGGAGGAGACCGAGGGTGAGGTGGCTGGAACCCTGACCATGGTGTATGATCACCACCAGAGCGGCTTGGCCCAGCGGTTGACGGAAATTCAACACGAGGCCCATGAAGCGGTGCTCTCCTCCCTGCATTGCCATCTGGATCATTATAACTGTCTGGAAGTGCTGGTCCTGCGCGGCGAGGCCGAAGTGATCAAGCACCTTGGCCAGCGGCTGATCTCCACCAAGGGAGTCAAGCACGGCCAATTGAATCTCACCACAACGGGGAAAGACCTGTTTTGACCCGTAACCGGGAATCGTAATCGAAAGCATGAACAACAAGAAAATCGCAACCCGTCCCACCACTGCCACCGTCCGCATGGAGGATGTGCAAAATGGCAAGGCTTCCATTGCCATGCCCATCGACCGCGTAGGGGTCAAGGATCTGCGGCTGCCGCTTTTGGTGCGCGACCGCGTACAGGGCTCCCAGCACACTGTGGCTCAGGTGGATCTGTCCGTGGATTTGCCGGCTCATTTCAAGGGAACCCACATGAGCCGTTTTGTGGAAGCGCTTGAAGGTTGGTCCGAGGAGTTGGATTATGGATCGTTCAAGCGACTTTTGGCCAACATCACGCAGCGGCTGGATGCGCGGCGTGCCTATGCGGAGTTGCGTTTTCCCTTTTTTCTGCGCCGCAGTGCTCCGGCCAGCGGTGGCAAGAGCATGATGGGGTACGACTGCTCCCTGGTGGGAGAGTATGAAGACGATGAATTGGTCTTCACCCTTGGAGTGGAGGTGCCGGTCATGACGGTTTGCCCTTGTTCGCTGGCCATCAGCGAGCAGGGGGCCCACAGTCAGCGGGCCATTGTGCGCGTACTGGCGCGGTTTACGGGCCTGCTTTGGCTTGAGGACCTCATTGAAATCTGCGAGGGCGCGGGCTCTTCTCCCGTGTATGCACTGCTTAAGCGAGCAGATGAAAAATACGTGACCGAGAGCGCCTTTGCCAATCCCGCTTTTGTAGAAGACGTGGTGCGTGCCGTGGCGCGCGGATTATCCGAACACCCCCAGGTGACATGGTTCCGGGCCTCCGTGGAAAGTCAGGAATCCATTCATAACCACAGTGCCTACGCCGTGATTGAGCGCGATCTGACGTCCTGAACGCCGCACTACAGCTCCCTTTCTCCATGAAGACGCCAGCCGACCTGGACCCGCGCTTTGGAAGTGTCTATCCTTGGTGTTAACAGGAGGCAGCAATGGCTCGGGAATCCATCCAGGCTCTTTCCGCCTTGAGTCGGGCGGCCGAGGTCACCTCCGCCAATCTCGCCAATGTTGATACTCCCGGCTATCGGGCCCGTAGGGTGCATTTGGAAGATGGTGAAGGCGGGGAGGGGGTGCGCGTTGCACCCATTACTCTGGATTCCCGTCCAGCGGCGGATCGTCCGGACCATCTCGAACCGGCAGGGGGCGATCCGGCGGCTTCCTCTGTGGCGCGGCCCAGGTCCGGCGTGGACGTGGGGCGGGAGGTTGTGGATTTAATCCGCACGCAGAACGCTTTTGCAGCCAATGCCGCTCAGATCCGGGCCTGGGACCAGGTCACGGGATTGGTTGTGAATCTCAAAGCCTGAATCCTTTTCCCCTTTTTCCCTTTTCCCTCTCCTTCAAAAATTATGATGATCTGGTCGGCTTGCCGCGTAGGGATATCGGCTGGTCTTTTGGGGCAACGCAAAGGGGATTCCGTTTGCCCCGGAAATCTGATAAACGCTATTAAGCCCTCTTGCGGGCAAATGTAAACTCAAGGCTCCGGGCCGTTGGTCACGGGGTTTTTTCACGTCAGGAGAGTGCTATGGTTCCCAATGCGACCGCAAAGACGGACTTCGATGTCATCATCGTGGGCGGAGGCCCGGCCGGGCTTTTTGCTTCCTACTGGTTGGGCGAACAATCAGGCCTGGATGTACTTGTAATTGAAAAAGGCAAACGCAGCCTCAAGAGGGAATGCCCCATCGCCGGGGATAACGGCTGCACCAAGTGCCGACCCTGCAATATTTTGTGCGGCGTGGGGGGAGCCGGTCTGTTCTCCGATGGCAAGCTCAACTATATTCATAAGCTGGGTAAGACGGATTTAACTCAGTTCATGCCGGTTTCCGAGGCAAAGGCACTTATTGATGAAACCGAGTCCATCTTCAACCGTTTTGGCATGGACGCGGAAGTGTATCCTACGGACATGGAGGCGGCCAGGGCCATTCGCCGGGAGTCCAAGAAGCACGGCATCGACCTGCTGCTGATTAAGCAAAAGCATTTGGGCAGCAACAATCTGCCCGGCCACATTGCGGGCATGGCCGAACATATCCGGGAACAGGGCGTGACGTTCCATACCTCCGAGGAAGCCCGCGAAGTGTTGGTCCAGGATGGCCGGGTGAGCGGAGTGCGTACCAGCCGGGGGGAATACTCGGCCCGTGCCGTGATCCTGGCCCCGGGCCGGGTTGGAGCCGAATGGATGGCCAAGGTGGCGCAGGAGCTGGGACTTGGCGTTTCCCAGCGGGGTATCGAGGTGGGCGTTCGGGTGGAGGTCTCCCGGGAGATCATGGAAGACCTTTGCGGCATCATTTATGACCCTACCTTCTTTATTCGTACGGCCAAGTACGATGATCAGACGCGGACCTTCTGCACTAATCAGGGCGGGTTCGTAGCACTGGAAAACTATCAGGACTTTGTGTGCGTCAATGGCCATGCCTACACGGACCGCAAGTCCGATAACACGAACTTTGCCTTTCTTTCCAAGGTAGTACTGGACGATCCTGTGACCGATAACCAGGCATATGGTGAATCCATCGGGCGGCTGGCTACCTTAATCGGCGGGGGCAAGCCCATCCTGCAACGGTTTGGAGATCTTAAACGCGGCCGCCGTTCTACCTGGAACCGAATCCGCAACAGCTCCATTGAACCGACACTGCGCAACGTGGTTTGCGGCGATATAGCCATGGCCCTGCCCGAACGCATTTTGACCAACCTGGTGGACGGGTTGGAAAAACTCAATGAAGTGGTGCCGGGCGTATCCAATGATGAGACGCTTCTCTATGCACCGGAGATCAAATTCTTCGCTACTCAGGTGGACACGGATTCCAACCTGGAGACCGGAGTGCAGGGGCTGTTCGTGGCTGGTGACGGTCCTGGCGTGGCCGGAAACATTGTCTCCGCTGCTGCAACCGGCCTGGTGCCGGCCAAGGCCATTGTTCGACGCTTTCAGTAATTGGTCCACGCAAAAGGCCGTTGAAAAGAACGTTACAGCCGTTTCCTTGGAGGGGGCGGCTGTCTGCGTTTTCAGGATTATGCCCGGCCCCCGATCCGCACGACTTTGCATGGTGGCGATTTTTTTTTGCCTTTTTTTGAACAAAGGGATTGACTTTGTGTCATTCTATTGACAGTGAGGTGGGAGCATAGAACTCAAGCGGCTTTTCACCAGTGGCTCGCCCGAGCGCGACACTGGCGGGAAAAGCAGAGCAGGTGTTCCTTTGGAGGATTTGAGTGCTCAATATTGAAGGAATCATTGGGGAAAGTCCTGCTTTGCAGGAGGTGTTCCAGGTGCTGGGCAAGGTGGCACCCACGGATTCCACCGTACTGGTGACCGGGGAGTCAGGTACGGGCAAGGAATTGCTTGTGCGCGCCCTGCACCGCAACAGCAAACGGCGCGACCAGCCCTTGGTGCCCATCAACTGCGGGGCTATTCCCAAAGAGCTTTTGGAATCCGAACTATTCGGCCATGAAAAAGGGGCGTTTACCCATGCGGTGCGTTCGCGTCCTGGCCGGTTTGAACTGGCGGACGGCGGTACGATTTTCCTGGATGAAATCGGGGAGATGGATTTCTCTTTGCAGGTAAAGATTTTGCGCGTGCTTCAGGAAAAGGAAATCGAACGTGTTGGCGGCACCTCCGCCAAAAAAGTGGACGTGCGGGTGGTGGCGGCCACCAATCGGGACTTGGAGCAGGAGGTGGCTGCGGGGCGGTTTCGGGAAGACCTGTTTTACCGCTTGAACGTTATTCCGATGCAATTGCCGGCCCTGCGGGAGCGCGGCACGGATACCTTGATTCTCGCTCAGCACTTTCTCAAAGCATTTTGCACTGATAAAGACCGCAAGGAACTGCACCTTTCGGAAAAGGCCCAGGCCATGCTGCTGGCCTACTCCTGGCCGGGCAACGTGCGCGAACTGGAAAATTTCATGGAACGGCTGTCCATTCTTTGCGATGGCCAGTTGGTGCAGCCGGAGGATCTTCCCGGAAAAATCCGCCGGGAAGTGGGGGACGAGCCCGAAGTCCGGCCCGTGGTTCCTGTGGCCTCCCCGGTGGGATTTGCCTGGCCAAGGTTGAAGCACATGAAAGAAAAGGGCTTGGTTTTGAAGGATTTTCTGGAAAGTATCGAGGATCGGCTGATCCTCGAAGCTCTGGAGGAAGTGGGCGGCGTCAAGAACCAGGCCGCCGAGCTGTTGGGGATTAAACGGACAACGCTTATTGAGAAGATGAAAAAGCGCAAGCTGCTCGAAGGCTGATCGGGTGGCACGTCCGGCCTTGCACGGGTTTTGCAAGAAGGACGGGTTGTGTACATAAAACGATTTCGACCGCTTGTGCGACTCTTTCCGCATCCGCTGGTGATCGGGTTCGCATTGCTCCAGGTAGCCTTTGGGCTCCTGGCGGGAACCGGCTCCGCGGCGGCGGCCACGGTCGCTTTCCGCACAGGGGCGGATACAGACGTCTTGACCTTTGCGCTGGATGCCCCACCGGTGAGCAATGCGGTCCGCCGTGTGGCGCCGCGCGCGCTGCTGGTTCGCCTGCCCGCGGGAGAGAGTTTGGCTTCATCCCGGGAGGTCCCAGGGGCACGTCTTGTGGAGGCGGTTCGCCCTGGAGAGGGCGGGGTGCGCGTGGAGATGAAGACCAATGCCTTTGGGTACATCTTCACCCCGGTGCCTGGCGGTAACAATCTGCAAATACAATTTTTTCGTGATCCCATCGGAGCGCGCTGGACCGATCCGGCAACTGAGGACATCCCGACGACGCCGCAGCCGGAGCCTGTCCCCCCGCCGCAGCCGCCTGCCGCCACCACGCCCCGTCCCGCTGCTGATCAACCCTCTGCCGCCCCTCCGGAGCCTGCTGCCAACGGTCCATTGCCGATTGCAGGTTCAGACGCGGTGGGAGCGCCTTCCACACCGTCCGGTCCCAATGGCTTGGCTTTGGATGCCCCGCGTTCCAACGGAAATTCTCTTTTTGCCGTGCCGTACGCCGTGCGGGTGCCTGTTTCCGGTCTGGAGAATCAATTGCAAATCGAGCCCAGCGATGTGGGCACTTTGGATTTGGAATCGGGTACGGCCCGTTACAAAGCGGTCAAGGATATGGTTCAGCCGGTTTCCCCCAAGAAAGTTCTTCCGGCCGCTGATACGGAAACTCGCCCGACTTCCCGGGAGCAGGAAGTTCCTGCTGGGGCGGAGACGACGAGCCCGGCCCCTGTCTTGGCTCCCGTTGTAGATGGTTTTATTCACCGGCAAACTGCGCCGTATGTATCGCTTCAGCCCGATGCTCCAGCCCCTCCCGTCTCCCCGGTTCCCCCGGCTGCCGCTGGAACAGAACCTCCCGAGCAGAAGGCTCCGGTTTCATCTTTGGCCGCCGAAGCCCAGCAAGCCATGCAGGAGGCTCAGGCCGCCTATGACGGACAGCAGACCGGTGAAGAAGTGGTTCAAGAGACCAAGGCACCTGCTGCCCCGACAGGGCAGGCTCCCGAGCCGGAGGTTTCACAGCAGGTTACTGCCGAGACAGCAGCCCAGGAGCGGCCTGAGAGGGTGACTGTGGATGATGTCGCGGTGCAGCAGTCCATTGACGCCATTGAATCGGAGAATGCGCAGGCCGCGGCGGACGCGAAGCAAAGGGCCTTGTCGCCGGAGCAGGCCCAGCGTGTTGCGGAACTCCAGCTGCAATTGCTGAAAGCCCAGTCGCATGTGGCCAGCGGCAAGTTGGCCGAAGCCCGGGACGAACTGCAAAGTATTCTTGCCGCCCCTGAGATCACGCCGGAACTTCGTTTAGAAGCCATGTACAGTCTGGGCGGTGTGCTCATGGCCTTGTATCGGGACAATCCCGCCGCTCATTTTGAGGAAATCACGAGCTTGTACAAAGAGGCCATGAACGCCGACACACGTTCCCCGAATATTCCTCAGGCCCTTTTGAACCTTGGGTTGGTGAACCTGCGTGTCGGCAACCTGCCCGAGGCCCGGGCATATTTTGAGTTGCTCATGTCTCAGTATCCTGACAATGAGAATGTGGCCGCCATCGAGTATTATTGGGGGGAATATCATTATCGCCAGGGTAATTGGCAAGAGGCAGCGGACCGTTTTCAAGGGTTTATTGAACAATACCCGGAACAGGAGCGGCTGGCCCGGGAGGCGGCGTTCCGGCTTGCCGAGTCTCTGAAGAATCTGGGATTGTATGAACAGGCCTATCAGATCGTCGATTATATCGACAAACGCTGGCCCCAGGTTTTTGAATCCAACCCCGAGTTCCTCAAGCTGGCAGGCGATGTGGAGTTTCATCTCGATAAGCTGGACCCGGCCAAGGAACATTATTGGACGTATTTCAACATCAACCCCAAGGCCGACGAGGCGGATATCGTGCTGGCCCGAATCGGGGATGTGCTGCTGCGCAAGGACCAGCTTCGCGCAGCACGGACGATTTATGAACGCACTGCTGAACAGTACCCGAATCTGGACGGCGGTCTGATAGCCAAGATGCGTCTGGCCGAAGAGGGCATCTATGACGAACCCACCATGTTGGAAATGGTCTCCGTGTTTGACCGGCCGTTTACGCTGCGTCCCAAACAGGTCTATACGGAAATCGTAAACGAGCATCCGGACAGCCCTTTGGCTCCTTTAGCCTTGCTGAAGCTCGGTATGTGGCACTTTTTTCAAAAAGAATATCCCGAAGCCCTGGCCGCGGCCCAGCGTCTCCTGGATGAATATCCCCGCAGCGAATTGACGGGTCGAGCCCGAGAACTGGGCAACCGGGCCTTTGCCCTGGCCGTTCCGCAACTGCTGGAACAAAAGCGTTATCAGGATGTGGTGGACTATTGGGAGCGGTATCCGTTCATCGCCGAATCCCAGGGCGAGGAGAGCAATGCGACGCGTATCGGAGTGGCGCGGGCCTATGCCGCACTGGACCAGTACGATAAGGCTCTGGCCCTGGTGAAGCCCTTCCTGGGCGAAAAGCAGGTGCCGGAATATTCGGAAATGGCGTTGGCCGTGGCTGCGGATGTTTTCCTTGAGCAGCGGGCCTGGAACCGCATCAACGATCTTTCCAATTTGGTGGAAGAGAATTGGGACATCACTCCCCGAGCGCGGCGGCTGCTCATGCACGCCAATGCCGTGGCCCTGGAAAACCTCGGCGAACATCGTAAAAGCGCCCGGCTTTGGGCCCAATTGGGGGCGGACGAAGATGTAGAACCGTTCATCCGGGCCGATTCCCTTTACTTTATGGCCAAGGAAGCCATGAAGCATGACGATTTGCGGCGGGTGTTCGTTTATGCTCAGGAGGCGCTTTCCCTGCTGCTCTCGTCGGATGGGGATCCTGAGAAAATCAAGGATTGCATGCTCATGTCCATTCATGCCACGGAACGCTCCGGTCGATATCGACAGGCGTTGAAATGGGCACTGGAATACGACAAATACTTGGCCGAAGACGATCCGGAGTGGGCGGCTCATCGCTATAAGTTGGCGGAGTTGTACCGCAGGTCCGGTTTTCCGGAAGAGTGGCGACAGACCATGGAGCAGCTGCGCGACGAGCGGCCCGAAAGTCTTTATGGTAGGTTGGCGGCCACAGCCATAGAAACCGAGCAGATCCAACGCCAAGCATCCGAATATGCCCCCATTCCCAATTAGGGTGGGTTGACCGGACGCGGACGGGGTGTAGTATTGTTTCAAAATAGGCGATTGCCTGAAGGGGGACTCCATGAACCGTAAGCCTGTGGTGGCCGGGCAGTTCTACCCCGGTGATCCCGCGCTGCTGGACGCGGAAGTACAGAATTTTCTTTCCAAGACGACAGCGGCGCAGCCCGGCGCTGGCCGGACTCTCCTGGCCATGGTGCCTCATGCGGGGTATATGTTCTCCGGCGAGGTCTGCGGGCGCACCCTGAGGCAGGCGGTCCTGCCCAGGACCCTGGTCTTGCTGGGGCCGAATCATACAGGATTGGGCGAGCGTATTGCGGTCTGGAGTGAAGGGACCTGGGAAATACCTGGAGCAGCGGTGCCCGTGAACGAGGAGTTGGGCCGCGCCTTGCTGGAGCATGTTCCGGGCTGTACCTTTGATCCGTTGGCCCATAAGCGGGAACACTCCCTGGAAGTGGTCTTGCCGTTTTTGCGGCATCTGAACCCGGCGACACGCATCGTTCCTGTGGCTGTTTCCGAACCGTCTCCGGAAACCCTTGTGGCTGCGGGGTTGGCCCTGGGGAAACTGCTCTCCTCCTGGGATGAGCCTGTGTCCATGATCGTGAGTTCGGACATGAGCCATTACGTATCCCAGAAACGGGCCCATGAACTCGATCACAAGGCTGTTGACGCTGTGCTCACGCTTGAACCGGGCCTGCTGTATCAAACCGTGCGCCAGGAGCGCATCACCATGTGCGGCGTGCTGCCCATGACTCTGGCATTGTCTGCGGCCGTGGCCATGGGGGCTTCTTCCGGTCGTTTGACCTGCTACGCCACCTCGGCGGATGTGACCGGGGACTTGGAACAGGTGGTGGGGTATGCCGGTATTCTCGTGGAATAAAGCGGCTTGAATCTCGCGTGCGATAAAAAAGGGACGGTCTCTTGAGACCGTCCCTTTTGGTGTTTTGTTCCGTCCGCGACTAACGGCGACCGCGGTTATCGCGTCCGCCGCGGTTGTCTCGGCCTCCGCGACTGTCGCGTCCGCCGCCGCGCCGGTCACCACGTCCGCCGCCGCTGGGGCGCTTGAAGTCTTCCAGGTTCACTTCCTGGCCGGCCTGCTCCATGAGCCAAGCCTTGCGGGACAGGCGAATGCGGCCGCCCGCTTCCAGCTCAATGACCTTGACGGTCACTTCCTGGCCGATCTGGAAGAAGTCGGATACGCTTTCCACACGCTCCACATCGATCTGGGAGACATGCAGCATACCCTCCACGCCGGGGAGGATCTCCACGAGCGCGCCCACTTCCAGAATCTTGCGTACCGTACCGACGTAGTTGCGGCCCGGCACCGGGGTCTGGTCATAGTACTGGACCATTTCGCGGGCTTTTTCCAGGGAGGCCTGGTTGGGGGCGAAGATCAGCACCTTGCCGGAATCCTCAATGTCGATGTCGGCCTGGGTCTCCGCGGTGATGGCCTTGATGTTCTTGCCGCCAGGTCCGATCACGGAACGGATCTTGTCCGGATTGATCATCAGTTCGGCCATTTGCGGTGCATAGGCAGAGAGCTCTTCGCGGGGTTTTCCCAGGCACTCCTGCATGTGCTCCAGAATGTGCAGACGCGCTTCGCGAGCCTGTTTCAGGGCGCGGCGCAATACGTCGGAGGGAATGCCCGTGATCTTGATGTCCATCTGAATGGCGGTTACGCCGTCGGCCGTGCCCGCGCATTTGAAGTCCATGTCGCCCAGGGCGTCCTCGTCACCGAGGATGTCCGTGAGCACGTAATATTCATCGCCTTCCTTGCACAGGCCCATGGCAATGCCTGCCACCGGGGCGCTGATGGGCACGCCGGCATCCATCAGGGCCATGGTGGCGCCGCAGACCGAAGCCATGGAGGAGGAGCCGTTGGATTCCATGATTTCGGAAACCACGCGCACCGTGAACGGGAATTCTTCGCCGGGCAGCACCGGAGAGATGGCGCGTTCGGCCAGGGCGCCGTGCCCGATTTCCCGGCGGCTCGGACCGCGGAGCATACGTGCCTCACCCACGCAATACGGGGGGAAGTTGTAATGCAGCATGAAGTCTTTGTTGATTTCCCCGGTCAGGGTCTCAATGCGCTGTTCGTCGCGCGAGGAGCCCAACGTGGCCACGCAGCAGGCGCTGGTTTCGCCGCGGCGGAACAGGGCGGAGCCGTGGGTCATGGGCAGCAGACCCACTTCAATGGAAAGGGGACGCACCGTGGTCAGGTCGCGGCCGTCAATGCGTTTGCCTTCCTCGACAATGCGGCGGCGTACGATCTGCTTTTCAAGCTTGGCCAGGGCATCGCCCACGCCTTTGAGCTTGTCCTGATCGTCGGCCCACTTTTCCGTGGCCGCTTCCTTGACCTTGTCCTTGACTTGCTCCTTGGCCGCCTTGCGTGCCATTTTTTCCGGAGTGGTCAGAGCCGCCTTGAATTCGTCGGAGACCAGTTCTTCCACAAAAGAAGTCAGTTCCTCGTCTTCTACGGGCTCGGTCACTTCCTGCTTGGGCTTGCCCACCTGTTCGCGCAGAGCGTCCTGGAGGTCGAACAGCGGCTTGACCTGCTCGTGGCCCCATTCCAGAGCGTCCGCAATGATGGACTCGGACAGGAAGTTGGCACCGCCTTCCACCATGACGACGGCGTCGCGGGTGGCGGCGAAGATCAGGTTCAGGTCGTTGTTCTCTTCCATGCCCTGATAGGTGGGGTAGAGCACGAATTCCTTGTTCACGTAGCCGACCCGGGCACCCACGATGGGGCCGAGGAACGGCATGGGAGAGATGTGCAGGGCCGCGGAGGCACCGGTCAGGGCCAGTACGTCCGGATTGGTGTTTTTCCCAGCGGAAAGCACAGTGGCAATGACCTGCACCTCGTCGCGGAAGCCTTTTTTGAAGAGCGGACGGATGGGACGGTCAATGAGTCGGGAGACCAGGGTCTCACGCTCGGAAGGGCGACCCACTTCGCGACGGAAGTAGTTACCTGGCACGCGGCCAGCCGCGTAAAGCATTTCCTGGTAGTTGCAGGTCAGGGGGAAAAAACCGCGGTCTTCGGCCAGGGGCTGGTTTACGGCAGTGACCAGCACCACGGTATTGCCCGACTGGATGGTGACGGCTCCGCTGGCCTGGTTGGCCAGCCGACCCGATTCCAAGGTGATCTCGATGTTGCCCACCTTGGCGGTCAGACTGGTTTTGTCAAAAGGTTTGAGCATAGCTCCTCCTCGGGTTGGCAGTGTTGCCTGTCTGGTCCGGGAGCGTTAGCCGGCTTGGGGAAGAACTCCTGCATCGTGCAGGAACGCTTTCCGCAGCCAACTAAAGGCCCTCCCGGATCAGGAAGCATGATGTTGTCGGGGGAGGGAACACGGTGTTCCCTCCCCCGTTGGCGGCTCGCTTTCTACTTGCGCAGGCCCAGGCGCTGAATCAGATCACGGTAGCGCTGAATGTCCTTGTGTGCAAGGTACTTCAGCAGCTTACGGCGCTGACCAACGAGCTTGAGCAGGCCCGTGCGGGAGTGAAAGTCCTTCTTGTGGACCTTGAAGTGCTCGGTGAGGTAGTTGATCCGCTCGGTGAGCAGGGCTACCTGCACCTCGGGAGAACCGGTGTCTCCCTCGTGACGCTTGTACTCTTCAATGATCTTGTTTTTACCTTGAGTATCCAATACCACAGCAATTACCTCCTGTTTGATGGTGATGCTTCCGTCGCGTGCCAGGGCGATCAGGCCCAGAGTCCGCGGAGGATGGCCCATTTGAGTTGGCCGTTCTGAACTTTGGCTTCCACCAGTGCCAGCGGTCCGCCTTCACTGTCGAGCAGCAGGGCTTTATCTCCGGCAGTTTCGACTGCAAGCTGGTCCGGAGTTTCGGCCACGGGGAGCCAGGCACCGTTTTTGACCAGAGCTGTCAAGGCTTCGGTCAGCTGGTGACGGGGCCAGTGAGGGAGCGCTTCGGCCATGGGAATGACCTTTTCCGCAAAGCGCTCGGGGTCGTTCAGAACGTCGTCCAGGCGATGGGCCTGGTGCAACCCGAAGGGGCGACTTTCCTCTCGCAACAGGGCCGTG
Organism: Desulfovibrio sp.; assembly: GCA_028708865.1. GTDB lineage: Bacteria > Desulfobacterota > Desulfovibrionia > Desulfovibrionales > Desulfovibrionaceae > Paucidesulfovibrio. Next base: position 6,129 of record JAQVYA010000007.1, on the reverse strand, counting down.
AGCGTGGCTCCGCATCCAAGTCGTTTCCCCAAGCTGTGGACCAGGGATCGTACATAGGTGCCGGTAGAGCACCGGACGCGGAACTTCGCCACGGGCAGGGCGACGTCCAGCATTTCAGCCGCATGGATGGTCACGGGTTTTGTTTTAACCGGGACCTCGGCGCCCGCACGTGCGAGCGAATAAAGCGGCTTGCCGTTATGTTTAGCCGCCGAATAGGCGGGAACATCCTGTTCTGTCAAGTCCTGCCAGGCGGCCACCGCCTCGCGGACTTGTTCCGGTGTCAGGTCCACCTGTTTTTCTTCAAGTATTTTCCCTTGAATATCAAAGGTGTCCGTAGTTATCCCCAGACGAAATTCACCGGAATAGGTTTTTGAATCTTCGCTCAGGTAGGGAGCCAGTTTGGTTCCCTGCCCCAGGAGCACGAGGAGTACCCCTTCAGCCAGCGGGTCCAGGGTTCCAGCGTGGCCGATTTTGCTCTGGCCAAGCTGGCGTTTGATGTCCGTGAGGCAGCCTGCGGAAGTGGGGCCGGAAGGTTTGTGCAGCACCAGCACGCCGTCGCGTTGGCGTGGATCGCGTTTGGGTTTTCTTCCCATTACTTCCTCATCTGCTCCAGAACTTGTCCCACGCACTGTACCAGGGTCTGGGTCACGGAGTCCAGCGGACCCCGCAGGTTCCCTCCGGCCGCGTTTTTGTGGCCTCCTCCGCCCAGCAGGGCGGCCACACCCTGGATGTCGTCATCCCCGTTGGAGCGTAGGCTGAACTTCCAGTATTCGGGCTCATCCTCGCGCAGAATGGCAGAAACGCGCACGCCGCGGAGCTGACGCACGAAATTCACCATACCGTCGCAATCTTCGGTATTTGTGCCGGTACGCCGCTGGGTTTCCAGGTCCGCCACCACCAGCCCCATTTCCCCGTTGAGGTGAAGCTCCAGCGTGGAAAGGACTTCGGCCAGGAGTTCAAGGCGTTGCGGGGTCCATTGATTGATGATCCGGGGGTTGATCTCCCCGGGCTTGATCCCGTTGCGGTAGAGCTCGGCCGCCAGTTCCAAGGTTTTGGGCTTGGTGCTGCCGTAGGTGAAGAATCCCGTGTCCGTGGCCACGGCAAGATAAATCGCTTCGCCCAACGGCCCGGTCAGAGCTAGCCCCAGTTCCCGGGCCACTTCCGCTATCATGGCCCCGACGGCGGGGTAGTCGATGTCCACCCAGTTGAGGGCGCCAAAGCCGGGATTACTGATGTGGTGGTCGATGTTGACCGTGCGTTCGGGAACCAAGGCCGCGTCCAGGGCCGTCCCCACACGGTTTTGGGCTCCGCAGTCCACCACCACGCTCCAGGCGGGAAGAGGAGTGGGAAGCTCACGGTGCAGCGGAGCGGGAAGCGAGACCCAGTCAAACGACTGGGGCAAGCCGGACGTGTTGTAGAGGGTAAATTTTTTGCCGAGGCTGTGGAGAATCCAACCAAGGGCCGCCGTGCTGCCGATGGCGTCTCCGTCGGGATGAACGTGGGCGGAAACCAGGAAATCGTCCTCCTGGCGGAGGAGGTCAGCGATCTTGCTGGCCGGATTGGGCATAGACCATGTCCTCAAGAAAGGTATCACGCGCAAAGCGCAGTTCGGGAATAAATTTGAGTTTCAGCCGGCGTCCCAGGTTGGAGCGAAGGAATCCCGCTGCATGCTCCAGGGCTTCTTGTACCTCGGATTCGCGTTCGTCACCGCCGCTCATGGTGTAGAGAACCTCGGCGATGCGCAGATCGCGGTTCATGCGTACACCGCTGATGGTGACCATTTCCAGGCGCGGGTCCTGGATATCTTCAAGAAGCAGAGATCCGATTTCACGTTGAATCTGGTCGGCCAGACGGATGGATCGTCGGGAAGAGGTTGTTTTCATGGCGGCCGTGCCTCCTTGGGGTCAATCCCCGGAAAAAACTTCGGTTTCGCAGCGGACCAGTTCCACAGGGGAGATGGCTTCGATCATGGCCAATGCCTTGGCCAGACGGCTTTCCACTTTTCGGGTCTCGTTGGCCACGGTGACCACGGCCAGGACAAGGCGTCCGTGGACGTCCTGGGCTTCCACTTCGGAAACCGCCACGTTGAATTTGTTGCGGAGCTTTTGCTTCAGACTTTGAGCCACCTTGCGCTTGCCTTTGAGCGAGTCGTTGCCGTGCAGCAAAAACTCAAGGGTGAGCACGCCGATGATCATAAATCTGGTCTCCTTTCCAGGGACGCGATATGCGCACCCCGGAAACGGTTTTGCCCGTCCGGGCCGCATGGTCGCCGGACGGGGACGCCGTCAATTCCGAGCCGGGCGGGAACCTAAAGGATCCCCGCCCGATATCGCCGGAATGTTAGTCAATGGTCCGGGCCACCTCGCGTTCCACGAACGCTTCAATGATGTCTCCGACCTTGATGTCGTTGAACCGCTCCAGGCCCACGCCGCATTCAAAGCCCTTGGCCACGTCCTTGGCGTCGTCCTTGAACCGCTTCAGGGAGGAGAGGGTTCCGGTATAGATCACCACGCCGTCGCGCAGCAGGCGAACCTTGGCGTTGCGGCTGAGTTTGCCGTGCACCACCAGACAACCGGCCACAGTGCCGACCTTGGGAACGCTGAAGGTGTCGCGCACTTCGGCCTGCCCCAGGTAGTCTTCCACGGTGTCGGGCGTGAGCATGCCGCTCATGGCGTCCTTCACCTCGTTAGTCAGCTTGTAGATGATGTCGTAGAAACGGATTTCCACGCTTTCCTGCTCGGCAATGTCCTTGATGCGTGCTTCGGGGCGGATGTTGAATCCGATGATGATGGCGTCGGAAGCCGAAGCCAGCAGAATATCGGATTCGGTGATGGCACCGGTTCCGCCGTGGCGCACCTGCACCTTGACCTCGTCCGTGGAGAGCTTGCCCAAAGCTTCGGTCACCGCTTCCAGGGAGCCCTGCACGTCGGCCTTGATGATTAGGTTCAGATCCTTGGCCTCGTCTTCCGGGCGGGAAGCCAGGAAGGATTCCAGGGTCACCTTGGCCTTGCCAGCCAGTTCCTTGTCGCGGTGCTTGCCCAGACGAGTGGCCGCAATGCGCTTGGCCACCTTGTCGTCGGCCACCACCACAAATTCGTCGCCAGCCTCGGCAATGGTGTCGAAGCCCTGAATTTCTACCGGAGTGGAGGGACCGGCGATGTCGATCTTCTGGCCCTGGTCCGTGAACATGGCGCGGACCTTGCCGTGCACCATGCCGCAGACAAAGGAATCACCCTGGCGGATGGTGCCTTCGCTGATCAGCACCGTGCCCACAGGGCCGCGTCCCTTATCCAGCTTGGCCTCGACCACGTGGCCGCGACCGGGTTTATCCGGGTTGGCCTGCAATTGCAGCACCTCGGCCTGCAACAGCACCATCTCGAGCAATTCGTCCAGGCCGGTGCGTTGCTTGGCGGACACATTCGCGAAGATGGTTTCGCCGCCCCAGGCTTCCGGGACCAGACCCAACTCGGAGAGTTCGCGCATCACGCGGTCCGGGTTGGATCCTTCCTTGTCGATCTTGTTTACGGCCACCACGATGGGAACCTGGGCCGCCTTGGCGTGGCTGACGGCTTCACGGGTCTGGTCCATAACGCCATCGTCTGCGGCCACCACAAGGATGACGATGTCCGTCACCTGGGCACCACGTTTACGCATGGTGGTAAAAGCTTCGTGGCCGGGCGTATCCAGGAACACGATCTCACCGCGGGCGGTAGTGACGTGATACGCACCGATGTGCTGCGTGATGCCGCCTGCTTCGCCGCCGGTGACGTTGGTTTTACGGATGGCGTCCAGCAGCGAGGTCTTGCCGTGGTCCACGTGTCCCATGATGGTTACGACCGGAGCCCGCGCCTTCAGGGATTCAGGGGAATCCTCCTCCGGCGGCAACAGGTATTCCTGCTCGTCAAAGGCCACGTTTTCGACTTCGTAGCCGAATTCCCCGGCCAGCACGCTGGCGGTATCGAAGTCCAGGGACTGGTTGATGGTCGCCATCACCCCCAGGCCGAACAGGGTCTTGATGAGGTCCTGCGCCTTGACGCCCATCTGCTTGGCCATGTCCGAAAGACGCACGGTGTCGTCCACGCGCAGCTTGCGCTTGGCCGCTTTGATGGGTTGGGTGTGCTTGGCCGCGGGAGCTGATTCTTCCTGGCGGCGGCGTCCTTTTTTACGCTTGCCGCCCCGGCCTCCGAAGTTGTCGTTAAATTTCTTGCCGTGCTGACCGTCGTCAAAACGGTTGAACTCCACGGTCCGGCGGTCTTTTTTCTTTTTCCGCTTGGGCATGTCGCTCGTGGGCGGAACAGGACCGTCAGCCTTGGGCTCGTTGCCGGGCACCGGGGGAAGAAACTTTTCCCGGGCTTCGCGCAGGGCGGTCTGCCGGGCCACCTCGGCCGGATCTGGCCTGGAGATGACGCGCACGGTGGGCGCTTCCTGCACGGGGCGTTTCTTTTTCTTTTTGGCAGTCTTGTCGCCTTTTCCTTTCTTGCCCTTGTCGGCGGGGTCGGAAGCCTTGTCGGACTTGGCCGTTTTTTCAGACTTCTTTTCAGAGGGCTTGGCCTGATCTGCGGGCTGGGAGTCGTCCTTGCCGGGTTTGACCTCGGCTTTGGCGTCGGATTTCCCGGAAGCTTTGTGGTCAGTGGCAGCTTCGGCCCGGGGGGTGGCCGTTGCGGCTACGTCCGTTTCTTTTTCACCGGGGGCGACATGCTTCGCCTCGACGGCCACAGCGGTTTCCACAGGGGTATCCTCAGAAAGTGAAGTGTTTTCCGCCGGAGACTCTTCGGCAGTCTCGGTATGGGCCTGCTCGTCTTCGGGGCGGGAAATGATACGAGCCACAGGAGCCTCGGCCTTGGCGGTCTTGCGCTTTGCCGTTTTCTTGGCGTTGCCGCGTTTGGCCTGCTTTTCCTCAGGCTGCTTTTCATCCTTGCCGGCGGGGGAGGCTTTTTCGGCAGCCGCTTCTTCCCGCCGGGGGGCTGCGGGGGTAGCCGCTTCTTCCGATTCCGCTTTCTCCGTGGCTTCTTCCGCCACCTGTTCCGGCGCTTCCTGCGCTTTGGCGCGGCCGCGACGCCGACGCCGCACGATCACGCCGGGCTGTACCTCGCGGCGCACGACCTCGCCGGGAGTCTGCCCGGCCTTGAACGAGGCGCGCAGTCGGTCCACGTCCTCCTGCTCAACGCTGCTCATGTGGCTTTTCACCTGCACGTCGAGTTCTCGAAGGCGTTGGAGGATTTCTTTGTTACTGACGTCCAGCTCGGCCGCCAGGTCTTTCACTCTGTAGGTTTCCGCCATTGCTTTCCCCCCTTGGGATGCTTCCGCAGACCGAATTTCTCAAACCGTTTCCTGCACGTTTGGTCCGTGCAGACGTAAATTCCTCGTCCGGGCCGTGTCTGGTCCGGGTCATGAACCGGCTGCCCCGACTCCGCACGCACATGGCGCAGGAGTTCGAACTTGGGCAGTTTGCGACGGCAAATAACACAGGTGCGCAGAGGCACATGTGCTCCATCGCCGGAGGAGCGCTCCGGCATGGGGCTTATTCGCCGCGTTCGGACCCGGAATCGCCTTGTTCGGCCTCCTGGTCCGTTTCTTGTTCGGCAGAAGATGCCGCCTCGTCCAAGGATTCGGCATCCGGCTCAGAAGCCGCCGCCTCTTCGGATTCCTCGGTCTCTTCAGTGTCCGGCCCGGTCTGTGCATTGGCCGGATTGTAGCCGAGCATGTTCATGGCCGTTCGCAGATCGGCGATGCGCGCTTCGGTCATGCCGTTGACAGCGAGCAGTTCCTCGTCCGTGGCCAGCACTAGGCCGTCCGTGGTTTCGATGCCCGCAGCCACGAATGCGTCCACGCTGATTTCCGCAACGCTGGCCAACTGCTCCAGTCCCTTGCGCGCTGCGTTGAGTTCGCCGTAGCGGCTTTCCGTAAAGATGTCTATTTTCCAGCCCAGCAGTCGGGACGCCAGCTTGACGTTTTGCCCCTTGCGGCCAATGGCCAGGGTGAGCTGATCATCCGGCACCACCACTTCCAGGACTTCATCGTCCTCGTCCACCGTAATTCGGGTGATCTGGGCCGGTGAAAGGGCGTTGCGGGCGTACATGACGATGTCCGGACTCCAGACCACGATGTCGACGCGTTCGCCACGCAACT
>JAQVYA010000102.1 GCA_028708865.1 Desulfovibrio sp. | reverse complement strand
TTTCTGGGCCGCTGGGGCGTTCCCGCGCTGACAGCGCCCTTTGTCCTGGCCACCTGGACCCTGATGTTCTGCGCCTCCCAGTTCGGCGCGCTGCACACCGGCCCGCTGCTGGCAGCCTCCATCCCCGACCCGGCCGCCATGGTCCAGGGAGTGGATGCAAACATCCAGACCCTGTGGGAAGGCGTTACCAAGGGTGTGGGCGAAGTCATGTTCCAGGACAACATTGTGACCGGCATCATTTTTGTCGTGGCCATTCTGGTGAATTCGCGCATCTCGGCCCTGTTCGCGGTGATCGGCTCCCTGGTGGGGCTGCTCACGGCCATGCTGCTGCAATCGCCGGAAACGCCTTTGCGCCTCGGGCTCTACGGGTACAATTCCGTGCTCTGCGGCATCGCCCTTGGCGGCGTGTTCTACTTCCTGAACTGGAAAACCTTCCTCTATGCCCTGGGCTGCATGATCGTCGGTGCCATTGCCACCGCTTCCATCACGGTCATGCTCGCGCCCGTGGGCATGCCCGCCCTGACCTGGCCCTTCATCATCGTGACTTGGTTCTTCCTCTTTGCCAGCCGGATGTTCTCGCAGATCGAGGAGGTCCCGGCGGACAAGGCCGGCACGGCCGAGGAAAACCTGCGGCTCAGCCGCCAGTCCGCATGACGAAGCCGACCAAGGGTCCATAGCCCCTGGCCCGCGGCCCGCGCCGGAACCAGCGGCCGCGGGCCGGATCAGGGCAAGACGCACCCCCTTCCTCCGTAGCCAGGGTGCGACTCCTGCAACACGGCAGAGGCGGGCGGATCGGAACCAGCCGTTCTCCCCTCCGCCCCCTCTGCCTCCCGGAGAACAACCATGTCTGAACAGCAACGCTATTGCTATTGTTCCAACCATTCCTGCCCGCACCTCATGTCCGGCACCCAGGGCCCGGACAGCAGTGCGGGCATGCACGTGCTGCCGCTGACGCCGGGACAAACCGTGCCGGACTGTCCCTATTGCGGCAACACCATGACCGCCCAGTGTCCCAATTGCGGGCATGCCTTGATCAGCCGGCCCATGCGCTTTTGCCCGGCCTGCGGCAGCCAGCTTCTGGGAGTGTATGTCCAGCCCGTCAGCTGTAAAATCTGCGGGCGGCCCATCTACGGTTCGGACAACACCCACATGGGCGTGCCCCTCTGCTCGGAACGGTGCATCGGAATTTTCATCATGCAGAGCGTGCGCATCTGCGACCAGTGCGGCCGCCGCTTCAACGTGGCGGACGCTCCTGTTCCGGAAGACGGGGACCCGAATGCGGAACACGATTTCTGCTCAGAGGACTGCCGGGAGGCTTTTTGCCATCCCGCCCCCCAGGGACCAGAAGAGCCCCTCACGCCCGCTGACGCAGAAGGAAAAGAATTGTGGAAGGATTAATTGTGTCTATGAAAACATAATAAATTTATTTCATCCATCTTTTCGGTAAACTCCCGGCCCGCGGACATCGGGCCGGTTGACGAATATACGCTAGGGGCGTACCCACCGAAAATAAACATTGATAAATCAGATAGATAAATAAAAGCAATTAGTTATTGTGCCGGCCTCCTATCAACCCCGGAACATCATGAAACTTTTCCTCAAAGCGCTTCGACGCCGTCGTACCTACAATTCCCTGGTCACCAACGAGGCCATTGAGGACTTTTCTCTGCGCCATGTAAACAAGTCGTTCCGGCGGTGGTCCGAGTGGGAGCTGGCCAACACGGCCCTGGGCGGTATCTCCTTTCTAGCCCTGGAGGCCATCGGCGCGCTGATCATCCTGAACTACGGGTTCATCAACTCGGCCCTGGCCGTCACCGTGCTCAGCGTGATCATCATCCTCACGGGCATCCCCATCTCCTATTACGCGTCCAAGGAGAATATCGACATCGACCTGCTCACCCGGGGAGCGGGATTCGGGTATATCGGCTCCACCATCACCTCGTTGATCTACGCGTTTTTCACCATCATCTTCTTTGCCCTGGAAGCCACCATCATGGCCAAGGCCCTGAACCTCTGCTTCGGGCTGCCGCTTTCCGTGGGCTATTTCGTCTGCTCGGTGATCATCATTCCGTTTTCCTTCTACGGCGTTACCGTGATCACGAAGTTGCAGAACTACACCCAGTACATCTGGTTGGTCATGTGGATCGGCCCGTTGGTCTATATCATCGTCAAGGACCCCGGCGCTCTGAAGCACTGGGTCTCCTTCGGCGGCATGTCCGGCGCGGCGGATTCCTTCAGCCCCCTGCTTTTTGGCTCGGCCCTGTCCGTGGTCTTTTCCCTGGTGCCCCAGATCGGCGAACAGGTGGACTACCTTCGCTTCCTGCCGGACAAAACGCGGGAAAACCGGGTCCGCTGGTGGCTGGCCGTACTGGCGGCCGGACCAGGCTGGATCGTGGTGGGAGCCACCAAAATCATGTGCGGCTCGTTCCTGGCCGTGTTGCTCCTGCGGGCCGGCGGAGCCATCGAGGGCATGCTCATGGACCCGGTGGACCTCTACCTCAACGCCTACGAATTGCTGCTGCAAAACAAAGAATTGGCCGTCATCGCCGTGACCATCTATGTGGTCATCTGCCAGGTAAAAATCAACGTGACCAACGCCTATGCCGGTTCCCTGGCCTGGTCCAACTTCTTTTCCCGCGTCACGCGCAGCCACCCCGGACGGGCCGTGTGGCTGGTCTTCAACGTGGTCATATCCATGCTGCTCATGCAGCTCGGCATCTTCAAAACCCTGCACGGCATGCTCCAGGTCTATTCCATTTTTGCCGTGGCCTGGGTGGCGGCCATTGCCTCGGATCTGACCATTCTCAAACCCCTGGGCATCAGCCCCGGGTACGTGGAATACAAACGGGCCTACTTGCACAGCATCAACCCCGTCGGATTCGGAGCCATGTGCCTGGCATCGCTTCTGGCCCTGTGCGCTTATTTCGGCATGTTTGGGGAATATCTGGCCTCTTTCCCCGCCCTGCTCGCCTTTTTGATCTCCTTTGCCACGGCCCCGGTCATCGCCGTGCTCACCCGCGGCAAATACTACCTCAAGCGGGAAAACCACGACCAGCTCAATGTCCGCTCCTTCACCTGCTCCACCTGCCACAAGCAGTATGAAAGCAAGGACATGATCTACTGCCCGGTCTACGACGAACATATCTGCTCCCTGTGTTGCAGCCTGGACAGCATCTGCGAAGGGCGCTGCAAGGTGTTCTCCAATTCCATTGACGCGGAAGCCGCCCTCACCGAAGGCAGCTTCACGCAGAAGACCAAGCATTTCATCCATCACTATACCGCGGTGATGACCATCATCGCACTGATCTTCTTCATCACCTTTGCGGCCACCGGCCTGAGCGAAGGGCCCAACTGGCCGCGCTTTCGCAACGCGCTCATCGTCACCTTCACGTTCACGGCCCTGGTGGTGGGCGTCTGGATCTGGTGGTTCACGCTCATCCAGGAACGTCGGCTCGTGGCCGAGGATGAATTGGACAAACAGATTCACGAATTGCGGCAGGAGGCCCGCATCCGCAAAAAAGTCAGTGCCGTGCTGGAAAAAACCAGCAAACAGCAGCAGCTCATTCTGGAAAACGCCACCATCGGCATCGCCTACATCATCGGCTCGGAGCTGATCTGGTGCAACAATCGTTTTCTGGACCTTTGCCTGGTGCCGCGCAACATGACCAAACCCGTCTCCCTGTACCGATTTTTCCCGGATCCCCAGCTCTACGCCCGGGTGGACGAGGAGTCGCGCCAAAACATCCGCCGCACCGGGAATTATTTTGAAGAATTTCCCCTGGCCCGCGGCTCAGGCGCGCCCTGCTGGCGCACGCTGTCCATCAACGCCATTGACCCCGAAGACTTCACCCAGGGCATGATCTGGCTGATCAATGACATCACCCAGCAAAAGGTAGCGGAACAGGAACTCAAGGAAAGCCGTCGCCGCCTCAAGGACCTGAACGAGAACCTGGAGGCTCAGGTACGCAAGCGCACCCGGGAGCTGAAGCAGAGCTACCGGTCCCTCCGGCAGGCCGACAAAATGGCCTCCCTGGGCATCCTCATCGCGGGCATGGCCCATGAAATCAACAACCCCATGAACTTCATCCGGCTCAACTCCCAGACCATGCGGGAAGTCTGGCTGGGAATCATGGAGCTGCTGGAACAGCAGAGCGACCCCGATGAAAACATCATGATCGGCAACATGCCCCTTCCCTATGCCCAGAAAAACATCCCCCGCATGCTGGACGGCATTGTGGAAGGCTGCGACCGGGTCTCCAACATCGTGCGCAACCTCAAGGACTATTCGCGCCAGTCCCCGGTGAACATGGGCGGCCAGGTGGACATCAACGAAGCGCTCCGCGCCGCCCTCACGCTGCTGGCCCCCTCCCTGACCCGCAGCACAGACCATTTCCAGGTGGAAACCTCGGACACCCTGCCCATCTTCAAGGGCGACATGCGCCGCATCGAGCAGGTGCTCATCAACCTGATCCAGAACGCCTGCCAAGCCTTGGAAGACAAATCCAAAAGCATCCACGTCAAGACATATACCCACGGGCCGAACGTATGCTTCCGCATCATGGACCAGGGGGTGGGCATCCCGGCCCGGGACCTCAGCCACGTCCGCGACCCGTTCTTCACCACCAAACGCAGCAGCGGCGGCACTGGGCTGGGACTCTCGGTCTCGGCGGGCATTGTGGATGAACACGAGGGGACCATGGAAATCGAATCCGTGCTGGGCGAAGGCACCACCGTAACCCTTACTTTTCCGTGCACCCCGTAGATGAACAGGAACAACACGCCATGAGCAGACATCTTTATCCGGAAAACCCCATCCTCATCGTGGATGATGAGCGCGCGGCCCTGGACAGCTTTGAAATGTCCCTTTTCTCCTCGGGCTACTCCAACCTCGTCACCTGCGACGACGGCCGGAAGGTCATGGACCTTCTGGAAGAACAGGAGTTCAGCATCATCCTGCTGGACCTGATCATGCCACACATCAGCGGAGCCGAGCTGCTGAAACAGATCAAGGCACGGCACCCCCACATCCCGGTGATCATCATCACCGCAGTGAGCGACGTGGGCTCCGTGGTCCAATGCGTCCGCAACGGCGCCGTGGACTACATCCTCAAGCCCGTGGACCGCGACGAAATCAGCAACCGACTGCGCAATACCCTGGAATTCACCGAGCTTGAACAGGAAAACGCCCGGCTGCGCAACGGCCTCTTGGACGGCACCCTGGAGCACCCCGAAGAATTCGAGCACATCGTCACCCAGCACCCCCGGATGCTCTCCATCTTCAAATACTGCGAAGCCGTGGCCCGGAGCATCAAACCCGTGCTCATCACCGGAGAAACCGGCACCGGCAAGGAACTCATCGCCCAAGCCGTGCACCGCCTCAGCGGGCGCAAAGGGGAATTCGTGGCCGTGAACATCGCGGCCTTTGACGACGCCGTGTTCGCGGACTCCCTGTTCGGGCATGTGCGCGGCGCGTTTACAGGGGCGGACAAGCCGCGCATGGGACTGGTGGAAAAAGCCAATGGCGGCACCCTATTCCTGGACGAAATCGGGGACCTGAGCCTGCTTTCCCAGGTCAAGCTGCTGCGCCTGCTCCAGGAGCAGGAATATTTTCCCGTGGGTTCGGACATCCCCAAAAAATCCAATGTGCGCATCGTGGCCAGCACCCTCAAAGACCTGGCCGTGCTCAAACGGGAAAGCAAATTCCGGGAAGACCTCTACTACCGCCTCACAGCGCACCATGTGGTCCTGCCGCCCCTGCGGGAACGGCCCGAAGACGTGGGCCCCCTGCTGGACCATTTCCTGGCGCAAGAGGCCGAAGAACTGGGCAAGCCCGTGCCCACCTACCATCCGGAACTGGTCAACCTGCTGCGGACATACCGCTTCCCCGGCAATATCCGCGAGTTCCGAGCCATGATCAGCGACGCCCTGAGCCGTCACGAATCGCGCATGCTTTCCTCAGCCGCATTCCGGGCCCACATGAACGCGGAAGAGGCCCTGGATGAGGAATTCGCAGCCGACACCGTGCCCCAGGGGCTGGAACAGCTCCAGTTCTCCGCCGACAATCTGCCCAAACTCAAGGAAACCCTTGCCCTTGTATCCGACCTGCTCATCGACAAGGCCATGGAAAAGGCGGGCGGCAATCAAAGCGCGGCGGCCCGCATTCTGGGCATCTCCCAGCAATCCTTGAGCCAGAAGCTGAAGAAACGCAAACAGGACCAGGACAGCTAGACCGCTTCCGCCTCTTTATGAAGGAAATGAGGAGGCGAACGGCCTTTGCCGGGGCTTGGTCCCCGGCTGCCGGAAACGCAGGGGTTGACATGCGCCCGAACCGGGCGATAATCGCCTCTTCCCGATGCGCGCCCGCCGTTCTCCGTGACGGGCTGTTGCGCCCCTCCCCTGAACCGTTTCACCGTCCGGATTTGTCATGTTTGCATCCCTGCTGTTGATTCTGCCTGTTTTCCTGATCATTCTCCTGGGCGTTCTGCTGGACGTATTCCGCGTCCTGCCCAAGCAGACCGGATCCGTGATCGGCTCGTATGTGCTCTACGTGGCCCTGCCCATCCTCATGCTGCACATCCTGGCCGGGTCCTCGGCCCAGGACCTGCTGCACGGCGGATTTTGGGCCGGAATCCTGGGGGCCCAGGTCCTGGTCTATGGTCTGGGATACGGAGTGGAATTCTTCACGGGCAAACGGGGACACGGCCCGGCCGCGATCATGGCCCTGGCCGGAAGCTGCTCCAACATGGCCTTTATCGGTCTGCCCGTGGTCATCAGCCTGATGCCCGGCAATCACGAAGCCTTGGTGGCAGCGGGCCTAGCCGTGATCACGCCCAACGTGGTCTCCATCCCTTGCCTGGTGCAGCTGGAATATCTGAAACATGCGGGCGACAGTTCCCGGGGCGTTTTGCCCAGTCTGGCCCGGTCCGTGCTGCTCAATCCGCTCATGGTCGCCACAGGAGCGGGCTTTGCCCTGGGTCTTTCCGGTCTGGGGCTCTGGGCCCCTCTGGATCAGGCCGCCACTATGGTGGGCAATACCACGGCCCCGTGCATGCTCCTGGCCCTGGGCCTGGACCTGCGAGACAAAATGCGCGTGGCCCTCTCTGCGGAGCAGCGCCTCCAGCCGATCCGACTGGCCGGCACCACCCTGGTAAAGCTGGTGCTCAACCCGCTGCTGGCCTGGGCCCTGCTCAGCCTGATGGGCGTCTCCGGCACATGGCTTGCCGTGGGAGTGCTCATGAGCGGCACGGCCACGGCCCTGGTCACCTACGTCATTGCGGACATCTACGGCCACATCGCGGCCGAGGCCGCCATGATCGCCGTGGTCACCAACCTGCTCAACGTCGTGACCCTGACCATCATTGCCGCGATTCTCCGCGGCCAGGGCCTGCTGTAGCACCGACTCCGCGGCGCCATTTCGAACGTCTTTCCTTGCCTTTTCCGACCTGACGTCGGCCTTGTCCGCCCACCAGGCGGCGCATCCCTGCCCGAATGACCGGACCGGTGGCCGCGGGCGCTCTCGGGCAAACACCGCAGACCAACCTCCGCGCCCCCAGATCCAGGAATCAAGGCCCACAGCCCACCCGGCTGTTCATGCCTCGTCCGCATCGCCGGGCAGACCGTTACATCGGGGAATCCCTTCCAGATCCGTGTCCCAATGACCTCGACGGGCCCAAAAAATATGGGCCTCCGGCTTAAGGGGAACGGGACTGTCCAGGCTTCCGGCCGGAACCATCAACAAGGTTCCGCCCATCTGCACGTTCGGCAGCGCGGACCCGCACTCGGAGCAAAAGCTTTTGATGTGGCCCGTGGAATTGAAATCAAAGGTCTTGACCCTGTCCGCCCCCGACAGCCAGCGCAACCGGGCCGTGGAGGAAAACAGGTTCGCGGCATGGGCCGACCCCGTGTCCTTGCGGCAACGCTCGCAGTGGCAAAGGAAAAAATTCTCGAAATCGCCCTCCACCTCAAAAGACACCCGCCCACACAGACAAGATCCCTGATGCAGCATCCGCTCCTCCTTTGCCGCGCCGCTCAAGGTGCCGCACGGCGGTTCATGGTCTTCCGAACGACCATGACACAACGGCTGCCGGGAAGAAACCAAAGCCCTTTCCTCCCAATCGCCAGGTCGTTACGAAGCAAAACAGGACAACACATGATCCACAAACAGCCGAACCCTCAGGGGGAGCTGGCTGGACCCCATCACCAAGTTCACGTCGTGGACAAACCCACCGCTCCAATCCGGCAAAAGCCGCACCAAGCGCCCCGCTTTTTCGTCCGGTTCAGCCCGTTCCCGACGGAGCATGGCAACTCCGAGCCCGGCCAGAAGAAAATCGCGGCACATCTCCACCGAGCTGAAACTGTATTGCGGGTTCACCTCGACGGTCACCTGCCGATTCCCTTTGTGCATGGGCCAGCGGGACCCAAAGCGCTGAAGCACGATGCACGGCATACGGTGAAGGTCGGAGGGCTTCCTGGGCAGGGGATACCGTTCCAACAGCTTGGGGGAGGCATAGAGAAACGGTTCGATGGTCAAGAACTTCCTGGCGACCAGGGCCGGGCTCACGGGCGTTCCGGTGACAAAGGCCACGTCAAACGGATCCGTGCGCATGTCCACGGGATATTCCAGGAAGGTCAGTTCCATCTGGATGTCCGGCCACTTTGCGGCAAAATCCAGCAACACGTTCCTGAACAGCCCGTCGTAGAGGTCCAAAAACATGCAGGCCCGGATCAGACCTGAGGGCTTTTGCATGTTCAGCACCACGGAATCATAAGCCTTACGCACCTCATCAAGCACAAATCCGCATCGATCCAGCAGGTACGCCCCGCTGTCCGTAAGTTCCACGTTGCGGGTATCCCGATAGAAAAGCAGGACCCCCATCCGCTGCTCCAGCAGTTTGATGCGCCGGGACAGGGTGGACACGCCGATTCCAAGAATCTCTGCGGCCTTGGAAAAACTTTTTTGCCTGGCCACTTCCACCAGCAAAGGGACGTCATTGAGAAAATGTTGCGCCATTATGCCCACCTGCGGAAAGGAGTTTTTTATAAGGAGCATTTATTTTATTCATGGGCATGGTATAAAAGGACCAACCGGAAGACAACACATCGATTTCGGACCGCTGGCCTTGGCGACGGCGGAAAGATACTCGCGGAAAAGCCAGCTCAGACAGGGCCAAGAGCTGCCCAGCCCAGGCGTGGACCGGAAAAGACAGGCGCCCAAAGCGGACATTTGGACGGCCCGGCAGATCATGGCCCCGGAAAAAGAACACCAGATTGCTCCCAAAGGAGGCGGAACCAATGGAAATTCGCAGAAGCTATTGCGGCCTTTGCCACCCGCGGTGCGGCACCCTGCTGCACATTGAGGACGGAAAGGTTGTCAAGATCACCGGCGATCCGGATCATCCCATCTCCCGTGGAGCCATCTGCCCGCGTGGACGCCTGATGCTGGATCACATCTACCACCCACAACGCCTGAACCACCCCTTGAAGCGGGTCGGCAACAAAGGAGAAGGCCGCTGGCAGCGGGTGAGCTGGGATCAGGCCCTGGACGAAGTCGCCGGAAAATTAGCGAACCTGAGGGAACGGCACGGGGCTGAAACCCTGGCCTTCACCCACGGCACCAAACGGACGTATCATTGGGACTGCCGACGTTTTTTCAACCTCTTCGGCTCTCCCAACACCTGCGGTGTCAACACCATCTGCATGTGCCCGTCCTATGCCACGGAGTATGCAACTTACGGCGGCATGATTCTGGGCAGTGAAGTGCCGGGTGCCCGATGCGTCGTGGTGTGGGGCTGCAATGCCTCCAAATCGAATCCAGTGGGTCTGTACCCCCAGATCATGCAGGCCCGGAAAAACGGTGCCCGGTTGATCGTCATCGACCCACGCAGGACAAAAGAGGCGGAGGTTGCGGATATTTGGTTGCAGATTCGCCCGGGCACGGACCTGGCCCTGCTCCTGGGCTGGATCCGCCACATCATCGTCAATGACCTGTATGACCACGATTTTGTGGCCAACTGGACCGTGGGCTTTGAGGACCTCAAAAGCGCGGTGGACTCCTACACACCTGAAAAGGTTTCTGAAATCACCTCCCTGCCAGTCGAAGACATCGTCAAAGCCGCCGATATGTACATTTCAAACCGCCCTGCCGTGATCCCCTTTGGGCTGGGCATGGACAAGCAAGGCGTCAATGCCACGCAATGTGCGCGGGCGCGGGCCATTTTGCGGGCCATCGCCGGGAACCTGGAAATTCCTGGGGGCGAAACCTTCAGCCTCGCAGGTGAGATAGGGAAAATCCGAGATGCCGAGTATCTTGAACTCAACGAGCGCATCTCCCCGGAGCAGCGGGCCAAACAACTGGGCAGCAACGAGTATCCTTTTTTCGGCTTCCCCGGCTGGGAGATGAATTCCGCTGCGAACAAAAAACTTCCCCCGGGCTACATGGCCGCGCCCGAGGCATGGCACTCCTGCCTGGCCCACGCCAGAGAGGTCATGAAGGCCATCATCACCGGCGAGCCCTATCCGGTCACCGCAGCCATCACCCTGGCGAACAATCCGCTCCTCGCCCTGCCCAACACGCAACAGGTGTTCAAGGCCCTTCAGTCCCTGGAACTCTACGTGGTCATGGATTATTATCTGACCCCGTCCGCGGCGCTGGCTGATTACGTTTTCCCGGCCTCCACCACTGTGGAGCAACCGGAACTCTGGCTGACCCCGGGATTCTGCATGGCCTGCCCTCAGGGAATCGACCCCATAGAGCAACGCCGGACCAGTTATGATTTGTACCGGGGGCTGGGCCTGCGCCTGGGCCAGGAAAAAGACTGGCCCTGGGAAAATGTGGAACAAGTCTACGACCACTGCCTGGAGCCGGTGGGGCTGACGTTCCGTCAACTGGCAGACCAGTACGGCATTCTGGGCCGCCGGGAGTACCGGCGGTATGAGCAGTTCGGGTTCGGAACCCCTTCCGGAAAGGTCGAACTGAAGTCTTCCATTTTCGAAAAACTGGGAGCGGCCCCTCTGCCCCGTTACCGCGAGCCCCTGTGGAGCCCTGTCGGCAGTCCGGACCTGGCAAGGGAGTACCCCTTGATCCTCATCACGGGAAGCCGGTTCATGCCCATGTATCATTCCGAGCAGCGGCAAATTGAAAAGGCCCGCCAGCAGGTTCCGGACCCCCTGGTCTCGATCCATCCCGACACCGCAAAGAAACTCGGCCTGTCCGAAGGGGACTGGGCCGTGATCTCAACCCCTCACGGATCCATACGCCAGCGCGTCAAACTCTCGGATGCCATCCATCCCAGCATGGCGGACACGCAGCATTCATGGTGGTTCCCGGAGCGCGCCCCCAACCTGCCAGACCTTTTTGGGGTCTTTGAATCCAACGCCAACATGCTTTGCCCGGACGATCCGGAGTTTTGCAGCCCGGAAATCGGCAGCTGGCCCCATTCTGCTCTGTTGTGCCGTATTGAAAAAGAAGCTGCGCCACACGGGGCCCGCTAAAACTGTTCCGGCCGACTCTCCCCAAAAGGCGGAGAGAGCCGGCCGGACAGCTTTGGGCTTCACTTGCAGACAACATGGCAGACCACTCTCAATGTCCCTTCCGCCTCAAGGCTTTTCCCGCTCGCTCGGGAAAACGTCCGGAATCAACGGACCAGAATGTCGGGACAAGCTGTCAGGCCAGCATATTAAGCGGAAAAGTCAAACCGCCGGGCAAGACTCCTCTTATCCCGGAACTTCCCCGCCCCACTCCGGTGCCGAAAGCGAAAAAGCCGTCAACCCAGCGCCGCGTATTCTTGATCGCCCACGGGTTCAAGC
>JAQVYA010000101.1 GCA_028708865.1 Desulfovibrio sp. | reverse complement strand
TTTTTTTAAACACCCTGTTGACAACTCTGTGGACGTGCCTATTTCTGTACTCAGGCAACAGCAACCAAGGAGGTTTAACATGGTGTTGGACTTCAATACGTTATACCCGTTCCCCGGACGGCTGGACAGGCTTTTCGACGACCTGTTCAAAACCCCGCTTCCCGAATTCCGGCGGATGGCCTATCCGCCCCTGAACCTCAGCGAAGACGAGCAGGCCCTGCACGTTCGCTGCCAGGTTCCGGGCATGGCCATGGAGGACCTCAGCCTGACCCTTACAGACAAAAGTCTGGTCATCAAGGGCGAACGAAAGGCTGAGGAAGGGAAATACTATCGCCAGGAACGCCCCGTGGGTTCGTTCCAGCGCGTGGTCCACCTGAACGTGCCCGTGGACCGGGACAAGATCGCCGCCACGCTGACCAACGGCGTGTTGGAAGTGATCCTGCCCCGGGCCGAAGAGGCCCGTCCGCGCAAAATCAGCATCGAAGCGTCCTAAGGAGGTGGCAACCATGAGCAGCGAAATCAAAAGGCAGGAAGCCCAGGGCCTGCGCAAGGCCAGCCCTGCAACGGACATCATCGAACGCGAAGACGGCTATCATGTCTTCATGGATGTGCCCGGAGTGACAAAGGAAAACCTGGTTCTGGACCTACAGGACAACGAACTCGTCATCAGCGGAAAGACCGCCGAAGTGGGCACCAGCAACGAACGGTATGCGGGCGTTGAATTCGGACCTGTGGAATACACCCGGACCATTTCGGTTTCCGATCTCGTGGATAAGGAAAAGATCAAAGCGAATTTGAATAACGGCGTGCTGGCCCTGCATCTGCCCAAGGCGGAAAAGGCTCTGCCCAAAAAGATCGAGATTCAGGCCGGATAAAACCGGCCAGCATACAGCCTTCCCCTCATCCCCCAAAATGACGCCCCGGCAAAGGCAATTCGCCCCTGCCGGGGCCTTTTTTATGCCTCCGGCGGCCAAAGGGCCCGCGGCCCCTTGGAACCCCATTTACCGGACGCGCTCTTGCGCGCCCGGGGCCATTTTTCAGGAAGAACTTGCGATAAAGCCCGAGCGGCAGCAGCCGCGAGCAATAAAAGTCTTTGGAAAGGGGGTCCGGGGGAAGAACCTTTCTTCAGGAAGGTTTGCCCCCGGAAAGCAAATTCCCAGACATTGGCTCAGTCCGGATTCTTCCGGAGGTGGCGCATGAACTGGTCCACGTTGCCTTTGCCTCCGAGCAGGCGCAGAAGCATGGCAAGCTCCCCGCGGTGGAACGCGGCGTGGTGGGTCATGTGCAGCAAAATTTCGTGCAGGGTGTTGGAACGGGGCAGGCCGTCGGTGCTCTGGTAGGCGATGCGGCGTTCCAGGTCCGGCGGCGAGAGCACGAGCAAAAAGGCGAGCATGGCCTGCCTTTGTTCCAGCAGCGTGTCGCGCATGCTGTCCAGGCTGGGGAAGTCGTTTTGGTCCGGGATGGTATTCAGGCAGATGCCTTCACGGCAACGCAGGCTCCAGAGCAGGTCCGTGCCCACCATGTGGGCCAGGGTGGCGAACACGCTGCCGTGGCCGCAGTCCAGAGGGGAGTGCAGAAGATGCTCAACAGTCTGCGCCGCCCCGATGCAGCGCGCCGTGGCCCGGTAGTGGTATCGGATAAGCTGCCGAAGAGCGTCCATGGTGACCATCTCTCGGGGCTCGGCCCGGCACGTTGCGACTGCGGTGCGTCCGTGCGCGCCGGGTAATTGGAGGGCCAGAGAACGGTCCGCCGCAGGCACTTTGCACGGGACGGATTCCGTCCCGATAACAAAGCGCATTTTTTATTCTTTTGTCAACCTTTGTGCGAAGCGCTCCAACATCTGCACAAAGTGACGCAATACAGCGTTTTCACCTTACAGCGCGGTTGCAAGAGCGTGACGGAGTATTAAAACCCGAACCGGGAATATTGTTTGTTGACCCGGTCAATGAGTTGCACGTAGCGGAACGCGCTCTTGAGCTGGGCCTGCTCCACAATGGCATGTCCTCGGTTTTGGCAGGCCGGGCAGGCGTCCAGGGGCACCTCCACGCCCAGGCAGCGCACCGATCCCACCTGGGATTCGATTTGCAGCACTCCTCGGCAGTTGTCGCACAGCAGGGCCGACTCCTTTTGTGTCTCCTGGAACCCACCGGTATCATAGAATATAGACTTGTTTCGCACCCACCAGTCACCGTCACGCATGCCGTGCTCCGCGCTTTGCGGCGACTCAGGCGGATTGTGGTACACGCGGGGCATCTGGCGGCAAAGTTCCTCTACGTAAGAAGTAATGCGCGGGTCCTGCCGCAGGGATTCGGCCCGGTAGTCGGGTTCGTGCACCATGGAGTAGTCCATGCCCGCCATGGCCAGGCAGATGCCCAGGTTCACATAAGGCAGGGCGCCCTGAATGGCGTAGCCGCCTTCCAGCACCGCGATGTCCGGGTTGAGAATGGAGTTCAGCTCCGCGTACCCCTGGGCCGAAACATTCATGTTGGTGATGGGGTCGGTGTAATGGTTATCCTGACCTGCGGAGTTGATGATCAATTCCGGGCCAAAGTCCTCCAGCAGGGGCATGACCAGTTCGCGGATGACCATGAGCACGCCCTCGTCTCCCGTGCCTGGGGGCAGTGGGATATTAATGGTACGCCCTCGGGCGGCTGGTCCGCCTGATTCAATGGGAAAGCCCGTGCCCGGAAACAGGGTGCGCCCGTCCTGATGCAGGGAAATAAAGAGCACGTCCGGATCATGCCAGAACACATCCTGGGTGCCGTCGCCATGGTGGCAATCCGTGTCCACGATGGCGATGCGCCGCAGGCCGTAGTGCTCTCGCAGCCAGTCGATCATGATGGCTTCCATGTTCACGTTGCAAAAACCCCGGGCTCCGCGCACGCATTTCATGGCGTGGTGTCCTGGCGGGCGCACCATGGCAAAGGCCCGCTCCGCCTGTTTTTCCATGACCAGGCGGGCCGCCCGGATGGCGCCTCCGGCCGAAACCAGATGGGATCTGGTGGTCACGGCGTCCACATCCGGGAAGCAAAAATGCGTGCGTTCCACGTCGGTTCGTTCAGCCACGTCGGGCTTGTATTCGCGGACGCCTTCCACATCGAAGAGTCCTTCTTCGTGCAGTTGGTCCTGGGTGTAGAGCAGGCGCTCCTCCCGTTCCGGGTGGGTCGGGGAAATGGCCCAGTCAAAGGCCGGAAAAAAGACCACTCCCAGGGATCGTTCTGCCTTGCGCATCTCACTTGTCCTTTGGCGGACGGTGAGGCCGTTTGCTCTGTGAGCCGGGCCCTGGCCGTCCGTTGATTCTGTTGCCTGAAATAGGGGACCGCCTCCGGTTTGGAATGCGCGGTCCGGTTCAGCCCAGGGTGCGCTCCACTCCGGGCTTGATCTGGCACTTGACCCGCATGTTGCGGCCCGTGGTGTGCATGCCCTCCACCATATTGAAGCTGGACGCGTGCGTAATTTCGGCCCTGTCCGCATCCGAAGAGAGCTTCAGATCCGCCAACCGGGCCAGCAGATGGTTCATGGCGTCCCGCTTGGCATCCTCCAGGGAATACGATCCCGGGATGTTCTCATGGTGGCCCAGGCCGGGCAAAAACATGACGTGCTTTTGCGTATCCGCAAAAAGCTCCACATCCGTGGTGGTGCGCGTCAGGGCTGCGCCCACGGCGTTGGCCACAGCAAAGTGTTCCGGAGCTTCACTGGCGAGCTGGAACCGGCTGAACAGCGGCTTTTGAAGGGCTTCGGCCGGTCCGCCCATGAGGTACAGCTTGCGCGGCACAATGCGCTTGCCTTCGATCAGTTCGTGGATGGTGTATACGGGCTGGTCGTTGATCTCCGCGATCAAGGCCCGGGTTTCCTCGTGGATGGTTCCGGCCGCGGCCTGCACGGCCTGTTCCGCGAACTTGTCCGCGCTGATGGTATGCGCCTCGGCAAATTCCGTCACCCCCCGGCGGGAGGTCTGTACGTCGCCCACGGCGCAATATTCCAGATAGTTCAGGGCGTCCGTCAGTGTGGGATGCCGGCCGCCTTCAGCCATGCTCGGGCCCAGACGCCGGGGGCCGACGCGCACCGTATCTCCGATCATGGACAGGGCCGAATCCCCGCCCACGCCAATGGACTTGACCCGCAGGGCGCGCACCAGGGTGGGGTGGGAGCCGATGGCGATACCTGCCCGCTCCAAAAGGGGCGAGCCATCCGCAAAAACCGCAATGTCCGTGGTGGTGCCGCCAATATCCAAAATCACGGAATCGTGAACGATCTCACAGAGTGCGATGATTCCCATGACCGAGGCGGCAGGGCCGGAGAAGATGGATTGCACGGGCATGCGGCGGGAGACGGCCAGGGGCATGGTGCCGCCGTCCGCCTTGAGTACGTTGACCCGCACATGCCCCAGCCCCAGGGCCTGAAGACTTTTTTCCACGGCGTCCGCAAATTCATTGTACAACCGCCAGACCGCGCAGTTGAAATACGCCGTGGCCGCTCGGCGCGGAAAGTTGAGCCGCCCGCCCAAGTGGTGGCCAAGGGTCACGAAGTCGGCCCGGTGGCAGTCTGCATCGTCCCGCGAGCCGCACAGCATGTGCCGCAAAGTGTTCTCGTGCAGAGGATTGCGGACCGAAAATTTGCCCACTGCCGCAAAGGTGTTCACCCCGTTGGCCCGGCAGGCGGCAATGGCCCGGGCGCACTGGGCCTTGTCCAGGCGGGCCGTTTCATTGCCCCGGTGATCCATGGCCCCGTCCAGCACATGAAAATCGCGGCAAAGCATATACTCCGTCGGATCCATGCCGGGACCCGGAATCACCAGCACGCCCACGTCCTCGATGCGGCCCTCGACAATGGCGTTGGTGGAAAGAGTGGTGGAAAGATTCAGGCGCTTGACCTTGTTGCGGTCCACGCCCTTAAGAATCCGCTCAAGAGCCTCATTCACCGAGGCCAGCAGATTCTGCGGATGCGTTTTTACCTTGCAGGCGGACACAACCTCCACGCCCGGCCCGGAAATGTCCAATGCCACGGCGTCTGTGTGGGTTCCGCCCACGTCGATTCCAAGATACATGGATTCCTCCTGTCTGCGACTGAGACGAGGATAGCCTAGCACCGCCCCGGCGACACCGTCCAGAGCCTGAAAGACGAACGGTCAATATTCCGTGGTGAAAAGCACAAATGCACATGGTTCGGCATCAGCACGGCATGCGCTGGGCGCCAGGGCGTCGCCAAAGCAAGCTTGCCTTCCGGGGGCAAACCTTTCTGAAGAAAGGTTCTTCCCCCGGGCCCCCTTTCCAAAGACTTTTATTGCCCGCGGCTGGCGCCGCTCGGGCGTTTCGCCATGCCCCCGGGCGCGCGGGAGCGCGTCCGGTAAACGGGGTTCCAAGGGGCCGCGGGCCCTTTGGCCGCCGGAGGCGTTCTTTTATTTCTATTCCTATTTTACAGACAAGCTTGCCTTCCGGGGGCAAACCTTTCTGAAGAAAGGTTCTTCCCCCGGGCCCCCTTTCCAAAGACTTTTATTGCTCGCGGCTGGCGCCGCTCGGGCGTTTCGCCATGCCTCCGGGCGCGCGGGAGCGCGTCCGGCAAACGGGGTTCCAAGGGGCCGCGGGCCCTTTGGCCGCCGGAGGCGTTCTTTGCCTTGACTTTATAGGTCAAGATGGCCCTCGAAAGGCGAGGTCTGACTCGCCGAGCGGGGCGGAGTTTTGTGTGGCTCGGGCAGTGGCTGCCTTGAGAAAAGTATTGGTTTTTTGGTCAATTCGGCGTATAGGGGATGCGGATTTCTGATGGGGGGGGAGTTGCCGTTTGGCTGCCAAAGGAGCTGATTATGGGTTTTTTCCGGAAAAAATTGTCTGGGGCGGGTGAACGCTCTGGGAATGAACTGAACGCGTTCCTCGGTGCGGGAACAGAATACACCGGCAGCCTCGATTTTGTAGGTACGGTGCGCATTGACGGTATCTTTGACGGAGAAATTTCCTCCGAAGGAACCCTGGTGCTGGGCAAGGATGCCGTGATTCGTGGCACCATCCACATTGGTTCGCTTATTTCCAATGGTCGGATTTTTGGCGATGTGGTGGCCTCGGGCAAAGCTGTGTTGCAAAAGCATTCCACCCTGGACGGCAGTCTGGCCACCCAGGCGCTGGTCGTGGAAGAGGGGGCTACCGTGGAAGGGGATGTGGTGATGCACGATGGTGCCAAACGCACTACCCTGGAAGCGGTGAATCCTCCACTGTATTCTGATGAAGATTCCGCTGCACTGGAAGACGGCGGCGCCGAGCGCGTGGAGGCGGACAAAGTTGAAGTGGGCTGAGCCCGCTTCCGGCTGCTGAAGGGCTTTTCGGCCAAGATGACCGGGAATAAAAAGAGTACCCCTGCTTCCTGAAGGAAGCAGGGGCTTTTTAGTGCTCCTGAGGGGAGCCGGACCCGCAGCCGCGGGGAGGGAGGGGGGGCCGCTTGGCTGGGTTCGCGCGTCGGGAGGGGGACGAACCCGGCCCGCTGCGGGGCCCGAAATATGAGGGGCCGGAGGACCCGGCCCCTGCCCAAAAAAGGAGGGAGTAATGGACAGGAAACGCTCCGCCCCGCACCCACTTCAACCGTTTTTGTTTTTTGCGAGGCGTGCTTCCTGAATACTCTTTAAGCAGCACCCGTGCCACAAACTAATTATTCTTTTATTTTAGTACGTTGAAGTTTTAAAGCAAGGAAAGGCAATTGGGTTTGCACAGCTATCTGTGCACTTTGGTGCACAGTGATGTGCAGAAGTGTGATTTTGTTTTTGCACATGCGTTGAAAAAGCAAGTCAACAAGAGGCTTACCAGAGGGTGCACATGGGATGTGCACCCGGTAGCACAAAAAAATGGAACAGGCGTAGCAAAGGGAACGTGCTGGTTGTGGTTCAGATCAGCAAGGCATAGGCCGTGGCCACGAGAATGACGCTGACCACGCGCAGGGACTGGTTGAACACGATGAGGCGCAGGGCCATGCCTGCCGGAAAGATGCCCGCATAGTACGGGAATTGGTGCCGCATGGCGCGCATTGGCGAGGAAAGCACGTTCCCTGCCAGCAGGGCCAGGACAATCTGGTGGGCGGTGAGCCCGCCGTCGTGGATCAAGGCTCCGGCCGCTGCCAGCCCGGCCGTGAATTCGCCCACCATGTGAAAGGCCACGATGCTCAGGGCCTGGGGCTCCAGCCAGGAGAGCAGGGACACATGTTCGGCCATGAAGGCTTCCAACATGTCCATGACCCCGAACTCTTTGAGTAGAAAGAACGCCGTGTAGATGGGCGTGGTGATGTACATGATTTTGGGCAGCCGCTTTTTGAATCGCGCCCAGGTCTTGCGCAGAGCTTTGCGAAAGCGGCTTTCATCCGGATCTTCGTCCTGGAGCAGGCAGACCACGCAGCCTTCGGGCAGGGGCGGCAGCATGAGGCGTCCGAGCAGGACGATAAAGGCTGTGCGCAGCAGGGCGGCCAGCGCCGTGAGCCCTACATAGTGAAATGCGGCCTCGGCGATGAAGGGAGCGGTGATGAAGAACACGGTGGGCAGGTGCAGAAAATACGTGGGCAGGCTGTTGAACAGGTTGGAGAAAATTAGTTCCCGACGGTTCAGGTCGCCTTTTTCGTAGGCCTCGGCCAGCATGGTGTTGGCGGCCACACCCGAGAAAAAGGCCAGGGAAAAGCTGGCGCCGGAAATGTCCTTGAGCCGGGCCGTGCGGATCAGCGGTTCGGCCAGCTTGGCCACGCCCCGGGTCCAGTTCAGGGATTCAATGAAGTTGCCCACCATGAGGCCCACGCTGATGAAAAACGTGAGCCGCAGCAAAGGCCAGAACAGGCCGTCCCAGAGAATCATCGGGTCAGACACTGTGAATGTTATTTCCTCAGGGTTCGGGTTTCCAGCACTAGGCGCAGGGCCAACCCGCACAGTCCGCCTACCACTCCGGCAAAGAAGTCGAGGAATTCGGGGTGCCGTCCCCAGGTTGGGGAAAGGTCCTGGGCGATTTCAATAAATCCGGCCAAAACCACGGTCAAGCCTGTGGGGATCCACAGGGTGGGCCAGCTGATGCGAAAGGGAAAGGCCGTGAGCATGACCAGAAAGGCGGCAAAATGCAAAAATTTGTCGTTGAGGCCCAGTCCGGCCTGCATGGAGGCCGGGCCCAAGGCCATGTACAGCACCCAGAGGACGTACCCGACCCAGAGGGCACGCCAGCAAAACAGGGGAACTCCGGTGGCTGGTCGGCCGCTCATACCAGCTTTTCCCGCTCCTCGGGCCGCAGGTGCATGGTGTGCTCTTCGGCCGGGAATGCGCCCGAGCGTACTTCGTCACAGTAGCGGCGCAATGCTTCCGCCATGGTCGGCCCTATTTGGGCGTACTGCTTGACGAAGCGCGGCACAAAGCGGTCGAACAGGCCGAGCAGGTCATGAAAGACGAGCACCTGTCCATCCGTGGCGTTTCCGGCCCCGATGCCGATGGTGGGCACCTGAACCGACTCGGTGATCAGGGCGGCGGTTTCCTGGGGAACGGCCTCCAGCACGATGGCAAAGGCACCCGCATCCTCCAGGGCCTTGGCGTCATCCAGCATGGCCCGGGCCGATGCCGCGGTTTTGCCTTGGGCCCGGAACCCGCCCAAGGTGTTCAGGTATTGCGGGGTCAGACCCACATGGCCCATGACCGGGATGCCTGCGCTGACCATGGCTTTGACTTGGGGCGCGTATTCGCGGCCGCCTTCCAGCTTGACCGCTCCGGCCCGGCCCTGAGCCAGGAACCGGCCTGCGTTGCGCACAGCCTCGGCCACATCGGCTTGGTAGGATAAAAAGGGCATGTCCCCCACCAAAAGAGGGCGGGTACAGCCGCGGGAAGCGGCCAGACAGTGGTGCAGCATCTGGTCCATGGTTACGGAGAGCGTGTCCTGCATGCCCAGGACCACCATGGCCAGCGAGTCGCCCACCAGGATCATGTCCGCCCCGGCCTGGTCCGCGAGCTGGGCGGAGGGGTAGTCGTAGGCCGTGACCATACAGAGTTTGCGGTGGCCTTTCGCCGCAAGAATTTCCGGCACCATGACGGGCTTGGCGGGTGTATCGGGCGTTTGGGGACTGGGAGACGGATGGCTGGACATGGCACTCACCTCCGGAGCCGTTGGGTGGATAGTGAAGGGGCTATGAAACTAGGCCGCGCCGGGCAGGGAGTCAAGTGCGGGGCCGAAAAAAAGGCCGGGCAGCGTGCTGCCCGGCCCCTGTTCAAAGGCGGATCGCGGCTTAGAGCGGTGCGAAGTTTTGCAGAACCCAGATGACCCGACCCACGGTGCGGGCGTCCATCTGGTCCGCAGGAACATGAATGTCGTCATGCTCCTTGTTGTCCGCGCGGAGCACGAACTGGTCGTCGCGGAAGTACACGCGGCGGATGAGCAGGCCCTGATGCGGGAAGTGCACGGCGCAGAGGTCGCCATCCGGGTGCTGACGCTGCTTGGTGTCCACGCCCACAAAGGCGCCGCGCAGAATCAGCGGTTCCATGCTGCGGTTGTCCTGTCGGATTACCAGCAGGCCGTCGCGGTAGTACGATTCGGGAATGGAAAGCTCTTCCACGGGTTGCGGTTCCCAGTTTTCCGCCCCGGCGTCCTTGCCGCCCGTGGAGGAAACCGGCACCACCCGGCCCCTGGAGTGGGGCTTGCCGTAGGGAGCCGGCGTTTCACGCAGGATCTGATCCGCAGAGACCTTGGCCATGCTCGGATTGAGATAGACCGGCTCCGAGCCATCCGAGAGCCAGTCCGGGTTGAGACCATGACTGCGGTACAGTTTCAGAAACCATTCCGCAGGAATGGAGCAGCGGCGTTTGGCGTCGGAAATGCTGGACTGACGGACATTGAGGACCTCGGCCAGCTGCACCTGGGTGCGGGCTCCGGTGGCCTTCTTGATCCGCTCCAGCGCGGATTCAAACCATTTTTCCAGCGCTTCGTCGCACTTTTTTTTCGGTTTGGGCATGTACTAATCTCCTTATTCCAACCTGGCTTGTTGTCCGAGAGAGAGCGGGGAACGGGAAGTTCCGCACGGTAAGTCCCACAAAGCGGATGGAGCTTTGAGCGGGAAGCTGAGAGAGCGAGTTGGGTTCGGCAGCGAATGGACCCTCCCGTGCTGGCGGGAAGTGCGGTGAAGCTGTGAACGGCAGACGCGCCTCGGACAGAAAGGCGGGAGTATACTCCCGCGCCCCTCGTTATAATCGGGAAAAAACCCCGATTCCCTCGTAGTGGCACCCGTAACGAGTGCTGGTCTTTCTACTATACAACTGTGCCAAAATGTCAATAGGTTTTGCGATTATCAAAAAGTGAAATGAAAACAGTGTTATGAACGTTGTTTATGGGCTTTGTTTCAGTGTGTGAAACGGTAACGTCCTAAAAAACCCTACCTTTCACCGTGGGCAAAAGGTAGGGTTTGGAGACCGGGATACGTTTCGGGTTTAACGAAAGTGCTTCAGGAACGGGGAATTGGGGGTCATGATGACCCGGGTATTTTCCTTGAGGCTTTTTTCGTAGGCTTCCAGGCTGCGCTTGAACTCGTAGAAGCTCGGCGCTTCTTCCAGGGCCTTGGCATAGATGGTCGTGGCTTCGGCTTCGCCTTCACCGCGAATGATCTGGGCCTGTTTTTGGGCTTCAGAGAGAATCACGGCGCGTTCTTTGTCCGCCTGGGCGCGAATCTTTGCCGCCATTTCTTGTCCCTCGGCGCGGTACTGCTTGGCCTGGCGTTCACGCTCGGCGCGCATGCGGTTGAAGATGGCGCGCTGGTTCTCGGGCGGCAGGTCCGTGCGGCGGATGCGGACGTCCACCACGTCAATGCCGAAGGCGGCCAATTGTTTGCGGGTGCGGATGGTGACTTCCTCAAGCAGGTCCTTGCGCTTATGGGCTACGATTTCCTTGAGTTCGTAACGGCCGAGCACTTCTCGGAGCTGGCCGCGCACCACGTCGTCCAGACGCACCAGGGCGCTCGGGATGGTCTTGAATTTCCGGTAAAAGGTCAGGGGATCCACAATGCGCCATTTGGCGTAGGAATCCACGACCATGTTCTTTTTATCCTCGGTGAGGATTTCTTCGGGCTTGGCGTCGTAATCCAGGATGCGGGAGTCGAAGTAGATCACGTCCTGAATAAAGGGCATCTTGAAATGCAGGCCCGGGCCGTAGGAGTCATCGCCTACGGGCCGTCCGAACTGGAGCACGATGGCGCGTTCGGTCTGGTCCACGGTGTAGGCGCATTCCATGATCGAAACCACGCCGATGAAGACGAGGATCAGAATGACGAGGGCGGAGCGTTTCACTGGGCACCTCCCTGTTTGCCGGTACCGGCCTGGGGCTGGCGCGGCAGTTGGCCCAGCGGCAGGTACGGGACGGATTTGCTCAGGGCGTCGTCCGAAAGAATCAGCTTTTCCGTGTCCGGATTCTGGAGCACGCGTTCCATGGTTTCCAGGTACAGGCGGGTGCGGGTCACGTCCTTGGCCTTTTTGTACTCATCGGCCACGGCCTTGAACCGGGAGGCGTCACCCTCGGCACCGAGCACTTGCATGGCCTTGAAGGCCTCGGCCTCGCGGACCATGGCTTCGGCCCGGCCGCCGGCGCGGGGCAGGATGTCCCGCCGGTAGGCTTCGGCCTCGTTCTTGAGTCGGTCGCGATCCTCGCGGGCGCTGACCACGTCCTTGAACGCGTCAATGACCTCGTTCGGCGGATGCACGTTCTGCATCTGAAGGTTCACGAGTAAGATTCCGGTGTTGTACATGTCCAAGATCTGCTGCATCAGCTCGCGGGTCTGGTTCATGATCCGCTGCTTGTCCGTGGTCAGGGCGGCGTCGATCTTGTTTTTGCCGATGACCTCG
>JAQVYA010000100.1 GCA_028708865.1 Desulfovibrio sp. | reverse complement strand
GAAGGTGCACCCGGTGAAGTCGGCTTCCAGAAAGGTGGCGTTGGAAAAGTCCATGCCGGAGAAATTGGTGCGGATGATCTGGGTTTGTTCCAAGTAGGAGCCGCTCAGATTCAGGTTGGTAAGGGTCCGGCCCGTGAGGGCGGCGTTGCGCAGCTCCGAACCCGGCAAGGATTTATCGCGCGGGCTGTGGGACCGCTCCAGGAGGTCGGCCAGGGAATTTTTTTTGGTTGGCAGTAGCCGGGACAACAGGCCGCTGCCGCGCTGCGTACGAATGGGACCGGTGGCTGGTTCCGGCACGGCTTGCCAGGCATCCGGAAATGGACCGTGCTGGGCGGAAAAGGTGCTTTGGAGTTGGCGCTGTGATTCTTTGGGCAGGGTGCGGTCAGTCCGGGTGCGGGCTTGGACAAATGCAGGCTGCACCCGGGAGCTGGCCCGCACCACGCCGGCTTCCAGAACAGGGCGTTCCGCTTCGGGAAGATGGTGCAGGTATTGCTGATATGCGGCCGGTGGCAATTGGCTGGCCACGACCGCCAGAGCGCGGGCTAAGCGTTTTGATTTGCAATGCAGCCGCGCTGCGAGTCGTCCGGTTCCGGGCCAGGAAAGTTGTGCCAGGGCGGCGATGCAGGCCGGGATGGTTGCTGCAGCACCGCGCCGGATGATCTGTTGCAAGGTTTTGATGGCCGCGGTGTTGCCAGGCCCGGCTGTACGTGCCAGTTGGGTGATGCGTTGAGCAGATGTCGGGATTGCCGGATGCAGCAACGCGTTTGCCAGCGTGGGAACGAGAGTGGATGCCTCCAGATGCCGGATGCAGATGGCGCTTAGGTCCCATACGGCTGCGGGGTCTCCCTGAGGGGATTCCAGACCCTGCTGCAACTCCTGGAGAAGTGAATCGTGACGGAGCGCAGCACCGAGGACCGGGGCCAGGGAGTCCTGCTCCGCCTCCAGTTCGAGAAAAAAGGGGACCACCTCATCCAGGGGACGAGAGCAAAGTTTTTTGGCCAGGGGCTCTACCCAGGGTAAAAGTTGTTTGGAAGGCGGCTTAGGCCCGGACAAACAGACCTGGAGCAGTCCCAGTCCGCAATGCGGAGGCAGGGATTCCAGCAGAGGACCGACGGCTTCCGTTCCCAGCGTACCCCGTAAGAGCAGGCGGCGGGTCATGAGCCAGCCGGGCCGCCCCAGGCGCAGCAGGCCGCTGACGGCTATTTTGGGCATGGAACCGCTGCGGCGTGTGGCCAGGAGGTTGTAGAGGTGGACGGCCGCTTCGGCTAGTGCGGCATGGTCGGTCGCAGGCAGATTCGCGCCAGTGGAGCGCCGGAGTTCCTCGCCCAGGCCCAGGCCGCGCACCAGGGCCGCGTGGTCTACATCTTCATCAGCCACCCGGGGCGGATAAAGCAATGCGGCGAATTGGTCCGCAAGCTGGCGTGGACTGGATCCCGAAGACATGCCGATCCTGTTGCGCTGTGCGGACCGAATTCCCTTCATGCCGCGTTGGCCGGGAAATCCGGCAGGCAGCAGTTTTCTGGAGGGCGGAACCGCGATTCCTGCGGCTCGGCGAGCGGTGCCATGGTCTGGCAAAGGGCCGCAGCCGCGCAGTGTGAATCAAATTTGCAGTTTTTGACTCGGGAAGTCAAACCTTGCACAAGACCTCCCGGAATCAGTGCGACAAACCGATTCCGGAGAGGGGCGACAAAAGGCAGAGCCGGAATGAGAGCGTGGAAGGCAGGCAGATACCTTCCGTTACAGCGGGAGAGTTACGGGGTGGACGTCTGGTTTTGCGAGCAGACGATGGGGTCGGCGCAGCGCCAGATCAGCCTCCGTTCCTGCACATCGAAGTGCGGGGTTACGTTTTCCTTGCTGCCGCAGCATTCGCAGACGTGCTGATGCCCGACCTCAAAGAAGTTGATGCGTCGCAGTTCATCGCTGAACTGGCGCACGATGGGGAACATGGGGTGGTCGGCATGCCGCTTTTCGTCGCGGCTCTTGACGCGGCCATCCTTGTTCACGTTGACGTTGATGGTTCGAACCTTGGAAAGTACACCTTCCTTCTTGTCCATGACGAACTTGACCGGTTCGGTCCACTTGCACACAATTCGCTTGTTGTTCGGGTTGTAATGACAGGTCATTTTCCTGTTCCTCCGTTGCTTTGGTCCGCGCTTCGCGCATGGGAACCTACGCGGCGTGCCGAAAAATCGGGCGCACGCCGCAACCAGGACCGGCCGGGCCGGTCCGTGTCACAGGGGTTGCGGTCGAAGCGGGGGGAGGCTGCGGTTAGCTGGCGTAGTCCACGACGCGGCGTTCGCTGACAACTTGTTTGATGAAGTCCACGCATTCCAGGTGGGCGGGATGCACGGCGTAGGCCTTGAGGTCCTCCATGGAGTCGAATTCCGAATACAACAGGACGTCGCATTGCGGATCGGACTCGCGGATGTCGTGGCTGACCTCGATGCGGCGAAGCATCGGCACCACGCCTTGCAAGGCTTCCAGCATGGTCTTCATCTTGGCGGCGTTCTCCTCGGCAGTGGCGTTCAGCGCTTCGGATTGCAGCTTCCACATGACGATGTGTTTGATCATGATACTACCCCTCTCTTCTATCAATTCATAATGGTGCGGGGATACAAGTCAATAAGATTTTCCTTACATACTTTCAAAAATAACAGAACGATCCACGGCGGATACGCTGGCCGTGCCGGTCATGACCATGGCCTGCGCCAGCTGAGTCTTCAATGTTTGCACATACTTGGCAACACCTTCGCGACCGCCGCCCACCGTGGCCACGGAGAAGGGACGACCGATCATGACGGCGTCCGCCCCCAGAGCCAGCAGCTTGAGAATGTCCGCGCCGGTACGTACTCCGCCGTCCGCCAGGACAACGGCCCGACCCTCTACTGCGCTGGAAACCGCGGGCAGCACCTCGGCCACGCCGGGCGTATGGTCCAGGACCCGGCCGCCGTGGTTGGAAACAACAATGGCATCCGCGCCGCAATCCACGGCCAGGCGCGCTTCATCAGGGGTCATGATGCCCTTGAGGATGAACTTCATGTCCGTGTGGCCGATGATTTCTTTCAACTGGGCCGGAGTCTTGGGCGAAACCGGACGGCCCATGAGCCGCAACGTGATCAGACCGGCCGCATCAATGTCCATGCCGATGATGCCGGTGCCGGTTTCCGCGGCCAGATCCAGCTTCTGGAAAAGTTCCTCATCCTCCCAGGGCTTGATGAACGGAATGCCCTTGCCTTCCACGGCGCGGATGGCGGCAAAGCCGCTCTGGTGGATGAAATCGGGCACGCCGTCGCCGGTACAGCCCATGATTCCGGCGTCCCGGCATCCTTGGAGCTTGGAGAGGATGTAGTCCTCTTCGGGCATGGCGTCGGCCATGTTGAAGGAAACACCGCCAATGGGCGCAGCCAGGACCGGGATGTCCAGAGTCTCGCCGAGAATCTGCACGGAAGTATCCGGCTCGGTCACATCGTGGATGAGGCGCATATTGAAGCGGTACCGGGCCAGGGCGGTCACGTTGGCCCGGAAGGAAGCGCCTGTCCCCAAGCCGCCCATACCCGGGACCTCGCCCGAACAGACCTGGCCGTCGCACACGGCGCAGACACGGCACGTTCCCTGGAAGCGTTCCTTGGCGGCTTTGCGAATTTCCTTCATGCGTCTTTTCTCCTTGCGGTTTTCCCTCCCTGCCCCGATGCGCCGGACCGCCAAAGCGGCCCGGCGTTCGGGATAAGGAGGTGTTATTTCTTGCGCTGCTCGGCCACGGCCTCGGCAATGTGCCGGACCTTGAGGGAGGAGCCGCGACGCTCCACGCCGCCGCGCAACTGCATGATGCAGCCCGGGCAGTCGGTGAGCAGTTCCTCGGCACCGGTAGCCTCGGCGTCGGACAGCTTCTTGTTCAACAGCTCGGACGACAGCTCCGGGAACTTCATGGAGAAGGTTCCACCGAAGCCGCAGCAGACTTCTTCCTCATTGCAGGGCTCGTAGTCAAGACCTGCCGTGCGCATCAGGTCGCGCGGGGCGTCCTTCACGTTCAGTCCACGGCAGAGGTGGCAGGGGGCATGGTAGGTAACCTTGCTGCCCTTGTCCTGGAACTCGTTGGGCTGGACCTGAAGCACATCGCTCATGAACGAGCTGTAGTCAATGATCTTTTCCGCAAACGCCTTGGCGCGGGGCTCCCAGACATGGTCTCCCTGAAGCAGCTTGACGTAGCCGTGCTTGAGGTGGGAGGCGCAGGAAGCGCAGGAGCAGATCACGTACCGGGCATCGCTCTGTTCAAAGGCACGGATGTTCTGCCTGGCCACGTCGCGCGCCGCCTTCAGTTCGCCCATCATCTGGGCGGGCAGCCCGCAGCAGGACTGTTCCATGGGGAAGTCCACGGCCACGTCATGTCCGTCAAAGGAGCGAACCGTGGCGGTGAGCTGGTCCGGGTAGACAAAGTCCTGAACGCATCCGGAGAACAGGGCCACCTTGTATTTTGGCGCGGCCACGTTGGGCTTGATGTCGGGCCAGAGGTCGCGGAAGGCCTTGTCCGCAATGGCGGGCAGGGCGCGGAAGTTCTGCTCCTTGGCAAAGACCATGGGCAGGTGGCGCAAAAAGCCGTTTTTCTCCTTCACCGGGGCCTGGGCCCAGCGGGCCGTCTTGAGCAGGCGGTGGAAGAGTTTGCGGTTGGTCAACACCTTGCCCAGGAGCACCGAGCTCATGGGGTGGCCTTCCTCGTCCTGGATGCGGGCGTGGATTTCCTTGATCAACCGTGGCAGATCAATGCCCGCAGCGCAGACATCGGCGCAGGCACCGCAGTTGATGCAGTTTTGCACCAGGTTGCGGGCCTTGTCCCGGCCGTGGAAGAAGTAGGTCAGGATCAAGCCAATGGCGCCGATGTAGATATGCCCCATCTTGTGTCCGCCCACCAGGCGGTACACCGGGCAGACGTTGGCGCAGGCACCACAGCGCACGCAGCGCAGAACTTCCTTGAAGATCGGGTCCTTGGCCAGGGCCGTGCGGCCGTTGTCCAGAAAGACCACGTGCATTTCCTTGCGTTCGTCCTGGGCCGCCAGACATTGGTTGGCACCGGTGATCCAGGTGACGTAAGAGGTCAGGGCCTGGCCCGTGGCGTTTTTGGGCAGCACCTTGAGCACGCGCAGGGCGTCGTGCAGGGTCGGGGTGAGCTTGTCCAGGCCGGCCAGGGCCACGTGGACCCGCGGCAAGGTGGTCACCAGACGGGCGTTGCCCTCGTTGGTGACGATGCCGATGGTTCCGGATTCGGCCAGACAGAAGTTGGCACCGGAAATGCCCATATCGGCCTCGGCGTATTTGCGTCGCAGTTCCCGACGGGCCACCTTGACCAGCTTTTCGATGTCGGTTTCCTGCTCCTTGCCGGTCACGTCTCCGAATAGGTCAGCCACCTGAAAGCGGGAGAGGTGAATGGCGGGCATGACCATATGAGTCGGGCCTTCGTGGCGCAGCTGGATGATCCATTCACCCAGGTCCGTTTCCGTCACCTCCAGCCCGAGGTCCTCGAGATGGTGGTTGAGCAGGGTTTCCTCGGCGGTCATGGACTTGGACTTGACGATCTTCTTGCAATCCGCCTTTTGGGCGATTTCGCCGATGATGCGGTTGGCTTCGTCAGCATCCTTGGCCAGGTGCACGTGCACTCCGGCGGCTTCCGCGTTTTTCTTGAACTCTTGGAAGAGCTCGTCCATGTGCTGGCCGGCTTCGTCCTTGCCGTCGGCGATCTCCTTGATCAGCGCCTTGACGTCCACGTCCTTGAAGGCGTTGGCACGACCGGCGCGGTAGGACACGGCAAAGGTGTCCAGAGTCTTGCGCAGGAATTCGTTGTCCAGAGATTCCCGCAGCTCGGAACGATAATCCTTCAGATCTTTGGCGTTTTGCATGGCTAGGCCTCCAGAAGCAGGATGTGAAGTTCAAGGGGCCCATGTACGCCGAGCGCCAGGACGCGTTCGATATCGGCGGTGCGGGACGGTCCCGTGATCAGGGCCGTGTAGCTTGGACCATTGCCCAGGCGTTCACCCAACTCCTGCTCAAGATCATAGGAATCCGCTTTGATCAGGGATTTGGGCAATACGGCGACATGGTGCTCGGCCACCATGGTGGCCAGACGCACTTCCTCGTCGTTGGATTCCAGCATCAGAGTGCCGGTTTCCGCGATGCCGCCCTGGCAAACGGTGAAGCCGATGTCAATACCGCCCAGATGCTGGCGCATGCCCTGGCGGATGCAGTCGAAATCCTGAGCCTTGCAAAGCGCGGCCAGTTTTTCGAAGTCGGCTTCTTCCAGGTTCGGCGCGGCCACCACCTTGCGCTGTTTGGTGTCGCAAAGCTCCTGCGCCGGGTCGGAGACCGCCTCGGCGCAGCCGGACATCATCAGCTGACAGGCTTCCTTTTTGTCGCAGAGATCCACGACAAACTGGTACGCCTCGTCCATTGAGGCCACTTCCGTGACCTGGGCGGAGACCAGCTTGGCCTTTTCCTTGAACAGCTCAATATGATCGCTCATGGCGCTTCCTTTCGCGCTCAGTTCCCCGCGACGAGGTCGCGTGTCTGGCGCGCGATTTCCAGTTCTTCGTTGGTGGGAATGACCCAAATCTGTACGCGGCTGTCGGCGGCGTGCACGGCGCGGGCTCCCTTGGAGCGGACTGCATTCTTTTCCGGGTCGATTTTGATGCCCAGGGCTTCCAGGCCCTGGACGCTCATGGCCCGGACAATGTCGTCGTTTTCGCCGATGCCGGCGGTGAACACGATGGCGTCCACCTTGCCTTCCAGAGCCGCCAGATAAGAGCCGATGTATTTCCGGTTGCGGTAGGTGACCATATCCAGGGCCAGGGCGGCTTTTTCATCGCCCTTTTCCACCGCCGCGTGGATGTCGCGCATGTCGTTCATGCCGCACAGTCCCAGCAGACCGGATTTCTTGTTCATGATCATGTCGATTTCGGACAGCTTCAATCCCTGGGCGCGCTCCAGGTAGGCGTAGACCGCGGGGTCCACGTCACCGCAACGGGTGCCCATGATCAGCCCGGCCAGAGGGGTCAGGCCCATGGAAGTGTCCGCGCATCTTCCGCCCTTGACGGCGCTCATGGAGCAGCCATTGCCCAGGTGCAGGGTAATGAGATTGCAGTCCTCGGGCTTTTTACCCATCAACCGGGCCGCCTCGTCCGCCACGAATTTGTGCGAGGTGCCGTGGGCGCCGTAGCGGCGCACATGCAGCTTTTCGTACATTTCATAGGGCATGGCGTACATGTAGGCCTTGGGCTCCATGCCTTGGTGGAAGGCGGTGTCGAACACCACCACCTGGGGCACGTCGGGGAAGAAGCGTTTGGCGGTCCGGATGCCCGCCAGGTGTGCGGGGTTGTGCAGCGGGGCCATGAGGATGGTGTCCTCGATGGCCTGCTCCACTTCGTCGTCCACGATGGCCGGGGCATGGAACTTGTCCCCGCCGTGCACGATGCGGTGCCCCACGGCGCCGATCTCGCTGACATCCTTGATAACGCCCTTTTCCGGGTGGGTGAGCAGGTCGATGACCAGCTTCATGCCGGTCTCGTGCTCGGGGATGGGCTGTTCCAGGGTGGTCTTGGCTTCTTTTTCCGTATCCGGGAATGCTTTGTAGACCAGCGCGCCCGAGGGCTCGCCGATACGCTCCACCAAACCGGAGGCCATGACGTGCTCATCGGTCATGTCCAGCATCTGGTATTTAATGGACGAGCTTCCCGCGTTGATTACAAGTACTTTCATAGTGTTGCCTAGAGGAGTCCTTTTTCGGCCTGCGCCTGGATGGCGGTGATGGCCACGGTGTTGACGATATCGGGAACAGTGCAGCCGCGGGACAGGTCGTTCACGGGCTTGTTCAGACCCTGAAGCACGGGCCCGATGGCCACGGCGCCGGAAGCGCGCTGCACGGCCTTATAGGTGTTGTTGCCGGTGTTCAGGTCGGGGAAGATGAACACCGTGGCCTTGCCCGCCACCTCGCTGAAGGGCAGCTTGGTCTTGGCCACTTCGGCGTCGATGGCCGCGTCGTACTGGATGGGACCTTCGATGAGCAGATCCGGAGCCAGTTCTTTGGCAATGGCTGTTGCTTCGATGACCTTTTCCACATCCGCACCCTTGCCGGACGAGCCTGTGGAGTAGGAGAGCATGGCCACGCGGGGTTCCACCCCGAAGATGCGGGCGGTCTCGGCCGAGCCCACCGCGATCTCCGCCAACTGTTTGGCGTTGGGGTTCGGGTTCACGGCGCAGTCGCCGTAAACCAGGACGCGGTCCTTGAGGCACATCAGGAACACGCTGGACACGATGGAGGCGCCCGGCTTGGTCTTGACGAACTCGAAGGCCGGGCGAATGGTGGCGGCGGTGGTGGTTACCGAGCCGGACACCATGCCGTCGGCATAGCCTTTATGCACCATCATGGTGGCGAAGTAGGTCGGATCAATGATGCGGTCGCGGGCGTCCACTTCGCGGATGCCCTTGTGCTTGCGCAGCTCAAAGTAGGTCTGGGCGTAATCGTCCAGCAGGTCCGACTCTTCGGGGAGCACCACATCCGCCCCGGAAATGTCCAGGCTCAGACGTGATGCTTTGGAACGGATATCGTCGGGACGGCCGAGCAGAGTGATGTCGGCCACGCCGCGCCGCAGCAGGATGTCCGCCGCGCGCAGAATGCGTTCACCCGAGCCTTCGGGCAGCACGATACGCTGCTTATGGCTTCGGGCCTTCTCCACCAAGCCATATTCGAACATCTTGGGGGTTACGCGGCTGGAGCGGCGCGTCACCAGACGGTTGCGCAGCTCGTCCACGTCCACGTGCTGTTCGAAGGCGCCCAGAGCCGTGGCGATCCGCTTGTCGTCCTCGGGGTCGATGCGGCCGTACAGCATGCTCAGGCGTTCTACGGTGGGGAAGGTGGACTCCTTGACGCTGAGCACGGGCACGGGCACACCGGTCCAGCCCATGATCAGCTTCTTGACGCTCTCCGAAGGCTCCAGGCCGCCCGTCAACACGATGCCGGAGATGTCCGGGTAATTGGACGAGAGGCGGGAGGCCAGGCTGGAGAGGATGATGTCCGAACGGTCGCCGGGCGTGATGATCAGCCCGCCGGGTTCAAGGTATTCGAGGAAGTGGCTGATGTGCATGGCCGCGATGATGTAGGTCTGGGCCAGATTGTCCAGACCATCCTCACTGAAGAGGGAGCGGGCGTTCAGCCATTTACCCACATCGCCCACAGTGGGCTTGCCCAGAGCATCCACTTCGGGGATGGCGTAGACGAGCAGCGGCTCATCGCAGCGAGCCACGCAGCGGATGTTCTGGGTGATTTCCCGTACGTCGGCGTCCGCCTTGAGCTTGTTCACGATGCAGGCGGTCACGTCCACGCTTTTTTCTTCCAGGGCCTCCACATTCAGCTGGGCCGAGCGGGTGATGTCCCGCGGGGTCTGGCCGCCGTTGCCGTTGCAGACCATCAGTGCGGGAGCGCCCAGGTTGGCGCAGATGTCCGCGTTGAGGTCGAATTCAAAGGCGGAGTCCTGACCCT
This sequence comes from Desulfovibrio sp., assembly GCA_028708865.1. GTDB lineage: Bacteria > Desulfobacterota > Desulfovibrionia > Desulfovibrionales > Desulfovibrionaceae > Paucidesulfovibrio. Next base: position 2,323 of record JAQVYA010000100.1, on the reverse strand, counting down.
GGAAATCCGTGCCTTCGCAGAGCACGAAGTCGTACTGGCCTTCGAGCCGTTTGTACTTTTCCAGGATGTCTTCCAGAAGCTGGGCGTATTGACCGGAGCTGATCTTTTCCCGAGCCTCGCTCAGGGTGAAGGCATAGGCGCTTTCATAGTCCTGATTGAGGTTGAACTGGGAAAGGATCAGGCTGATGTCGTGATCCCTGCCTTCGTTCGCCTGGATGATGGGCCGAAAAAAGGCGACCTTGCGCAAATGGCCGGAAAGCAGTTGCATCAGGCCGAGCGCAATGGCGGATTTGCCGCTTCGCGGCCCCGTGGCGGTGACATACAGGTTTTTGGACATGGGCTGATTTTCCTTGCTTGTTCGGTTAGTCCGCCGAACTGATCATCTCCGCGTAGCATTCGATGACGTGTTTGACGCGCACCCCCTTGCCTCTGTGGGAGAGCATGTCCGTGAGTTGGATCATGCAGGCGGGGCAGGAAGTGGCGGCAATGTCCGCGCCCGAGGCGATGACGTTGTCGGCTTTACGATTTCCTATTTCCTTGGACAATTCATGATGGTTTACGGTGAAGCTGCCGCCGCAGCCGCAGCAAACACCTGCCTCGGCCATTTCGACGAACTGGTACCCGGGGTTGGCCTTGAGCAGCGTACGCGGCTGGGCCGTGACTCCCAGGGAGTTCTTGAGGTGGCAGGGGTCGTGATACGTGATCTTGGGGGCCTTGGAAGACCCGCTTTGCATTTTCACACCAATAACATCCACCAGGAACTGGCTGATGTCCATGGTCTTGTCGGCAATTTCCTGAAGCGCTTTCACGTCGGCGTCCGAGCCCTTGAACATGGTAGGCCAGACCTCCTTGATGGTGGAGGTGCAGGTGGCGCAGGGCGTGAGCAGGTAGTCGAAGCTGGCGTTGCGGAACTTGGCCAGGTTGTGGCGCACCATTTCCTCAAAGCTTTGGCTGTCGCCGCTGGAGAGGGCGGGAATGCCGCAGCAGGACTGACCCGAGGGCATGTATACACCCACACCGTGGTGATGCAAGGCTTTCAGAGAGGCGTTCCCCACTTCCGGATACATCTTATCCACCACGCAACCGGGGTAAAACGCCACGCGCAGTCCGCTCTTGCCGGCGGGTTCGTCCAGGGACGGCACCTGCTTGCGGAAGGGCTTGGCAGCCAGTGCGCGGAAGTGTCTGTCCTCCACAACGGGCGCACTGAAGCGGGCGCAGGAGGAGCCGATGATCTGGTCCGCGGGCTTGATGAACATGCCCTGGAACTTGCTCGCCATGCCGGTGAGCAGGTTGAACAGGCCGGGATGGGCCAGCAGCCGGCGGAAAATGACCTTCTTGGCCGGTGACAGGCCGAAGTAGCCCGTCAGAATGGTGCGGGCCTTCAGGAAGATGTCCACGATCTGCACACCGCTGGGACAGTTGGCCTGGCAGGTGCCGCAGAGCAGGCAACGGTTGAGCTGTTCGTTGACTCCTTCGGCGTCTTTGAGGATTTCCCCGGCAAGCCCTTCCAGGAGGGCCAGCTTGCCGCGGGTCACGTCGGCTTCCTTACCGGTACGCTTGAATATGGGGCAAACCGCCTGGCACATACCGCATTTCATGCAGTTGGCCAGTTGGTCGTCCAGCTCTTTGAGCATGGTCGCGAGTTGATTGATGTCAGCCATGATCTCCTCCTTACCAGCTGATGATCTTGCCGGGATTGAGGATGCCCTTGGGGTCGAGCACCGACTTCATGCGGCGGGAGTACGCCAGAGTGCCACGGGTGGTTTCGTTGGCCATGTACTTGGACTTGGCCATGCCGATGCCGTGTTCGCCGGACAGGGTGCCGCCCATGCTCAAGGCCTTGTCAAAGATTTCGTCAATGGCCTTTTCCACGCGTTCCCATTCGGCCTTGTCGCGCTTGTCCGTAAGGATGGTGGGGTGCAGGTTGCCGTCACCGGCATGGCCGAAGGTGCCGATGGTCAGGTCATATTTTTTGCTGATCTGGCCGAGCACGTCGATCATGGCAGGAATTTTGGACCGAGGCACCGTGGCGTCTTCCAGCACGCAGGTGGGCTTGAGGTTGGCCAGGGCGGGCAGAGCATCTCGACGGGCCTGCCACACGGCGTCGCGCTGGGCGGCGTCTTCGGCCACGGTCACGGAAGCGGCCTTGTTCTGCTTGCAGATTTCTTCCACCTTGGCGGCATCCTCTTCCACCTGGGCGGGGTGGCCGTCCACCTCGATGAGCAGCATGGCCCCGGCATCACGGGGGAGGCCGATTTTCACGTAGTCTTCAATGTAGTTGATCGAGGCGTGGTCAAGGAATTCCAGCGTGCAGGGCACCACA
>JAQVYA010000212.1 GCA_028708865.1 Desulfovibrio sp. | reverse complement strand
CATGCTGGTGCAGATTCCGGTCTTCTTCGGCCTGTACAAGGCTCTGCTCGGCGCCATCGAGCTGCGCCACGCCGGGTTCATCGACACCCTGCCCTTTACCGACATGGTCTGGCTGGCCGACCTGTCTGCCAAGGACCCCTACTACATCACGCCGCTGATCATGGGAGCCACCATGTTCCTACAGCAGCTGATGACGCCCACGACGGGCGACCCCACCCAAAAGAAAATCATGTACATCATGCCCGTGGTCTTCACGTTCCTATTCCTGCAATTCCCGGCAGGACTCGTGGTGTACTGGCTGTGCAACAACGTACTCTCCATAGCGCAGCAGTGGTGGATCGCCCATAGCGGCAAGCGCAGGAAGGCCGCCTAGTCCGTCACACAAGAGGAAGCACATGAGTGAGTTCAAGGAATTCCAGGGCAAGACCCTGGACGAAGCCATCCAAGCCGCGTGCGAGCATTACGACATGCCGCGCGCCAAACTGGAGATCGAGATCATCAGCGGCGGTTCCACAGGCATCTTCGGCCTCGTGGGCGTACGCAAAGCCTCGGTCAAGGCCCGGCCGCGCGGAGGCATCAAAGCCGCGTTCACGCAGGATGCCCCCCGCAAGCCCAAGCAAACCGGACCCCAAAAAACGGATGATTCCCAGGCTTCCAAGCCGGATCGCCAGAACAAAAACAACAAACCCGAACAGCAAGCACCGAAGAAAAAGCAAACCGGAGCCGGGGCAGACAGCCCCCGCCAGCCTCGGGACCGCGGCCCCGAAACCGTTGACGGCCCGAGCGACCCGGTCCAGGAGCAACGCCTCCCGGAAGGGCAGGACAAGCCGCAATATCCGCCCCGAAAGCCCGTGCACGACGCGAACCCCGCGCCCGTCCCCGCGGATCGGGACCTTGTTCCCGATTTCCCGGAGGACGAAGCCGAAGCCGCCCCGGAGCAGGACACGCCCGCCCGAGAAGCCGAGGCCGCGGGCAACGGCACCCGGCCCCCTCTACTGGAAGGCCTGGATAAGGAAGAATTGGAAGCCGTGGTCCGCGAGGCAGCCCTGAAGCTGTTGCAAAGCCTCAGCCCGGATCCCAAGCTGGAGATCACGGTCAAGCCGGATCGCGTGCATGTGATGATCGACGACGAGGAACACTCCGGATTGATCATCGGCCGGGAAGGGCAAACCCTGTCCGCCTTGCAGTACCTGATCAACCGGATCGTCTCCCGACGCATGGAAACAGCGGTGCGCGTCCAGCTCGACACCGGAGACTACCGCGAACGCCAGGATGAAAAGCTCCGGGCCCATGCCCGCCGTCTGGCGGAAAAGGCCATCAAGAGCAAACGCACCCAAAGCACCAAGCCCATGAGTTCGTACCATCGCCGAGTGGTGCACCTCACGGTGCAGGAAATGCCCGGAGTGCTGACCCGGTCCAAGGGAGAAGGCCCGCTCAAACGCGTGCTGATCCTGCCCAAACGGCGCAGCCGGTAGTACGTCCGGAGCCCAAGCGAGCAATAAGGGGTGGCAGGGAATCGACGCCCTTCCACCCCTTTTTCCTCGACCACGGCGGACACTCCCCGGCCTGCGAAATCTCCATATTTCAACGGCGGCCCGTGCATGACGAGCCGCACCCCGGGCACGCAAAATCTCCGCCGTGAGCGGAACGCGCCCACGAGGTTTGCATGAACGCTTCCCGGTCCCACGAGGCTTTTGCCTCCCGCCGCAAGGATACCATTGCCGCCATCGCCACGCCGCCGGGTGCCGGTGGCGTGGCTGTGTTGCGCATCAGCGGCCCCCAAGCCCGGACGCTGGGTCTGGGGTTGTTTCACTCTTCCCAGCCAGGATTCCGGGACTTTACTCCGCGCCTGCTGCACTTCGGAACCATCCGCACGGCCCAGGGCCGCGTGGTGGATGAAGTCCTGACCGCCTACATGCCCGGCCCCCACTCCTATACCGGCGAAGATGTGTTGGAAATCCACTGCCACGGCGGCGACGCGGCGCCGGCCGCCATTCTCGACCTGCTCCTGGAACACGGGGCGCGGATGGCGGAACGCGGCGAATTTACTCTGCGTGCCTTTCTCGCCGGTCGCCTGGACCTGACCCAGGCCGAAGCCGTGGCCGAACTCATTGCGGCCCCGGGGCGGGCCGCCCTGCACCTGGCACAGGCCAAACTGGCCGGAGGACTGGGCCGCCGCGTGCACGACCTGCGCACCCAACTGGAGCGGCTGCGCGCCCAGCTTTGTCTGGCCGTTGACTTTCCCGAAGAAGACGTGGACTGCCTGCCCCCGAAAGAACTGCTGCAAGAAGTGGCCTCCGTGCGTCAGGGGGTCCAGGGACTGCTGGCCGGGATGGAACGCGCCCGGGCCTGGCGCGAAGGGGTCATGGTGGTCCTGGCCGGCCGCGTCAACACCGGCAAATCCAGCCTGCTGAACGCCCTGCTGGGACGGGAACGGGCCATCGTCACGGACCGCCCCGGCACCACCCGGGATTACATTGAAGAGCATCTGCTTTTGGACGGTCTGCGCGTACGCATCGTGGATACAGCGGGTCTGCGCGACCAGGTTGAAGCCGAATTCACGGATCGCCCCGTAGACGAAGTGGAAGCCGCCGGCATGGAGATCAGCCGTGATCTGGCGGCCCGAGCCGAGCTGGTGCTCTTTGTGGTGGACGGCTCACGCCCGCTAAATCCGGCTGAACAGAAATCCGCCGCCACCTTAGCCCCGGGACGCACCCTGGTGGTGGTGAACAAACAAGACCAGCCCCCGGCAACGCCACATCCAACCCAAACCCTACCCTCTCTCGGCCTGGAACTGCTCGACGTTTCTGCCCGCACGGGTCACGGACTAGACCGGCTGGCCACGCGCATCCGGGAACGCTGCCTCTGTGGCGCGGCCGAACCCGACCCGGACGAGGCCGTCCCCA
>JAQVYA010000211.1 GCA_028708865.1 Desulfovibrio sp. | reverse complement strand
TGGATGACGACCTGGACATCCGCACCATCATCAGCCAGCTGGCCGAGGACGCAAATCACAAGGCGCACACGGCCGCCACGCTTGCCCAAGGGCTGGACCTGCTCGCCTCCCACCCTGTGGACCTCGTGTTTCTGGACGTGCGGCTCCCCGATGGCAGCGGCATCGACGCCCTGGAGCCGATCCGGCAGGCCCCGTGCGCCCCGGTGGTGATCATCATCACGGGCCTGGGCGATCCGGACGGCGCGGAACTGGCCATCCAGAACGGAGCCTGGGACTACATCGAAAAGACCAGCACCCTCCAACAGATCATGTTCTCCATGGATCGCGCCCTGCGCTACCGCGCCAAGGACGGCCGTCCCGCGTTCTGCAATCTCCGGCGCGAGGAACTCGTGGGCGAAAGCCGGGCCTTGCAACAGGTCCTGGAAAATATTGCCGTGGCCTCGTCCGGAGACGCCGGAGTGCTCATCAGCGGAGAAACCGGCACCGGCAAGGAGGTGGTGGCCCGGACCATCCACGAAAACAGTCCGCGCGCCAACGGCAGCTTCGTGGTCCTGGACTGCGCCTCCCTCTCCGCCAGCCTAGCGGAAGGCGAACTTTTCGGCCACGTCAAGGGATCGTTCACCGGGGCGGAAGCCTCGCGCATCGGTCTGGTGGGACAGGCGGACGGGGGTACCCTTTTCCTGGACGAAGTGGGAGAACTGCCCCAGGCCGTCCAGGCCAACTTTCTGCGCGTGCTCCAGGAAAAACGGTACCGGCCCGTGGGAAGCACCAAGGAACTTTCCAGCGACTTCCGACTCGTGGCCGCCACCAACCGCGACCTTGAAGAAATGTGCGCCACAGGCCAGTTCCGCAGTGACCTGTACTACCGCATCAAGGCCTGCGCCATTCCTCTGCCGCCCCTGCGCCGACGCCTGGAAGACATTCCCGATCTCTGCCGCTTTCATCTTGAACGGCTCTGCCGCAAATACCGGAAGGACATCGGAGCTTCCGAGGAATTCCTGGCCGTGCTGGGCAATTACCACTGGCCGGGAAACGTGCGGGAACTGGTCCAGACCCTGGAACGCACGGTCATGCGCGTGGGCGACGAAAAAGTAATCTACCCGGAACACCTGCCCGTGGACATCCGCGCCAAAGCCATCCGCCGCGCCATTTCCGGCGGAACAGACCCCGCCCCGGAGCGCACTCCGGAACCGCAATCCGTTGACTTTGCCGAAACCCTGCTCGCCGGGCCCCTCCCTCATTTCAAGGAATACCGCCGCCACTGCCTGGCCCATGCAGAGCGGGTCTATTTCCGCCACCTGCTTGAGCTGGCCCGGGGAGACGCCAAGACCGCCTGCAAGCTCTCCGGCATTTCCCGTACCCGGTTTTACGCCCTGCTCAAGGAGCACGACCTCAATCCCAAATGACTCCGGGTCCCGAAAAGCGGGATAATCCCATTTTTCGGGACAGCCCTGTCCCGCTTTGGTGAACACCCTCCGCCTTTTCTGCTGCTCCGCCCCCCACCGATCAAGGCAGCCAGTTCATAATTGCTTAAAATTGTATATCTTTTCTTCGTGGCACGATTTCTGCCTTAGGAAGGTCATCTCCGGCGGAGCGTTCGCCGGAACCGGTGAAGGAACACCCCGGGACTCACCGGGAGTAATGCACAGGAATGTTTAGCAAGAGAAGGTTCACCATGAAACGCATGCTCACATTGATGCTTTGTCTGTGCGCGGCGCTGTCCCTGGCCGCCTGCGGCGGCGACAGCGGCGAAGGCAAGGCCGAAAGCGGGCCCATCGTCATCAAGCTCGCCACCCAGCACCCCATCGAACACATGGGACACAAGGCCGCGGAACGGGTCAAAAGCCGCATTGAAAAGGAAACCGAAGGCCGCGTGCAGGTCAAGATTTACCCGGCCAACCAGTTGGGTGACGCTTCCCAGTTGTACGAGGAAGTCATTCGCGGATCCATCGACGCCGCCCACATCACCGTGCCCGAGTCCTTTGACTCCCGCCTGGGTGCCGGCTTCCTGCCCTACATCGCCCGCGACTACGACCAGATTCGCCAGATTTTCGACAAGGACGCCTTCCTGCCCCGCGAAATGGCCAAGATGCATGAAAAGCTGGGCGTGAAGTTCTTCTCCTACTTCGGCGAGGGCTTCCTCGGCGTGGGTACTGTGGAGCCGCTGGAAAACGTCGCCCTGCCGGGCACGGAAAAGGGAATGCTGATCCGCGTTCCCGGTCTGGACGTGTTCAAGTTCGGGGCCGAGGAACTGGGCTTCCGCACCTCCTCCCTGCCCTATGCCGATACCTACTCCGCTCTGCAAACCGGCGTGGTCAAGGGCTGGCTCGGCGGACCGCCGAACCTGAACTACCTCGGCTTCCGCGACGTCATCAAATACTACTACCAGTACAACGTGAACTTCGAGGCCACCCAGTACGTCATGAACCTGAAGAAGTTCATGTCCATCCCCGAGGCTGACCGCAAGGTGGTCGAGGCTGCCTTTGTGGACGAGGGACAGCAGTCCTTCCTCATGGCTGAAAGCGAAGATCAGATGTACCGGAAAAAGCTTGAAGAGGCCGGAATCAAGGTCACCATGCTGACCACCCAGGAGCTCGAGGACTGCGCCGCCTACGTGCGCGAAAAGGCCTGGAGCCGGCTGGAAAAAGGCCTGACCCCGGAACTGCTCGAAGGCATCAAGGCTTCGTACTAGGCATACCACGTGCCCTGACGCTCCAATAAGCCGGATGCAGGCGGCGCGGCGGAATCTCTCTCCAAGACCAACCTCCTCCGTCGCGCCGCCATTGCCTTCTTCAAATCTCGCACCCAAGGCAAGGGGGGAACTTCATGCAACCGATAGAACACCAGCCGCGCATTCCGTTCTGGGGCGCTCTGGGTAAATTTCAAAAGTTCATCATGGCGGTCTCCAGCGTACTCATCGTGGGGATGATCTG
>JAQVYA010000210.1 GCA_028708865.1 Desulfovibrio sp. | reverse complement strand
GTGGGATCATGACCATAATCTGTTGTTTAAGGGATGGATTGAAAAAGAGCAACGCGGCATAGTGCAGGACCAGGATTCCTGTAATTCCGGCCAGGAGAGCCGCGCCTCCGGTCCATTGGGCCAATCCCCAGCCAGCGGCCGTAACGGGCAGGGCGGCCAGGGTCTTCAGGATCAGTCCGCGCAGAAATACGCTGACCGGGGTCCGAGCCTGGGCCGTGAGCCAGGCGATGCGCGCCAGGAGCACCAGGGACCCGGCCAGTGCATAGCATCCCACGGCCCAAAGCGGGCCACCGAACAGAGCGCCCAGCAGCAGACCGGCCAGACCGGCGGCGAACAGGGCGGTGTCGAAAACGGCCCGGTGCCGCAGCCGGTGCAACACGTCGAACAGGCAGCTCAGTGGGCGGGATAAAAATGTCAGGGTCCAGAAACCGGCCAATAAGGCAACGTAGGGAGCGGCAGGGCGCCACTGTTCCCCAAAGACAAAGGCGAACAAGGGGCCTGCCGTGACCGCGGCCACGGCCATGGGGGCCAGAATAAGGTCCAGGGCATATCCCGTGAATTTGCCCACAAAGGGGGCAATGGGCTGGTGGGCGCGGATTTTGTCTGAAATTTCGGCATACATGGCCCGGGCCAGGGCGTCGCCCAGCAGGTTGATGGGCTCGCGCAGTACCGAGCGGCACAGGGCATAGAGCCCGGCCACGGCTGGGGAAAATTGCATGGCCAGAATCAGGGGCGGCAGGGCCATGCCTCCCTGGTGCAACAGGGCGCTCGGCGAATACAGGGCAAAGGAACGGTACTCCCGGGCCACCCGGCCCAGCCGCAGCCAGGTTCCGGGCGCGGTGAGCACGGGCCACAGGGAGTGGCTGGGCCGGGTGGCCAAAATCGCGATGCTGGCCGCGTGTCCGGCCATGCGGCCCCAGATCAGGGATCCGGCCGTGCCGCGGCCCAGCAGTCCCAGGCCGATGCCCACGCCCCGTTCAACCGTGGTGGAACCGATGCGCGCTCCGGCCATGCCCGCAAAGCGGCGTTCCCGGGTGGCCAGTTGCAGCAGGGTGAAGGAGGCGGCCCCCAGAAACAGGGCCGGAGCCAGGAACACAAGCACTCCGGGGTGGTCCGCCATGCCCAGCATGTCGGCCAGGGGAGCATGGAAAAACGCCACAGCCAGCCCCACCAGCAGGCTGGCTCCCAGGCTCACCAGCAGGCTGAGCAGCACCAGGGCCCGCACATGTCCGCGCTTGCGTGCCGGAAATACGGCCATGGGGTAGCGCAGGTGGCATATCGCGCCGAGCAGGGTCAACAGGGCGTCGAACGCGGCAAAAACTCCGAAGGCGTCCGGCGGGAACAAGCGGGTCACCACTGGAATGAGCAACAGGGTCAGGGCCCGGGCCGCGAGGTTGCCCGTCACTAGGGTGACGGCTCCGGAGGCAAAGGAAGGGCGGCCCGCCGCAGCGTTCATGGTGTTTTCCCGGAGGCGGGCTCCTGGTCGGCGTAGCCGAACCGGGCCAGCGTTTCCCCGGCCAGGGCGCGGATCACGGCGCGATCTTCGGCGCTGAGGCGGGCCAGGCTTGGGGCGTTGAAGTTGCGAATGCCCGAGGCCGAAGCCCCGGCCACGGTGCGCCCCACGCGGAAGCGGGCTTGGCCTGCCTGCACCAGGGGTTCGGGCGGCAGCTCCAGGAAGCGGGCTACCCCGGCAAGGGTCTCGTCCGGCCGGGTGGTCAGATCCTCGTAGGACACCAGATGAAAATGACGCACGAGCGGCCGCTCCCTGAGCATGAGCCGGGCCACGGCGTCCCAGTGCCGGGCTCCGCGTTCCAAGGATTGTCCGGCCTTGCGCCGGATGCCCTCGGCCACCACGTAGCCGTTGCGGACCATACCGATGAAACGGCAGTCCAGGTGCGCTTCCAGGGCGCGCATGCGGACAAGGTTGGCCGGGGTTTTTTCCAGAAGTATTCGTTGCAGGGGCCGGGAATGGGAGCGCATCCAGTCGTGCACCAGTCGGGGCATGCGGGCGGGCAGGCGCTCCAGGTCGGCCTGGATTTCGTCCAGCACTTCGGACCAGACCCGTTCGTGCCCGGGGAGCGGCAGCCGGAGCATGGCCTGGGTCAGGTACTGGCCTTCCCCCGGCATGGTGGAAACCAGCCCGCTGCGCCGGAAAATGTCGCTTAGCAGGCTGGTGCCGGAGTTGTTGCAGCCCACGATGAAGGCCCAGACGTGATTCCCGGCCTGTTGACGCCAGTTCCGCTCGTACCGGGCGCGGCCGCCCAGTTGCCAGCTCAGGGCAGAGGAGCCGTCCCACCAGGCCTGGCGCAGCCGCCAGCGCAGTCCCAGCAATTTGTTTTCCAGGTACAGTCTTGTATTTTTGCCGTTCATGGAGTGCTCCGGTCCTGCACCACGGCGCGTGGGGCCATTTGGTCGCGGGGTGTTGCCGTGGATTTCGGGGCCGGTTTGGACATGGCCGGGCTGTCCTGAGGATTGCCGCGGCGGTAGAGCACGGGCCGCTCCCGGTGGCTCAGGGGCTGGACCGGGCCTTCATGGGTTTCCTTGAGCAGGTACCAGAGGTCCGGGGAATAGCCCTGTCCGGCCATGCTGCCCGAGGTTTTTTTGATTCGCGGCTGCTCCACGAGGTTGGCCAGCAGGAAGTCGTCGCTGTTCTGCACCCGCAGCAGGGCGGCCCCGGGCTTGGCCGAGGCGTCTCCGCCGTAACCCAGAATTTCCACGTTGCGGCAGTTGAGAATGTCCAGAATGCGTTCGTTGCCTTCGCCCTTGAGGCCGTAGATGAAGATATTCTCCGAATTCCGAAATTCCGCGTTGGCATCGGCCCGGGCACATTCCAGGTTGAGCTGGTAAATGCGCAGGGGGCCGCGGGCGTTGCGCACGGCTAGGTGGCGATAGTTGCGGCCTTGGTTGCGGTGGCTGAACTGGGTGAAGTTGTACC
>JAQVYA010000209.1 GCA_028708865.1 Desulfovibrio sp. | reverse complement strand
CGCTCTTCCGATCTCCGCGTTGGCCTCTTGGGACGGGGCAAGGTTCGGCAGGGAATGCAGATATTGCACGGCAAACCGCGCGCCCTTGCGGGCAAAGAGGTCCAGCCCTTTGGCCGCGGCGCGGATCACAGCGTGCACGGTTTCCCGGTCCTGGTCTGGAAAATCCTCCAGCACCCAGTCGCGCACCTGCCAGGACTCGGCCGGGCGACCAATGCCCAGGCGCATGCGCCAGTATCCGGCTGAACCCAGCTCCTGCACGATGGACTCCAGGCCCCGGTGTCCATTGGTGCCGCCTCCCTGACGAAATTTAATGCGCCCCAGGGGTAGATCCAGCTCATCGTGCAGCACCACCACCTTGTCTGGTCCCAGTCCGTGGCGACCGGCCACGCGGCTCACGGCCCGTCCACTGAGGTTCATATAGGTCATGGGCTTGAGCAACAGATGGGGAGCGCCCGCCAGATGCACGGACCACAATTGCAGGTCCGGGGTTTTTTCCAGTTGCTCAAGGCGCATGCTTTTACGTTCCGCACCCTGGTTGAGCAGATGGTCGGCCACGAGAAAGCCGAAGTTGTGACGCGTGCTTTCGTACTGCGGGCCGGGATTCCCCAGGCAGGCGATCAGGGCTTTGTATTCCATGCCGGAACTCCTGCGACGATCAATGCTTTACCATGTTGTGCTGGGCGGCGGGCCAAGGCGCGGACCGGATCGGAGCGGGGAAAGGTGCCGCCAAAGGACCTGTCCGGGAGGGCGCGGGTCAAGGCAAAAGGCCCCGGACGGGCAGAGTCCATCCGGGGCCGGGAAACGCGGGATGATGGATGCTATTCCGCTTCCGTCTCGTCGGCTTCGGCAGTCTCGGCCTCGGCTTCGGCTTCCTCGTCTTCCAGAGAGGTCTCCACGATGGGGGTGACGCCCAGCACAGCGAAGTTCTCCTCGTACAGGGCTTCGACGCCCTCGGGCAGCTTAATATCCTCGATGTGCACGTTGTCGTTGACGTCCAGATCCGTGACGTCGATCTCGATGTGCTCAGGGATGGACAGGGGCTTGCAGTTGACTTCGAGCTGATCGCGGAAGATGTCCAGCTTGCCGCCGAGCTGGAGACCCTTGGGCGTGCCGGTGGTGACCACGTTGACGAAGACCTTGATGTCCTTGTCCAGGTCCACGCCGAAGAAGTCCACATGGGTGACGATCGGGCGGACCGGGTCATGCTTCATGCGCCAGACCAGGGCCGGGAAGGTGTCTTTTTTGCCGTTGCGGTCGATTTCCAGATGGAAGACCTGGGTGCCGCCAACCTTGGCGTACACTTTGCGCAGCGGTACTTCCGGCACCTGCACCATGACGTTGGTGCCGTGCTGGTCGTAGTACACGCCCGGGACAATGCCTTGCATGCGCAGGCGGCGGTTCGGCCCCTTGCCCGTGGCAGTACGCTCGGTAACGGTGAGGGTGGAAACTTCTTTAGCCATGTTGGTTCTCCTTTGACGTCCCGGCCGCCACCGATTGGCGGACGGACGGCTTGAATGTGAGCAGGCATTGCCGCCTGGTGTGCCTGGACAGACACGGCTTGCCCGCCTGCGGCGGGCGTTCGGCGGCTCCGAACGGCGGAGCCGTGGTCCCGGCCGTGAAGGGCCGGATAAAAATCAGACGAAAAGTACGCTGACGGAGCTTTCCGTGTGCACGTTATTGATGGCCTTGGCCAAAAGGCTGGCCACGGAGACCACTTGAATTTTGGAACAGCACCGGGCCTCCTCCCGCAGGGGGATGGTGTCCGTGACGAACATCTTGGTGAACACGGACTCTTCCAGGCGCTGGATGGCGGGACCGGAGAGCACGGGATGCGTGGCGCAGGCCATGACTTCCTTGGCGCCGTTGTCCAGCAGCACGTTGGCGCCGGCGCACATGGTGCCCGCTGTATCGATCATGTCGTCGATGATGATGGCCAGCTTGTCCTTGACGTCGCCGATGACGTGCATGGCCTGGGCCTGATTGGGCTTGTCGCGGCGCTTGTCGATAATGGCCAGCCCGGCGCCCAGGTGCTTGGCAAAGGCGCGGGCGCGTTCCACTCCGCCGGCGTCCGGCGAGATGATCACGAGCTCGTCGTCGAACTTCCTGAGGTGGTCCAGCAGGGCGGGCGCGGCGTAGAGGTTGTCCACCGGACAGTTGAAGAAGCCCTGGATCTGCCCGGCGTGGAGGTCCACGGTGACGATGCGGTCCATGCCCGCCACCGTGAGACAGTCGGCCACCAGCTTGGCGCTGATGGGCGCGCGCGGAGCCACCTTGCGGTCCTGGCGGGCGTAGCCGTAGTAGGGCACCACCGCGGTGACGCGGTTGGCGCTGGCCCGCTTGAGCGCATCCAGGATGATGCACAGCTCCATGAGATGAAAGTTTACGGGCGAGCACGTGGGCTGGATTACGAAGACGTCGTCTCCGCGCACGTTGTCGCCGATTTCCACACGGATCTCGCCGTCGCTGAACTGCTCGCGCAGCATGGGGCAAAGACGGGTCCCGAGATGTTCACAGATGTCTTCGGCCAGTTTGGTGTTGGCCGAGCCGGAAATAATTTTGAGTTCGCCCTGCATCGGGGACATGCTATCCACCCCTGTGGGATACGTGTGGGCGGCCTGAGAATAATGGTTCTGCGGGCCGGGAAAGAGGTTGGCTGGGGTGGTAGGACTTGAACCCACGAATGACGGGACCAAAACCCGCTGCCTTACCAACTTGGCTACACCCCAGCATCAAAAAGACTGCGCGTAAAACGGAATGTTCTGCTTGCGGAGTTTTTCTTCGGCTCTCTTTTTACTCGGCAACGAGCGAAAGAGCCCGAAAATTCCGGCTCCGCTTCCGGTCATGGCCGCTCTTACGGCCCCGGCCCGAAGCAGGCATTCCTTGATTTCCCGAAGGACGGGAAATGCTGCAAAGACCACTTCCTCAAAGTCGTTGTGCAGAACCAGTCCGGTTTCGGGAGCAGCACTTTTAGTACCCAATT
>JAQVYA010000006.1 GCA_028708865.1 Desulfovibrio sp. | reverse complement strand
CCATCGACCTGGCCTCGGGCACGCCGCTCACCGTGGAGTCGGAAACCGCGCATAACGACCTGGCCCCGGCCCTGGCCGTGTTCGCCTCGGACCGGCCCGGCGTCAACCTGATCAACACGCCCCGGCTGGCTCTGGACTCCTTCAGCGGCATCGAGGTGCGTTCGGACGGGCACAAGGTGGCTTCGGCCAAGGTGCGTGTGCACGGAAAGGTCCCTGCCGCTCCGCAAGCGGACGCCCCGGTCTTTGTTTGCTGGCTCAACGGCAAGCCCCATTTCCTGCATGAGGGCGAAACCCTGCCGGCCCTGGTGGGGGACCAGCTCATTCTGGAGGGAATCTGGGGCTCGGCGCAGGAAGAGATTCTCAACCTGAAAGGCTTTGTGGCCCAACCCCATTCCAACGACGGTCAGGACTGCGGATGGGAAATCATTCTCGACCCCGACAATTTCATGGACAAATACCGGCTGGAAAGCGACCGCGACATGGCCCTGGAGGCCACCGAACGCGCCCTGGCCCGCTGGGCTGGACGCCAGGCCGACGCGGCCCGTCCCGCCCGGTTCCGCGTGGTGCGCGAGACCCAAGGCACGCGCCGCTCCGAATTTTATATCGCGGTACGCCCCCGCACCGTGCACGCCCTGCGGCTGGTGGACCGCAACGGCGACAGCGTGCTCGTTCCCTGGCATCCGGGCGGAAAATATTCTTTACCCGAAGGACATTACGTATTGGAAGACGCCTGGAGCAACGGCCCGGCCAGCAAGCTGCTGACCACGGCCAATGATCTGCCCGTGCGCGCCGGAACCCGGCTCCGCCTCGGGCCGGACGCCCCCCTGCGCCTAACCCTCCGGCTGGCCACCACCTTTGCCCCCATGGGCACCATGACCTTTACGGCCGCAGGAACGCCGGCCTTTGCCGGACCTCGCCACCCGGTGCTGTCCGTGGAGCAAACCCCTATGCCCAGCGAAGCGGCCTGGTCCATGCTCCGGCATCACGCCCTTCGAGATTGACCCCGTCTTCTGGCCCCGCCTCCTGGACATGGACGACCCGAGGCGCACTGCTGGGGCCTTTCACCCTGGAAGGCCTTGCCATTCATGTTGTGCTGCGATCCTTTGCCATGTACGCACCTGTCGCGCCTTGTCCCGGGATGCAGGTCCGCGGCAGACCGCATCCCGCCGAGTCCTCTGGCCGCTTCGGGCTGGCAGGCTGAACCCCGCTCTGATATGAACAGCCGCATGAGCGCCGCCCACACCCCACAGGACCCGCCGGTCCTGGAGACCGCGATCTACGCCTTTACGGCCCAAGGGGCCGAGCTCGGCCAGTATCGGGCCCGGGAACTGCGTGGCGACCTCTGGCTGCCGGAACGCCTGTTCCGTGACCTGGAAAAGCCGCCGGACGGCCCGCTGATCCAACCGATGCAAAGCCTGAGCCGGACCATGACCCGACTGTTTCATGCCCGCAGCCGCCATGTTTTCATCGCCGCGACAGGCATTGCGGTCCGGGCCATTGCTCCGCACCTGCAAGGCAAGCAAACAGACCCGGCCGTGGCTGTTGTGGACCAACAAGGACGCCATTGCATCAGTCTGGTGTCCGGGCACCTGGGCGGGGCCAATGCCCTGGCCCGAGAGCTGGCCGCGCTCACCGGCGGCCAGGCCGTGATCACCACAGCCACGGACACGGCGGGATTGCCCGCCCCGGACGACCTGGGTGCGCGGCTGGGCCTTTGCGCGGCCAACGTGCCGCACCTCAAAGAGGTCAACGCCCAGCTTCTGGCCGGGAAGCGCCCCCAATTGTACGATCCGGAAGGCCTGTTGAACCGGGCCTGGGCCGGGCCGTCGCCCTTGGTCGACTTTTTTTCTCCGCTGGCAACGCCGGACGACTGGAACCCGGAGCAGCCCGGGACCTGGGTGCACTGGACTGCTGCGCCCCCCAAAGCCTTTGGTCTGCATCCGCCCTACCTCTTTGCGGGGCTGGGCTGTCGCCGAGGCACGCCCTGCCGGGAGCTGATAGAGCTGATCCGGACCGTTTTCCAGGCCCGTCATCTGGCCCCGGAATCATTGGCCGGGCTGGCCAGCATCGAGGCCAAGGCGGATGAACCCGGCCTGCTCCGGGCCGCGGAGCAGCTTCGCGTTCCACTGACATTTTTTACCGCCGACCAGCTCAACGGCGTGCCCACGCCCAATCCGTCGGCAATGGTTCAACAGCATATGGGAGTTTCATCGGTATGCGAAGCAGCAGCGATTCTGAACAGCGGACACGGCAGGCTCCTGGTTCCCAAGACGAACACACACCGAGCAACTCTGGCCGTGGCCGTCTCGTGGTGGCCGGACTCGGGCCCGGGCATCCGGACCACCTGACCGGAGCCGCGCGCTCGGCCCTGGAGCAGGCCCGGGTGGTGGTGGGGTATAAAGGATACATCAAACTTCTGGACCCGGCCCTGCTGGCCGACAAAGAAATCATCTCCACCGGCATGACAGGCGAGGTGGATCGGGCCGGGCAGGCAGTGGACGCGGCCCTGGCCGGGCAGGATACCGTGGTGGTTTCCAGCGGGGACCCGGGCGTATACGCCATGGCCGGACTCGTGCTGGAACTGCTGGAGGCGCGCGGTGCGCTCCAGGCCGTGGACCTGCAAGTGCTGCCCGGGGTTCCGGCCTTGTGCGCGGCCGCCGCTCTGCTGGGCGCGCCCCTGATGCACGATTTCGCGTCCATCAGCCTGTCCGACTTGCTGACACCCTGGGAACGCATTGAACAGCGGATCCGGGCCGCAGCCGGGGCCGACTTCGTACTGGCCCTGTACAATCCCCGCTCCAAACGGCGGGCCGGACATCTTGCCCGGGCTCTGGATCTGATCTTGGAACACCGCAACGAACAAACCCCAGTGGGCGTGGTGGCGCGTGCCATGCGGCCGGGCCAGAGCGTGCAGGTCACCACCCTGGCCGGAGTGCGGCCCGAAGAAGTGGACATGCAGACCGTGCTCATCGTGGGCAACTCCACCACCCGCATCGCTGCCGGTCGCATGCTCACCCCCCGGGGCTACCACGGCAAATACGACCTCACGAGCTGAACGCTGCTCCCCCCCACTGGACAGCAATCGCACGGACCTGCTAAAGTAAGGAATAGTGCCCTTGCAAGCGGCCCAAAACCGTACGGCGGCTTGACACGGCGCAGTGCTTCAGAGTAACGCTGACAATCGAAGAGTGTAACGGTTTTCATCGTTGAAAAGGAGGAGATAGGAGAATGAAACGGACTCTGTTGATCACGCTTCTGGCCGTCGCCCTTATGGGCGCCTTCACCCTGTCCATCGCCGTGGCTGCCAACGCCCCGGCCGAGGATGTGGAGATCAAGTTCCCCGGCGACAAAGCCAAGTACGGCCCCATGATGTTCTCGCACACCCAGCATGCCGCCATTGAGTGTGAAAAGTGCCACCACAAGATGGGCGAGAGCGACGACATGACCTGCACCAACTGTCACAACGACGTCAGCCGCGAAAACAAGCGCAATCCTGATTCCTTTGACAGCGCTTGGCACGCCCGCAAGAGCGAACACTCCTGCGTGGGCTGCCACAAGGCCATGAACCAGGGCCCCACCAAGTGCAACGACTGCCACACCAAGAAGTAAGGCCTTAGAAAGTTCAAGGGGGCTGCCAACAGCCCCCTTTTTTTTCAACCATCTTTCAGAGGGATAGCGTATGCCCCCGGCGCCTCCGGATCAGACCTCTCCCAACGACATCCTGGAACTGTCCGAACTCGTGGAAGACGGCGAAAGCCGCTCGGACGGCCTGGATGCCGCCAGCGTGGACATGACCTTCGAGCAGGAGCTCGAAGAACTTTTTTCCGAGGATCTGGCCGCGGACGACGACCAGTTGGCCCCGCCCACGGAAGACGAACTCCCGGACCTGCATGCCGACGCCACGGACGAGAACGACGACGATGCGCCCATGATCCTCCACGACATGGCCGAAGAGGACCAGGATCTTCTGCCCGGCGACCTGGACGGCTCCCATGCCGAGGAAGACGACATGCCCATGATTCTCGACGACATGCTCGACGAGGACGAAACCGACAGCGACCCAAAGGACACCCCCCTGGTGCTCGACCAAGACCTGGCAGCGGCCCCGGAACCTGAGCCGGAGCCTGGAGACGAGGCCGAGGACGAATTGCTCCTGGACCAACTGCTGGAGGAAACCGACGCCGAAGAACGCGACCGCGCACCGCAAAGCCAGGGCAAGGACCAGACCCCCAAACCGGACGAGGAAGAGGTGGACCTGCTCCTGGACGAAGTGCTGGAGGCGGACGACGAACCCACACCTGCCCCAGAGCCGGAACCGGAGCTGAATCTGGACGACCTGGTGGACGGGGGGTTGGAGCTGGACGCGGATGCCGAAGCGGAAAGCGGCAAGGTCGCTGGGAACGACAAGGCGGACGGGAACGAGGAGGACGACGAAGAAATCCTCGACCTGGACGAACTGTTGCTCCTGGAAGAGGAAGACCCGGCCCACGAAGATTTCCAAAGCGCTCCCTCCGGGCAGGACGGTGCGCAGCCTACGGACCACAAAGCAACGCCCCAAGCGGAAACCCGGGACGCGGATGCCGAAGACCAGGAGCCGGTTGACCTGCTCCTGGACGACGCCCTTGCTCCTGAAGAGCACGAAGAATCAGCGGATCGGCCCACTCAGGCCGAAACTCCGGATCACAGCCCTGAAGCGCTCTTGCAGCAAGAGGGGACTTCAGCCCAACACGATTCCAATATGGACGATTCCGACGTAGACGATTCCAGTGTAGATGATCTGGACGTAGACGACCTGGATATGGCCGACCTGGATGTGGACGACCTGGACATGGACAACCTGGGCATGGACAACCTGGGCATGGACGATCTGGCTGAAGACGACCAGGAACAGGCTGCTTTGGACCAGGACGACCAGGCCGGGGGCGACAAGAGCGTTGACAGCCCGGATGCGCGCAGGCCGGATGCGAAAGCGGATGTGACGCCGCAAGATACGACCCCTCAAAGCGCGGCCACGAAAAACACGGCCACGGAAAACACGGAATCCGAAAGCGCCAAGTCCAATGCCCCGGAACCGGGCCAAACCAGTGCCGAGCCGGCTCACACGCCGCCCCAAACGGATCAGCCTGAACCGGAAGCCCATACCGAATCCAAAACTCCGGAAGGCCGGACAGAACCCGCCCCCGAGCCGGACGACCTCCTGGATGAAGATTTCGATTTTGCCGAACAATTTCCCGACGACGGCGAGCCCGAAGACCTGGAAGGCCTGTTGGACGGGGTGGATATTGATGTTTCGGACCTGGACGGCGACCTGCCGCCTTTGGAAGATGACGAGTCCCTGGACGGCCTGGATGGTTTGGATGAACTGGACGAGTTGGATAAACTGGAAGGGTTCGACGACGAGGACCTGGACGGCATCGAATCCCTGGATGACCTGGAAGAGCCCGCTCCGCGCACACCCGAGGGGCTGGACACGGACATGGCCGTGGTTCTTCCGGAATCCGCATCCCAACCCCGGCCCGAGCCGCCCAGCGTAAATGTGAACACGCTGCTGAGCGAGATCGGCGCGGAGTCCGCGTCCACGGTCCCGGAGGCCCCGGCCCCTGCGGCCCCTTCCGGACCGGACCCGGCGCTGTTGGCCCGATTCGAGGCCTTGGAAGAGCGCCTGGCCGCCATTGAGGAAATGATCCGCGAGGAAGTGGCCAAAACCGTTCCGGCCGAGGCCGCACGCATCATCCGTGAGGAAATCCGTGCCCTGGCCGAGGATCTTGGGGAAGAATAATCCGTGCCCGAGGTCCGGAATAAGGATTGATTTCAAGCGTCCGCAGACCTCTGCGGGCGCTTTTTTTCGGCCCTGCGACCGCTCGACGAAACAGGGCGGCTCGTGATAGGAAGCCCCAAAACATGGAAGGGGCCCTTTCGGTTCCTTTCTGATTTCCCGCCCGGCGTTCTTGATCACCTCTGGTCAGGACCATTTCCCACCGGGCGGGTTTTCAACCCGATGCAGGGAGGCGACATGGAAAAAATGGATAAGAACGTCTTGCAGGTGGCCAAGGAAGTGGTCATCAAATTCATCGAAGTGGGCCGCATTTCTCCGAGCAACTTTGGTGAACACTTCGGGCTGATCTACGACGCGGTCCGCGAGACCGTGGAAAAATACGACGAACAGGAAGAGCAGTCCTGACCATGGACCGACCCCACGACGGCACCCCTCCCGAGGGAGACGCCGCACCGACCCGCACGGCGCAGCCACGGGAAGAGCACCGGAGGCACGGCCGCAAGGTGGCCGACATGTTCGGCCGTATCGCGCCCTGGTACGACCTGCTCAACCACGTGCTCAGCCTGGGGCAGGACTACCTCTGGCGCTATCGGCTGGCCCGGTTGGTCCGGCCCGTGGGCCAGGGGCCGCTCCTGGATCTGGCCGCAGGCACTTTGGACGTGTCCACCGAGCTGCTGCGCCACTATCCGCAAAACCGTGTGCTGGCGCTGGACTTTGCCCTGCCCATGCTGGCGCGGGGAGCGCGCAAAAAGATCAAGGGACCCCGCTCGGGCCGCATCCATCCGGTGCAGGCCGACGGACGCCGCCTGCCCCTGCCCGATGCCTGCGTGGACGGTGCCACCATCGCCTTCGGCATCCGCAATATCAAGCCCCGGGCCGAAGCCTATGGCGAGGTCCTGCGCGTGCTCAAGCCAGGGGCGCGCTTTTGCGTGCTGGAATTTGGAACCGGCAGCCGCCGCGTCTGGAAGGGACTGTACAATTTTTACCTCGACAAACTCCTGCCCGCCATCGGGCGCGTGGTTTCCGGGGATGCTTCGGCCTACCGCTATCTTGCCGAGACCATCAAGGAATTCCCGGACGAACGCACTCTGGAACAGGAGATGATCGAGGCGGGTTTTGCCCGGGTGACGCATGTGCCCCTTTGTTCGGGCATTGTGTTCATCCACGTGGCGGAAAAGGCCGCCAACGCCCAACGGACCGACGTCCCGGACGAGTAAGCCGCCGTGCGCATGTGCCGAATCGCAGCAGGCTGGCGCTCAGCCCCTCACGAGGTAGACGATCAGCACGCCCAGGGCCATGGCCACAAACCCCATGCCGCGCAAGGCTCCCGGCCCTTGCTCCGCCAGAAGCGCAAGCATGCGGGGCAGCCGCTCGGCAAACAAAAAATACGCCGCGCCCTCCATGGCCAGGGCCAGCCCGAACGCAGCCAACAGAAATTGCCAATCCATATGCATACGCCAAGATTAATCGGGCCGCGCCCGGTTGTCCACCGGCAATAACCAGCGGAGTCACACCCATGACATCCATGATTACCTTTGAAGAACTCAAAGCCCGCAAAGCTCCTGTGGCCGTGGTTGGCCTGGGATACGTGGGCCTGCCCCTGGCCGTGGCCCTTTCGCGCCACTTCGAGGTTATCGGTTTCGACATCTCCCGGCAGCGCATCCGCGAACTGCGAAACGGGCAGGACCGCACCAACGAAGTACTGCCCGACGCCCTTCAGGCCGCCAAGGTTCGCTACACCTGCGAACCCGAGGATCTGGGCCCGGCCCGGGTGATCATCGTGGCCGTGCCCACGCCCATCGACGCCTACCGCAGCCCGGACCTGCGCCCGGTGCGCGGGGCCACCACCACCGTGGGCCAGCATATCCAGTCCGGCACCGTGGTGGTCTATGAATCCACGGTCTACCCCGGACTCACCGAAGAAACCTGCGTGCCCCTGCTGGAGGAGCACTCCGGCCTGACCTGCGGCAAAGATTTCTACGTGGGCTATTCCCCGGAACGCATCAACCCGGGCGACCGCGAACACACCCTGGAAACCATCGTCAAGGTGGTGGCCGGGCAGGACAAACCCACCACGGACCTGCTGGCCGAACTCTACAGCAGCGTGGTCAAGGCCGGGGTCTACCGTGCCGCCAGCATCAAGACCGCGGAAGCTGCCAAGGTCATCGAAAACACGCAGCGCGACCTGAACATTGCGCTCATGAACGAACTGGCCACCATTTTCGACCGCATGGGCATCGACACGCTGGAAGTGCTCGAAGCCGCCGGAACCAAGTGGAACTTCCTGCCCTTCCGCCCCGGTCTGGTGGGCGGCCACTGCATCGGCGTGGACCCCTACTACCTCACGTTCAAGGCTCAGGCCCTGGGACTGCATCCCCAGCTCATCCTAGCCGGACGGCGCATCAACGACACCATGGGCAAATTCGTGGTGGAAAATGCCATCAAATGGCTCATCAACGCGGATAAGAAGATCAAGGGAGCACGCATCGGCCTGCTCGGACTGACCTTCAAGGAAAACGTGCCCGACCTGCGCAACACCAAGGCCGTGGACATCGTCACCGAATTCGAGGACTACGGCGCCCGCGTATTCGTGCATGACGCCATGGCCGACCATGCCGAAGCCAAACACGAATACGACATCGACCTCTGCGAGCTGGACCAGCTTCGCGACCTGGATTGCCTCGTGCTTTGCGTAAGCCACGACCAGTACCGGGAGCTGGACCTCCAGGAACTGCGGTCCTGGTTCCGGGACGAACGCAACCCACTGATCATTGACGTGAAGGGATTTTTCGATCCACGCCGCATGGAGGAGCACGGCTTCCTCTATTGGCGGCTGTAAAAAACGCCATGCTCATGCTCACCGCTGCCACCCACCGCGAGCTTGAGGCTGCGCTGCGCTTTTCCGGCCCCTTGCCCCCCTTGCGGCAGGCAGTGCCGGAATCCCGGTGCATTGCCGGACGCGACTGCGTTCTGCTGCTCACGGGCGTGGGGTTGGTCAATGCGGCCTGGGCCTTGGGGCGCGCTGCCCAGCTTCCGGGCCTGAGCGGCGTGGTCAACCTGGGGGTGGCCGGATCCTTTGACCCGGACCGGTTTCCCCTGGGACGTGCCGCCGTGGTCCGGCGGGAAATCTGGCCTGAGTACGGACTCCAGACTGGAAACACCGCGGACGCGCACGGCCTGGGATTTGCCCAGCACGCGGCTGCCGGGCCGGATCAGGTCCCGGTATGGAACCAAGTGGACCTGCGACCCGAAGAGGACGCCCGCCGCATGGGCCTGCACCTGGAGGATTTGCCCGGAGCCGTCAGCCTGAGTGTCGGCACTGTGACGGCGACTGCGGAGCGGGCCCGAGCCCTGCAACAAGACTACGGCGCGGACCTGGAAAATATGGAAGGGTTTGCCTTAGCCTACGGATGCCTGTGTGCGGAGCTGCCCTTCGTGGAGCTGCGCTGCGTTTCCAACCGCGTGGGCTCGCGCCGCCGGAAGGACTGGGATATGGCCGGAGCGCTGGACGGCCTGGGCCGGGCCGTTGCCGGACTCCTGGGCTGAAAGCACTGGATTTCCAAGGCAGGCCCGGGTAGTCTGAAAACCCGGCACCAGCCAGAACCACAGCAATGCGACAGAACATGAATCAACTCCTCGCCTATTTTGACTCCGAACTGCCCGGAGTGAATGCTTTTCTTGAAGCCGAGACCGACAAACTGAGCGGCCTCGTGCGCGACGTTGCACGGCATGTGCTGCTTGGTCCGGGCAAGCGTATCCGCCCCATCATGACCATCTGCACGGCCCGGGTCCTCGGATTCTCCGGGGATGTCATGCCCTTGGCCTGCGCTCTGGAAATGCTCCACTCCGCCACCCTGATCCACGACGACATTCTGGACGACGCGGACTTACGGCGCGGCCGCACCGCCGCGCACGTGGCCTTTGGCACCACGCAATCCGTTCTGGCCGGGGACGTGCTCCTTGCATTGGCCAACCGCCTGGGCGCCAGCTACGACATCCCCCGCGTGAACCTGCTGCTGGCGGACGGCATCATGGCCACGGCCGAGGGCGAAATCCTGGAAATGGGCAGCCTGGAGCACCCGGTGGTGGACCGGGACCTGTACATGCAGATCATCATCGGGAAAACCGCCCGGCTCATCGAGACGGCCTGCCGCTGCGGCGCGGCCGTGGCCACGCGGGACCGTCAGGCCGAAGACGTGGCCGGAAAGTACGGCCTAAACCTGGGCATCGCCTTTCAACTGGTGGACGACGCCCTGGACTATGTTTCCCCGTCCGATACCATGGGCAAGCCCGAGGGCGGCGACTTGCGGGAGGGGAAGATCACCCTGCCGTTGATTCATCTTTTTGAAGACCTGGGCGAAAGCGAGGCCCGGACTTTGCTGACGAGCATCCGCGACCACACCCTGGACGAGGACGGTCAGCAGCGGGTCCTGGCCATGGTGCGCGAGGGCGACTATGCCAACCGCACCCGAGAAACCGCGGCCCGGTATATTGCCGATGCCAAGGCCGCCCTGGCCGGACTGCCCGACCGCCCCGAGCGGGCCGTGCTGTCCCTGGCCGCTGATTTCGTGCTTTCGCGCAAAAAATAAAACCTAGCAGAAAACATATCTGGGAGTAACTATGCTGTTCCGGGTGGAAGTCGGACTCAAACGGCACGTCCGCGACGTGCAGGGCGAACGGGTCGCACGCAAGGTGCGCGAGGAACTGGGCTTGGGCGTTGACCAGGTGCGCATGGTGCGCGTCTACACCGTGGAAGGCCTGGACGAAACGCAGATCGCCGACGTGCTGAAGGCTGGAGCCCTGCACGACCCGGTTCTGCACGAGATTTCCCTGCAACCCCTTGCCACAGACTTTGACTGGATCGTGGAAGTGGGGCTGCGTCCGGGCGTCACGGACAACGAAGGCCGCACCGCCCAGGAAACCCTGAACCTTGTTCTGGGACTCCAGGGCAGCGACCGCGACGCCCTCAAGGTCTATACCTCCCAGCAATACCTTTTTTCCGGCGTGGACGGACAGGCCACTGTGGAGCGCATTGCCCGCGACTTGCTGGCCAACGAACTGATCCAGCGGTTCGAATACAAATCCGCGGCCGACTGGACCGCAGCGCCCGGGTTCGAGGCGCGGGCCGCACGGGTCACGGGCGAGTCCAGCGACGAAGTGGCGGTGATCCCCCTCTCCAGCATGAGCGACGAGGAACTGATCGCCTTGAGCCGGGCCAACACGTTGGCCCTGTCCCTGGAAGAAATGCACCGCATCCGCGATTACTACGCGGACCCGGCCGTGCGCGCTGAGCGCAAGGACATGGGGCTCAGCCCCGAGCCCACGGACGCGGAAATCGAAGTGCTGGCCCAAACCTGGTCCGAGCACTGCAAGCACAAGATATTCACGGCCCTCATCGACTATGAAAACACGGAAACCGGCCAGACCCGGCAGGTGAACTCCCTGTTCAAGACCTACATCCAGGGCAGCACCAAGGTAATCCGCAAGGCCAAGGCTGAAAGCGGCCCCCATGGGGATTATTGCCTCTCCGTGTTCAAGGACAACGCGGGCGTGATCAAATTTTCCGATGACCTTTCGGTCTGCGTGAAGATGGAAACCCATAACTCCCCCTCGGCCCTGGACCCCTACGGCGGAGCCCTCACCGGCATCGTGGGCGTCAACCGAGACCCCATGGGAACAGGCATGGGCGCCAACCTGCTCTGCAATACGGACGTATTTTGCTTTGCCTCCCCCTTCCACGAGGGAGAGCTTCCGCCCCGACTCTTGCATCCGCGCCGCGTGTTCGAAGGCGTGCGTGAAGGTGTGGAGCACGGCGGCAACAAGTCCGGCATTCCCACGGTGAACGGTTCCGTGGTCTTTGACGAGCGCTACCTGGGCAAGCCCCTGGTCTACTGCGGCACCATCGGCACGCTGCCAGCCAAGGTGCAGGGCCGGCCCAGCCATGAGAAAAAGGCTCTGCCCGGCGACATCATCGTCATGTCCGGCGGCCGCATCGGCAAGGACGGCATCCACGGGGCCACCTTCTCCTCCGAAGAACTGCACGAAGGCTCCCCGGCCACAGCCGTGCAAATCGGCGACCCCATCACCCAGCGCCGCATGTACGACTTTCTTATGCGCGCCCGGGACCTGGGCCTGTACAACGCCATCACCGACAACGGCGCGGGCGGCTTGTCCTCGTCCGTGGGGGAAATGGCCCAGGACAGCGGCGGGTTCGAGATGGATCTGGCCAAGGCGCCGCTCAAATACGACGGGCTGCGGCCGTGGGAAATTCTCATTTCCGAAGCCCAGGAACGCATGACCATGGCGGTTCCGCCCGAAAAGCTGGAGCAATTCCTGGCCCTTTCCAAAGAAATGGGCGTGGAATCCACCCCGCTGGGCACCTTTGACGACAAGGGCAAGTACCTGGTGCGCTACGGTGAAATAATCGTAACCTGCCTGGACATGGACTTTTTGCACGACGGCGTGCCCCAGATGCGGCTGGAAGCCCGCTGGGAACGCCCCCAGGTGCAGGACCAGCCAGCCCCGGACGTGGAAGACCAGGGCGGCCTGCTCAAGCGCATGCTCGGCCGTCTGAACATCTGCTCCAAAGAGTATATTGTCCGGCAGTACGACCATGAGGTGCAGGGCCGCAGCGCGGTCAAGCCCATGGTGGGCGTGCACGGGGACGGCCCGTCCGACGCGGGCGTGCTCCGGCCGGACCTGAAGTCCGAACGGGGCCTTGTGGTCTCCCACGGCATCTGCCCCCGCTATGCGGATCTGGACGCTTACTGGATGATGGCCAACGCCATTGACGAGGCCGTGCGCAACGCTGTGGCCGTGGGCGCGGACCTGCGCTGGATGGCGGGCGTGGACAACTTCTGCTGGTGCGACCCGGTCCAGAGCGAGTCCACCCCGGACGGACGCTACAAACTGGCCCAACTGGTTCGGGCCAACGAGGCCCTGGCCCACTTCTGCCAAGGGTACGGCGTTCCGTGCATTTCGGGCAAGGACTCCATGAAGAACGATTACAAGGGCGGCGGCATCAAGATTTCCATCCCGCCCACTGTGCTGTATTCGGTCATCGGCGTGATCCCGGACGTGAACAAGTGCCTGACTTCGGACTTCAAGCGTGCCGGCGAACTGGTCTACGTACTGGGCCGCACCAATGCGGAACTGGGCGCGTCCGAAGTGGCGGACGAACTGGGCTTCCTCTCGGCCCGCGTGCCGCAGGTGGACCTGCTTTCCGCCCGGCAGCGCTACCTTACCCTGTTCGAGGCCGCCCAGCAGGGATTGGTCAGTTCCTGCCACGACTGCTCGGACGGCGGGCTGGGCGTGGCCCTGGCGGAAATGGCCCTGGCAGGCCGCGTGGGCGCGGAGCTGGACATCACGGACGCCCCGGCCGAGGCCGGACTCAACGATACGTCCCTGCTCTATGCCGAATCGGCCAGCCGCCTCGTGGTCACGGTACGACCCGAGCACCGCAACGCCTTTGAGGCTTTGTTTGCGGGGCAGGCCCTGGCCTGCCTGGGTGAAACCACCTCCGGCCCCCTGCGCCTGCAACGCAGCAACACGACCCTGCTCACCGAGGAGGTGGAGGATTTGGCGCACGCGTTCAAATCCACACTGAATTGGTAAGAAAACCGCGTTGTTTTCCCTCGAACGCCCTTTACCCCGTAACGAAAAACGCGTAAGATTGCGCCAAATTTCACAGGGTCGGGGTTTTTGATCATCCTGAGCGGGGGAACACACATGCAGGAGCGACACTATGGCCTCGTACGAATCGGGGCCTTTCTGGCCGCCGTCATCTGGCTGCTGACCATGTCCGCGGGCCGGGCCGAAACCCAGTCCGCGCGTTTCGTGGGCTCCAAGGTCTGTGCCGACTGTCACGACCAGGAGTACGAAAATTATTCCAAATTCTCCAAAAAGGCGCACTCCGGCGAGTCCGTGCAGGTCATGGCCAAAGACCTGACCCCCGCGGAACTCAAGGAGTGTTTCCTTTGTCACACCACGGGCTACGGACGCCCTGGCGGATTTCAAAGCTTTGAAAAAACTCCGGAAATGGCGGACGCGGGCTGCGAAGTCTGTCACGGGCCGGGCAGCCTGCACGTGGAGGAACGGGGCGATCCGGCCTACATCAAGGGCGATCTGGCCATTGAAGACTGCGAGACCTGCCACAACCCGGACCGCGTGGCCAGCTTCGGGTTCAAGCCCATGCTCTTCGGCGGAGCGCACTAAGGAGGAATCATGGACCTATTGTACATCTTCCGGCGCTCCCTGGGCATCAAGGTCATGTTCCTCACCTCGGGCCTGATCCTGGCCGCCTTCATCGGTCTGTTCGTTTACAACTCCTTCTGGGAATACGACATGATCGTGGAGGACGTGCACCAGACCGCGGCCAAGACCTCGGACCTGCTTCAGCTAGGCATTGAAAAACCCATGGCCCGGGGCGACGACCAGGGCACAGTGGACCAGTTCGAGGCCCTGGGCGCGCGTTACGACGACATCCGCGTGCACATGTATGATTTTCGCGGAGAAATAGCCTACTCCACCAACGGCGACACTGTGCGCCGGAGCATCTATGAGGTGGAAGACCACGACGGCCTGGCCGCTCTGGTACGCCAAAGCCTGAAAGAGGACACCGAGGAAGGCAAACTCATCACCATGGATGGGCAGCGGCTGTTCGTGCAGATCAACACCGTGAAAAACGCTCCGGAATGCCACCATTGTCACGGCCGCAGCCGCGACATTCTCGGCGGCATGGTGGTGGCACAGAATGTGGACCAACAGTTCACCAATCTGCGCCGCAACCAGGTCAAGGCCGCAGGCATCTCCCTGTTCGGCGGACTTGCCCTCATCGCCACCCTGCTGGTGTTCATCAAGTACGCGGTGGTGCGCAAAATCCAGAACATCGCCTCGGCAACGGAACAGGTCAGCCGCGGCAACCTGGACGCCGAATTCCACGTCTCGGGCTCGGATGAACTGGGCCGCCTGGGCACCGACCTTTCCGACATGGTCCGCCAAATCAAGGACCAACTCCAATACAACCGCAGCGTCCTCTCGGGAATCATCGTGCCCATGTTTGTGGCCGACCGGGAAGAACGCCTGGAATTCGTCAACGAGCCCTTGCGGGCCATTTTGGGCCGGGCTGAGGACGAACTGCTGGGACGCACGGTTTCGGAAGTGCTCTTCAACGGCAAACAGTCCAGCGCCACCGCGCAAGTGGTGCAAAGTGGGGAACCCGGCAGCGGCAACCTTCGATACACCCGCGCCGATGGCGTGGAATTCCCGCTGCACTACGAGGTTTCCCCATTGCGGGACGCCAACGACCACGTGGTGGGTGCCATTGCCGTGCTCATCGACCTGACCCAGGAAGAACGCGACCGCCGGGACATTGAGCAACAGCAGGCCGCCCTGCTCCAGGTCGCCAACGAAGTCACGGACATGGCCATGACCCTGGATAAAGCCTCGGACGAGCTGCTCCGCCAAATGGACAGCCTTACCAGCGGCGTGGACTCCACGGCGGACCAGACCGGCCGCGTGGCCACAGCCATGGAGGAAATGAACTCCACGGTGCTGGAAGTGGCCCGCAACGCCTCGGAAACCGCGGAAGCGGCGGAAAAAGCCAACAAGGTGGCTCAGGACGGCGGCGGCGTGGTCCAGAGCACCGTGCAGGAAATCAACGGCGTGGCCCGCACCACCGAAGAAACAGCGCGCACCCTCCAGGAACTGACCCAGCGCGCCCAGAATATCGGACAGGTCATGGCCGTGATCAACGACATCGCGGACCAGACCAACCTCCTGGCGCTCAACGCGGCCATTGAGGCGGCCCGGGCCGGTGAAGCCGGACGCGGATTCGCTGTAGTGGCCGACGAGGTGCGCAAGCTGGCTGAAAAAACCATGCACGCCACCAAGGAAGTGGAGGACGCCGTAGCCCTGATCCAGGAGTCCACGGCCGACGTGGTCAAGGAAATGGACAACAACCAGGGCCGCGTGGTGCGCACCTCGGAAATGGCCGAGGAGGCGGGCAAAGTCCTGGGCGAGGTGGTCAGCCAGTCCGACCTCATCGCCGACATGGTGCGCAACATTGCCACCGCAGCCGAGGAACAGTCGGCCACCAGCGATGAAATCAACAACAACGTCAACGGGATCAGCAGCCTTTCCAAGGAAGTCTCTCACGGCATCCAGGAGGCCAACACCCGCATCCGGGAAGTGGCCGACATGGCCACCCAGCTGACGGAACTGGTCTCCGGATTCCGCAAATAGCAAGTCCTCAGGCAGCGCCGATTCACCGGTGCTGCCCTGGTCAGGCCGGGCGTTCACCACGCCCGGCCACTCTCCCCTTTGCAGAGAATTTGACATCCACCTTACCATGATTATTTGTGCCCTTGAATGACAAGTGGTGCCCCTGCCGCTTGACTTATGAGTAATCTATTGGAATTTCTTTGAGATTCCATTCAGAGCGCCTCTTGACAGTGTCGCTAAAAGGTATTAGGAATTATTCCCAGAACAAGCCGAGAGGTGCCCTATGGAAGAACAGACAAAGTACCGTCTTTCCAAACAGCGGAAAGTTATTCTGGAAGAGCTGCGCAAGGTCAACACGCATCCCACAGCGGACGAAGTGTACGACATGGTTCGCAAAATCATGCCGCGCATCAGCCTGGGGACGGTGTATCGAAATCTGGAATTTCTCTGCACCCAGGGGCTGGCCCGCAAGGTAGGCCCGGCCGGGGCGCAAAAGCGTTTCGACGGAAACGCCACGCCTCACGCCCATATTCGCTGCAAGGTCTGCCACCGGGTTGCCGATGTTCCCGTGCACCTGGAGGCTCCCATGCTGGGCCCTGAGGACTGCATGGGGTTCGACATCGAAGAGTGTAATATTGAATTCGAAGGGATTTGCCCTGAATGCCAGGGAAAAACCTGTTGAGAATCTTCAAAAACGGTTTCCCCTCCCCCTTTGATGTGCTAAAGCGAAGTCTGGTCTGACCAGACGAAAGGAGTCACGTTATGTCACTGAAAGGAACTCGTACTGAAAAGAACCTGCTGACCGCCTTTGCCGGTGAGTCGCAGGCGCGCAACCGCTACACTTATTACGCCAGCGTGGCCAAAAAAGAAGGCTACGTGCAGATCTCCCACATTTTTGAAGAGACCGCCGGGCACGAAAAGGAACACGCCAAGCGGCTGTTCAAATTCCTGGAAGGTGGTGAGGTTGAAATCACCGCAAGCTTCCCGGCCGGGGTGATCGGATCCACGCTGGAGAACCTTAAGGAAGCCGCTGAAGGCGAAAAGCACGAGCACAGCAGCATGTACCCCGAATTTGCGGAAATCGCTCGCGAAGAAGGGTTCACACAGATTGCCGACGTGTTTGAGAACATCGGCAAGGCTGAAGTCTACCACGAAGAGCGCTACCGCGCCCTGATCGCCAACATCGAAAACGGCAGCGTGTTCAAGAAGGACAAGCCCATTGTCTGGCGTTGCCGCAACTGTGGGTACAACCATACCGGCCCTTCGGCCCCGGGTCGTTGCCCGGCCTGCGACCATCCCCAGGCCCATTTCGAAGTCAAGGCGACCAACTGGTAAAACCACAAGGAGCTTTCCATGGGTATCAAACTCGGTGAAGTGTACAAATGTGAAGTCTGCGGCAACATGGTCATCGCAATCCACGCTGGCGAGGGGGACCTGGTCTGCTGTGGCGAGAACATGAAGCTCATGACGGAAAACACCGTGGACGCGGCCAAGGAAAAGCATGTCCCGGTGATCGAAAAGGACGGCGACAAGGTCGTTGTCAAGGTCGGCAGTGTGCCTCATCCCATGGAGGAGAAACACTGGATCGAATGGATCGAGTTGCAGGTGGGCGACGTGGTGCTGACCAAGTTGCTCAAGCCCGGGGACAAGCCCGAGGCCGAATTCTGCATCTGCGGCCTTTCCGGTCCGCTCAAGGCGCGGGAATACTGCAATATTCACGGCCTCTGGGCTGCCAGCAAATAGCTTGAACAGGCGGGGCCGGACTGGTCCCGCCCTTTTTTCCCCCGGCCCGGTCGGGCCCATTTTTCCAAAGCGCGGCACCCCCGCCTTCGGGATGGTTTGTCGCATAGACAGGAGCAAGAGTGATGCGTTACGTATGTGAAGTCTGCGGCTACGTCTATGATCCCGAAACCGGTGATCCGGATTCTGACATCCAGCCCGGTACCACGTTCGAGGATCTGCCCGACGACTGGACCTGCCCCATTTGCGGCGCGCCCAAAAGCAGCTTCAGCCCGGAAGAGTAACTTTGCCGGGCTGATGGCCACGTACCGGCCTTCGGCAACAAGGAGTCGGGCCTCGGGCCGGCTCCTTTTTTCGTTCCCCCCTGTTTAACATGGAGAATAAGACACATGAAACCGGTTGAATTGAAAAAAGATATTTTCTGGGTCGGCATTGTGGACTGGAATAAACGCAACTTTCACGGTTATTCCCGCTCCCCTCTGGGCACCACGTACAACAACTTCCTGATCAAAGACGAAAAAACCACCCTGATCGACACGGTGGAGCGCGAATTTCTGGATGAATTGCTCTGCAACCTCGCGCAGGTGCTGGGTGAAGACGGTAAGATCGACTATGTGGTGGTCAACCATCTGGAGCCGGACCACGCGGGATGCCTCAAGGAAATCGTGGACCGCTACCAGCCCGAAAAAATCATCACCTCCCCCATGGGCGAAAAAGCCATGAAGGCCCACTTCCATTACACGGACTGGCCCGTGCAGGTGGTGCCCACCGGGTCGGAAATCTCCATCGGCAAGCATACCCTCCAGTTCATCGAGACCCGCATGCTGCACTGGCCCGATTCCATGCTCACCTATGTGCCGGAAGCCAAGATCGCCTTTTCCAACGATGCCTTTGGCCAAAACTGGGCCACCAGCGAACGCTTTGCCGACGAAGTAGACCGCCCCACCCTGGAAAAACGTATGGCGGAATATTACGCCAACATCGTGCTGCCCTACTCCCCGGTGGTGCAGAAGACCCTGGCCTCGCTCACGGAGATGGAGCTGGACATCGACATGCTCTGCCCGGACCACGGCCTGCTCTTGCGCGGTGAGGACGTGGCCTTTGCCATGGACAAGTACATGGAATTCGCCCGCCAGGAGCCCAAGAACAAGGCTGTGCTGGCCTACGACACCATGTGGCACTCCACGGAAAAAATGGCCAAGGCCATTGCCACCGGACTGGTGGATGAAGGCGTCAGCGTGCGCATCATGGACGTCAAGGCCAACCACCACAGCGAAATCATGACCGAGGTGTTTGACGCGGCTGCCGTGCTGGTGGGCTCTCCCACCCACAACAATGGCATCCTGCCGGGCATGGCCAACCTGCTCACCTACATGAAGGGGCTGCGCCCGCAAAATAAGCTGGGAGCGGCTTTCGGCTCCTTTGGCTGGAGCGGTGAGTGCGTCAAGCAACTCACCCAATGGCTCAAGGACATGAACTTCGAAGTGGTGGAACCGGGTTCGGTCAAGGTCAAGCACATCCCCACTCACGAGACCTACCAGGAATGCGTGGAGTTGGGGCGGGCCGTTGGCCGGGCCATCAAGGCCAAAATCGGCTGAACCAACGACGCCTGATAAGAACATACCAGCGGCCTGGATTCTGAATCCGGGCCGCTTTTTTATGGTCTTTCCTCTGACCAAAACGAACGCCCCCTTGCATCATGCGCGAGGGGGCGTTCGCTTTCGGCCACGGGGCAGGATGCCGGGCCGCAGGCAGGCCAGACCTTACCGCCAGACTCCGTTCTTGAATTGAAATATTTCGGAAAACGCCCGGGCCGTGCCGGATACGGGGATGAATTCACCGCCCGCGCAATCTTCGGCGCTCGGGCCCACGCATTCGTACAATGTATCCTGGTAGCGCAAAATACCGCAATACTGGCCAGGTCGGGATGGAGACTCGCGCACCACGCTGCTGCGCTTTTCGATGCGATGATAACGGGCCCGCACCACGTCCCCGTCCTGAATGAAGCGCATATTGGTGTATCCGTTGGAATGGCTGCGGTTCAGCCGGGCCACCCAGGTATCGGAGAAGCGGGCAAAGTCCGCGTGCATGCGCAACTGCTCTTCTTCCTTTTTTTGCAGCGCGGCAAGCTCTGCGGCCGAAGGCTGCGGGGTGTCCGGCGCTTGCGAGGCGTCCCCGGTGTCGATTTCGGCCACGCCCCCACCCGGGTCCGCTTCAACGGTCTGAGGGGCCTGAGAGTCCGAAGCCGCGCCAGAGCCGCTTTGCTCTTCGGCCGAGGCAACATACCCCGCGCCCCAAGCCAAAGTCAAAACACAGGCGATGATCAGGATGTGCAGACGCATGGAAATCCGTGGTTTTTGGAGTTGGGAAAGCAAGCCGACGAAACAAGGCAGGGTCCGGAAAACGGTTGCCCGTCCTCCGGACCCTGTGGAAGTCGAATTACCATTGAATGGTTTGTGCCGCAACTTTATTTGCTGCGGATCTCCACGCGGCGGTTCTGGTACCGGCCTTCGTCCGTGGAGTTGTCAAACTTGGTGGATTCACCCTTGCCCACCGGTTCCAGACGGTTGCGGCCGATGCCGTTGGTGGTCAGCCACTGGGTGACCGAGTCGGCGCGGCGCTTGGAAAGGCCCAGGTTGTAGGCATCAGTGCCGATGGAGTCGGTCCAGCCTTCCACCACGTAGCTGAGATTCGGCTTTTCCTGGAGCAGGATCAGGGCCTGTTCCAGGATGGGCACCATTTCTTCCTTGATGTTGGACTTGTCAAAGTCGAAGTTCAGGCGGAAGACAATGGTCTCGTCCACGGGCTGGGGCTCGGCGGCCTCGGTGAAGAAGACATCCTCAACAAACCTGTCCATGAGCGCGGCGTCGGCCATCAGGGCCTCGCCATCCGCAGGCACGGAGCAGGAATTCAGGGCGCGGATCTCGTCGATGATCATGCGTCCCTTTTCCGTATCCGCATAGCTGACCACGTGGAAGCAGACCTTGCCGCCGTACTTGGCGTAAAGCGCCTGGGCCTGGGCCACGGGATCCGCGCCGATGTTGGACGCACCGTCCGTAACCATGATCACCGCGGTCTTGCCGTCCAGTCCGGCCAGGACCGAGTCCAGATCAATAAGCCCGTTGCCCATGGCCGTGCGACGCATGAAGACTTCGTACTCGGTGTCCAGGCCGTTCACGGCCTCGCCGAGCACGGCGGTCCGGTACGGCGCGGGCTGCGCGTATCCGGCAAAGGGGGCAAAGGTGTACAGCGCGCCCGTGTACCCCAGTTCGGGAATGGCGGCGTTGAGCTTGCCCATCATGCCTTTGGCCAGATCGATCTTCTTGGCGCCGTTGCCCATGTACTTTTGGGCCATGGACCCGGAATGGTCCACAAAGAGAATGAAATTGTCGACCTTGGGAATTTTCTTGCCCGCAAACGCGGCCGTGGAAAACACCATGGTCATGGCGACAACAGCGAGGCAGGCCGCCAGGCTGTATTTCTTCATGTTCACCATTGCTTCGCTCCTTTAAGTTTAAAAAACACTGTTGTTGTTCGGCTGTGATGGAAATACTCTCATTGTCAAGACTAGCCAATTCCAGAGATCGAGGCAAGCGGCTTGCAAAAAAAACTCGCGCCCCGCGCGGTTGCGTCCGCTCCCGGAAATCAGTAAGAAACAAGGCCTAAGCGACCGCCGCTTCAGGACGATCATACCGCTGCCGCCGCCCGCTCCCTGCGTGAGCGTGGGAAAAAATATTGTATCGCGGCCAGTTCGGCGCACCACGTCCCTGCGGGCGGACCACCCGGAAAACAACCCCAAGCACGAGGAGTGCCCATGTATATCGTCACCGGAGGAGCCGGATTCATCGGCAGCGCCATGGTCTGGCAGCTCAACCGGATGGGCGTGGACGACATTCTGGTGGTGGACAACCTCGCCACCTCGGAAAAATGGAAAAACCTGGTGGGGCTCAAATACGCCGACTACCTGCACCGCGACGAATTCCACAAATATCTCGTGCGCGAGCACGACCCCTTCCGCACGGACGGCGTCGTGCACATGGGCGCCTGCTCCTCCACCACGGAGCGGGACGCGGACTTCCTCATGGAAAACAACTACCGCTACACCCAGCTCCTCTGCCGCTTTTGCCTGAACCACGGAGCCCGCTTCGTGAACGCTTCTTCCGCCGCCACCTACGGAGACGGCTCCCAGGGCTTTTCCGACGACCACCAGGGCATCGAATCCCTGCGGCCGCTGAACATGTACGGCTATTCCAAGCAGCTCTTCGACCTCTGGGCTCTGCGCGCCGGCATCCTGGACCACATCGTCTGCCTCAAGTTCTTCAACGTCTACGGCCCCAACGAATACCACAAAGACGACATGATGAGCGTGATCTGCAAGGCGCACAAGCAGATCGGGGAAACCGGCCAAATGAAGCTCTTCAAGTCCTACCGGCCGGACTACCCCCACGGGGGACAAAAGCGGGACTTTGTCTACGTCAAGGACTGCGTGAACCTGATGTGGTGGCTGCTGGAGCATCCTGAGGCCAACGGCGTGTTCAACGTGGGCACCGGCCAGGCGCGCACCTGGGTGGACCTGGCCACGGCCGTGTTCCGCGCCATGGATAAAGAGCCGGACATCGGGTTCATTGAAATGCCCGAGACCATCCGGGATAAGTACCAGTACTTTACCCAGGCGGACATGGACAAGCTCCGCGCCGCCGGGTACGATGTTCCGTTCACTTCGCTGGAGGACGGAGCCGCGGACTACGTAAGGAATTATCTGGCCAAGGACGATCCGTACCTTATCAGCTGATGCGGTGCGCGCGCTCGGCGCGCGCGTTTTCACCCTTGCCGAGGATGTGATTTGAAACGCCGTCTGGTCCCGATTCTGGTCTGCACCCTTGCCCTGTGCTGCTTTTTCGCCGGGCAGCCCTGGCTGCTGTTCGGCCAGCGACAGCCCATGAGCATGGAGCGGCGCTATGCCTCGGACCGTGACCTGACCTTCCATGAATCCCAGACCAAACCCGCGGAAAAAGGGCAATGGACCTTTACCGCGGACCGCATCTCGGCCGAGCACGACAGCAAATACGTAGAAGTGGAGGGCGACGCCACCTTCACCGATGGGGAAAACACCCTGCGCGCCGACTTTGCCCGCTACTATCAGGAAAGCGGCTGGCTCATGCTGCGCGGCAATGTGCGCGCCATGTGGCAGGGCGACTTTCTCGAAGCCTCGGAAGCGGAATTCGACCTGCAAAACCAGGAAGGCTGGCTCAAGGACGGCAAGGTCTTCATGGTCAAGCCGCACCTCTATTTCGAATCCTCCTACATCCGCAAATACAGCGGAGCCAGCTACACATTCAAAGACGCCAAGGTCACGGCGTGCAGCGGAGAAACCCCGGCTTGGTCCGTCCATACCCAGGAAGGGGACATCACCCTGGACGGCTACGCCACCCTCTGGCACACCACCTTCCGCGTGCGCGACACTCCCGTGGCCTACCTGCCGTACATGCGGCTCCCGGCGGGCGGCGGCAAGCGGCAGAGCGGCTTTCTCATGCCCGAGGTGGGCCGGTCCGGCAAGTTCGGCTTCCGCTTGAACTTGCCCTACTATTGGGCCGTGAACGAAGAAGTGGACATGACCTTCTACCAGAACATCATGAGCCGCCGGGGATACATGCAGGGGCTGGAGCTGCGCCATGCCGACAACGCCTATACCAAGGGCTACTGGCGGTTCGACTGGCTCAACGACGCCGTGACCTACCGGCAGGACGGGCATGACGACGACCCGGTGGAAGACGACGGCCTGGCCCGCAAAAACAGCAACCGCTGGTGGTGGCGCAGCAAGTACAACGGCTACCTGGGCACGCCGTCCTGGCGGGCCATGGTGGACGTGGACCTGGTCTCGGACCAGGACTACCTGCGCGAGTTCCGGCACGGCTACAGCGGATTCGAAGCCAGCCGCGACGAAATGCTGGACGAATTCGGCCGGGACATCAACGAAGCCGACGCCGACACCCGCACCAGCACGGCCCTGCTCACGCGGGATTTCCAGTCCTTTGGCGTGGCCGGAAAAATCGAATACAACCAGGCCCCGGCATACATGAACGGCAACCGGGACGAAGCGGACAACCCCACCCTGCAACGGGTGCCGGAGCTGGACTTCTACGCCTTCAAGAACGACGTGCCCGGAACGCCCCTGGAATTCGAGGCCGAGGCCAAATACGACTATTTCCACCGCAATAAGGGCTCCACGGGCCACCGGCTGGACATGCGCCCCAAGCTGAGCCTGCCCGTGCACACCGACGCCCTGACCGTAATCCCCTACGTGGGCATGCGCGGCTCGGTGTATTCCATGACCGAGCGTGACGGCGACGAGGACGTGACCCTCGTGGACGGCAGCGTGGAGCGCGACCGCGAAGTGGAATCGGACACGCCCGTGAACCTGGGCGTGGAGGCCGGGGTGTCGCTCTTCTCCGAACTCTACCGCACCTACAGCCTGGAAGGGCAGGCCCTGGAGGCCAGTCCGGACATGGTGGGCACGGAACGCTGGACCGACATCAAGCACAGCCTGATCCCGCGGCTGGACTACTCCTATGTGCCGCGCAAGACCGGCCAGTCCGATCTGCCCTACTACGACGAGCGCGACAGGATCATGGCCGAGGACCTGGTGACCTTTTCCCTGACCAACGCCTTTGACCGCAAGCGCGAGTACGTGACCCTGGGGCCGGACGGCGAAACCCCGCTCATTTCCACGGACTATCTGGACTTCGCCCGGGTGCGCCTGTCCCAGAGCTACGACCGCCTGGAGGCCTCCCGCAAGGACGAACTGGATGAATACGAGCGCCGCCCCTTCTCGGACCTCATGGCCGAAATTTCCGTCTCCCCTCTGGACGGCTGGTCCTTGACGTCCAAGACCTGGTATTCGCCCTATCTCTCCAAGCTCACCGAACACGAGCACTCCTTGCGCTACGTTCGCGAGGGGGTGGGCGATGCCTTTATCTCCTATGACCTGCTTCAGGCCGTGGACGAATACAAACGCCGCCGCAGCAACGAAAT
Organism: Desulfovibrio sp.; assembly: GCA_028708865.1. GTDB lineage: Bacteria > Desulfobacterota > Desulfovibrionia > Desulfovibrionales > Desulfovibrionaceae > Paucidesulfovibrio. Next base: position 22,463 of record JAQVYA010000006.1, on the reverse strand, counting down.
GGAAGTGTTGCGCCTGGGCGGCAACCTCTATGTAATGCAGAACCTGATCCTGGGCCTGGAGTACCGCACGGACCTGGAAGAAGGCACGGACCTGGAAAAAACCGTGCGTCTGACCTGGATCGGGGAATGCTACGACCTGGGGTTGCAGTTCACCCGCACCGACGACGACACCGATATCGGACTGAACTTCAACATCTTGAAATTCTGATCTATGCACGAAAGACGCCCCATACGCGTTCTGCCTCCCGCCCTGATGCACCAGATCGCAGCGGGCGAGGTGGTGGAGCGCCCGGCCAGCGTGGTCAAGGAACTGGTGGAAAACAGCCTCGATGCCGGAGCGGATCGCGTGGACGTCCGCCTGGAACGCGGCGGCACCGGACTTATTGCCGTGCGCGACAACGGCCACGGCATTCCCTCCGAAGAACTGGAACTGGCCGTGACGCGCCACGCCACCAGCAAAATCGCCCAACTGGCGGACCTGGAACAGGTCGCCTCCTTTGGATTCCGCGGCGAGGCCCTGCCGAGCATTGCCTCGGTTTCCCTGTTCAGCGTCGGATCCCGTTTCCATGCCGAGGACATGGGCTGGCAGGTGCAGGTGGATCATGGCGAAATCCGGGAGTCCGGCCCCGCGCCCCTGGACCGAGGCACCCTGGTGGAGGTGCGCGACCTTTTTTCCAATGTCCCGGCCCGGCTCAAATTCCTGAAGACCGAAGCCACGGAAACCAGGCGCTGCCAGGACGCTGTGCTGCGCATGGCCCTGGCCCGGCCCGATGTGCGCTTCACCCTGACCGTCAACGACCGCCAGACCCTGAACCTTCCTGAAAATCAAAGCCTGCGGGACCGGCTGGCCGCGTTCTGGCCCCCGGCCATCATGAACGGCATGCTGGACCTGGACTACACGAGGCAGGACATGCGGGTGCGCGGCCTGGCAGGCTCCCCCCGCACGGCCCAGGGCCGGGGGGACCGCATCCTGCTCTGGGTGCGCGGCCGCCCCGTGCAGGACAAGCTCCTGCTCTCGGCCCTGCGCAAAGGCTACTCCGGCCGTCTGCTCTCCAAGGAGTACCCCCAGGCCGTGCTGTTCCTGGACCTTCCGCCCGAGCTGGTGGACGTCAACGTGCATCCGGCCAAACTGGAAGTCCGCTTTGCCGAAGAATCCGCCGTGTTTTCAACGGTGCGCGCAGCCGTGGCCTCGGCCCTGGACCGCAGCGGCGCCTTGATTGACGACAGCCCCGGGGAATCTCTTTCCGGGCACGCCGCTCCTCTGCCAGGGAAGCCGGATCACAGCGGAGCCGCGCCCAAATTTTCCACATACGAGACCTACCGGCGTGGACCGGAAACAGCTCCGGACCGGCCCCGGGATCTGCCGCTGCTGCCGCCGCGCCCCGGCTCCGAATCCGCGCCCAGCCAAGGGCCGGACCCGAGGGAGGCCGATTTTGGAAATGCCCAAGGCCCGGGTGGAACTCAGGATGGATTTCAAGGTCTGCCCCGCCATGGGCAGGACCCTGCCGGACCATCCGGCTCCCGCGAGATTTCCTCCGTGCATGAACCCGTGCCGACGGCCGTCTATGCCCCAAATCGTTCCGGCATGAGCCGTTCCGGCACGGACCGCACCGACATGGTCCGCGCTCCGGCCATAGGCGGCTTCCGCTATCTCGGCCAGGTGGCGGATACCTATCTGATCCTGGCCCGGGGCCGGGACATGTACCTGGTGGACCAGCACGCAGCCCACGAGCGGATATTGCTGGAAGCCATGCGCCGCCAGCGGACCCGGGGGGACTCCCAACCCCTGGCCTTGCCCCTGGAGCTGTCCCTGCATCCGGCCGAGGCCGAAGAATTGACCCGGCTCTGGGAGGATCTGCGCAAAGCGGGATTTCGCCTGGAGCAACCCGATTCCGGTAAATTGCTGATCCAGGGCATCCCCCCCACGCTCGACAGCGCCCGGGCAAAGGAGTACCTTCGTTCCGCCCTGGATTCCGGTGCCAACGGCCTGGAAGAACTCTGGACCATGCTTTCCTGCAAGTCCGCCATCAAGGCGGGCCAGGCCCTGGCCGTGGATGAAGCCCTGGCCCTGCTGGAAAGTTGGCTGGCCTGCCCGGACCGTGAATATTGCCCCCATGGACGACCGGCCGTGCTGCGATGGACGCCCGAGGAGATGGAAAAACTGTTCAAACGGAAGTGATCCCATGGCCATCCCGTACAATAAGCTCCGCGTTCGCATCGATCTGGACGCCATCCGCCACAACTACCGCCTGCTCAACGCCCGCAGCGGCAATGCCTTTGCCGTGATCAAGGCCGACGCCTACGGTCACGGGCTGATTCCCGTGGCCCGGGCCCTGGCCGAGGAAGGGGCCCGCACCTTTGTCGTGGGCACCGTGGGCGAGGGCGTGCAATTGCGCGAAAGCGGCTGCCGGGGGCGGATCATCTCCCTGCTGGGACCGCTGGATCCCGAGGACTACGAGGCGCTCCTGCCCCACCGGATCATTCCCTTTGTGGGCAATTGGGAGCAGCTCACGCGGCTTCAGGACGCGGTGGAGGCCTCTTCCGCGGCCACGCCGGAACAGCCCCTGGAGATCAGCCTTAAATTCGATACAGGCATGGCCCGGCTTGGCTTCCACCTGCCGGACGTGCCCCGCCTGCTTTCCGTGCTGGCCCGGGAGCCGCGCATCCGGCCGGTCATGGCCAGTTCCCACCTGGCCACGGCCGACGAGCCCGGCAACTGGGCCTTTGTGCAGGAACAGGCCGAAATTTTCCAAGCCGTTCTGGACGCCCTGCGCCAGGGCGGGGTGGACGTGGAAGGCAACATCGCCAACACTGCGGGCATTCTGGCCCACAGCGCCCTACACCATCAGGGACAACGCGCGGGCATTGGTCTTTACGGCTGCAACCCCTTTGCCGGGACCGAACAGGAAGCCCTGGGCCACGACCTGCGCCCGGCCATGGAAGTTTCGGCCCCGGTGGTGGAAGTGCACCCCCTGGCCGCGGGGCAAAGCGTCAGCTACGGCTGCACCTGGCACGCCCCGAGGGACAGCGTGGTGGCCATCGTGGCCGCCGGATATGCCGACGCCTATTCCCGAAGCCAGTCCAACCATGGCGGGGTTTGCCTGCATGGCCGGCGCGTGCCCGTGGTGGGCCGGGTCTGCATGCAGCTCACGGCCGTGGACGTGACCGAACTGGCCGACGCCGGCAAAAGCGTGCAGGTGGGGGATCGGGCCTATCTTTTGGGCGGCCGGGCTCCGGGGCGCGTTACCCCGGAAGAACTGGCCGGGTGGTGGGGGACCATCACCTACGAGGTGTTCTGTCTTCTGGGACTGAACCCCAAGGAATATCGGTAAGTGATCGTCTCCATTCCAGGGGACCGTTGAATACGTTGAATCCCGCTGCCGGTCCGAACGGCCCGGCGGTCAATACCCAAGGAGGCTCCCATGGGCTGGGTTGTTGCGGAAAGCTTTCCGCTCCACGAAATGGACAATAACGGACTGACCAAGGAAAACCTTCAAGGCCGCTGGGAAGAAGTGGCCGACGACATGGCCCTGATCCCGGAACGCAACGTGCGCGTCGTGGAGGAACGGGGCATCGTGCGCGTGGAGGTTTCCGAAGAAATGTACGACTGCATGCGCGGCGTGTAACCCGTTGACCGGGGTGCGCCTTCCGTTTCCGGCGGCGTACCCCGCTTCCTTTTCCGCCTTTCCTTCCTCCTCTCCCCTTCTCTCTGACCTTTGATCCGCGCTTTGGTCCGACCCGGTCCACAAAAAAAATAACACGAGCACTCACTGGAATTCTTCCAGCCCCTTGTATCCACGGCGGTTGCATGGCACCCTGGGACAACTGCCCGGCAATGCCGGAAATCCCACTGGAAACCAAGGAGTGTTGCATGCGCCGACAAACCCGAAGACAAAAGCTGGCCATGATGCTCGTAGTGTTGCTCATGGCCGCGGGACTCTCTCTGGCCGCCTCGGCCCAGCAGGCCCCGGACCCGGGACGCCTCTGGACGCACATCACCAAATCCTCTCCATATACGCAATGGGACCACTGGCCGGGCCATGTGGGAATGCAGCCCGGCAAATCGCCCCATGGCGAGCTGCACCGGGTCTTCGTGAACCAGCAGGCCCTGTCCTCCAGCGCCCCTGCCGCCAGCTACGGTTCCATTGTGGTCAAGGAAAATTACGACGCGGAAAAGCAACTCACGGCCCTGACCGTCATGTTCAAGGTCAAGGATTTCAATCCAAAACACGGGGACTGGTTCTGGACCAAATTTGCGCCTGACGGGACCGTGCTGGCCTCGGGCAAGCCAGGCCCCTGCATCTCCTGTCACAGCGCTGCGGCAGACAACGACTTTATCTTTTTGCACGTCCTGTAGGAGGGAATACTATGCTCTGGTTTCATCCAATCCTTTCGGCGCTCACGTCCCTGCTCGCGGTGTACGTTTTTCTGCTTGGCCTGGTGCGTCTGCGCGCCAACCACTGGGGCGGGAGCGGGGTGTTCCGCTGGAAACGGCACGTTCTGCTGGGGAAAATCGTCTACGCGGCCTGGACTCTCGGCTTTGTGGGCGGGGCGGCCATGGTCTGGATTCACTGGCCCGAAGCCTTCCTCAAGGGCACCCATACCCAGGGAGGCGTGGCCATGCTTCTGCTCATGGCCGCAGGGCTGGCCACCGGCCTGATTATGGACCGGCGCAAAGAAAAACGAACCGCCCTGCCGTTGATCCACGCCGCAGTGAACATTCTGCTCCTGGCCACGGCGGGCTTCCAGGCCTGGACCGGATGGCGCATCGTACAATCCGCCCTGCTGAACTGAGGGGGGTACGCCCTGGTTAACAGTGAAAAGGCCTTGCAATCGCGGGGCTTTTTTCTTTTTTTCAGTTTGTCGTGGCAATGTTACAATTTAGCAACAAACATGTTACAGGCTTTCGCGACAGGGCAAAACCCCGTATCAGCGTGGTCGCGCGGCCATATTCCGCGCTCTGGTCCTGCATCGCAGGGCATGGTCCCAGGCTTGGTCCCGCGTTTTTCGGGGGGCAATGGGGAGCAGATCCAACCTTGCTCCCCGCGCAGAAAAAGACGCCACCAAGGAGTCCTCATTGAAGCCACGTTCGGTGTTCACCCGTATGTTGCTTTGGGCCTGGGCCGTGCTGGCCGCCGCCCTCCTGGCCCTGTTTCTCGTGACCACCTCCGAAACCCGGGACGAAATCGTCCGCGAGGCCGAGCAGCGCGCCACCCGCGAGTTGGACACCGTAAAGTGGCTCGTGGTCAACCACGGACGCTTTGCCACGGCCCGGGAGTTTCATGCCTGGAGCACCGAGCTGGGCCGCCACATGGGCCTGCGCATCACCTTTGTGACCGGCGGCCAGGTCCTGGCCGACTCCATGGTGCCCTACGAAGAACTTTCCTCCCTGGAGGACCATTCCCTGCGGCCGGAAATCCGCAAAGCCGCCAGTAACGACATCGCCACCAGCAAACGCCACAGCGACACCCTGGACCGTGAAATGCTCTACGTCGCCACGGAATTGCCCCCGGTGAACGGCCTGCCCCGGGGAGTGTTGCGGCTGGCCGTGCCTTTTTCCGAATTGCAGGAACGCCTGTCCATGGTGTTCAGCCGGGCCCTGTGGACCATGGCCTTGGCTTTGGCCGCCAGCGGCGCGCTCCTGCTCATGGGGACGCGCAACGTGGGGCGCTCGGTGCGGGCCTTCAGCGATCTGGCCCGGGAAATCGGCAACGGAGATTTTTCCCAGCGCATCCGCGAGGTGCCCGGACGGGAATTTCACCCCCTGGCCGAGGCGGTCAATGCCATGGCCCGGCGCATTGGCAAACACGTCGGCACCATCGAGGAACAGGGAGGGCGACTGCGCGCCATGTTCCAGGGCATGGGCGAAGGCGTGCTCGTGCTGGACGAACGAGGTCGCATCGACTCCTTTAACCGGGCCCTGGAGCGGGCCCTGCCGGAAACGGCCCAGGCCCTGGGACGCACCCCGCTGGAAGCGGGCCTGCCCCTGGACATCCAGGACGCGGTGGACCGTGTGCTGCACAGCGGCGGTTCCAATGCCCCAGGGACCAATCCTTCCGCGACCGAAACGCCTGGAACCGAAATTCCCGGCCCGACTGCACCCCGCCCCCAGAGCACGGACGCCTCCAGCGCCGACGAACCCGGGGAGCGGCTGCGCGTTTCCCTGGAAAGCGGCCGCCATCTGGCCGTAACCGTACTGCCCTTTACCGGATACAAGGGCGGCCGCAAATTGATTCTGGTGTTTCGCGACGTAACCGCCGAGGTGGAACACGAGCAGGCCCTGCGCGACTTCGTAGCCAATGCCTCGCACCAGCTCCGCACGCCCCTGACCAGCATCAAGGGCTACGCCGAAACCCTGCTGGACTCCCCGCCTGCGGACCACGCCGCCACAGCCAAATTCCTGCGCGTGATCCAGCGCAACGCCGACCACATGGACGGCGTGATCAACAGCATGCTCAAACTGGCCCGCTCGGACCGGGCCGCCACAGCCGCGCCCCGGCGCGCGGACCTGGACGCCCGCCACGTTCTGGACGCGGCCCTGGCCGACCTAGCCCCGCGCGCCCAGGCCGCCGGAGTGCAAATCCAAACCCTCCTTCCTGAAGGGGAAATGCGCGTCCGCGCCGAGCCCGAGGGCCTGCTGCATGTCTTCCACAACTTGCTCGCCAATGCCGTGAATTACGGACATGACGGCGAGATGGTGGAAGTGGAGGCCCACTCCAGCGCGCACCACTGGACTTTCGCGGTGCGCGACCGCGGGCCAGGCATCCCGGCCGGGATGGAACGCCGGGTATTCGAACGTTTTTTCCGTGGCGATCCCAACGCCATCGACGACCGGGGCGGCGCCGGACTCGGCCTCGCCATTTGCCGACAAATTGTTGAAAACTACGGAGGCCGCATCCATGTTGAACGGCCTGAAGACGGACAAGGCGCACGATTCGTCTTTACCTTGATCCGAGCCTGAACAAACCGGCCCGCGCCCGGTATGGCCGGCGCGGACCCAGGAGATTGATCCTCTACCTATGGATATCTACGATCTGTTCTTTTACATGTCCCTTGGGGCGGGCTTTCTCATGGCCTTCAACCTGGGGGCCAACGACGTGGCCAATAGCATGGCCTCGGCCGTGGGGGCACGCGCCATCACCGTCAAACAGGCGATCCTCATCGCCGGCTCGCTGAACTTCGTGGGCGCGGTGGTGCTGGGCTCGCACGTCACAGCCACGGTGAGCAAGGGCATCATCAACGCCTCGGAAATCGGCGACCCCAAAGTCATGATGGTGGGCATGTTCGCCGCATTGCTGGCCGCAGCCATCTGGGTGCTCATCTCCACCCTCACCTCGCTCCCGGTCAGCTCCACCCACTCCATTGTGGGGGCCATCATGGGCTTCGGCATCGTTGCCGGCGGACCGGGGGTGGTTCAATGGCTCAAAATGGGCGGGATCGTCATGTCCTGGATCATCTCGCCCTTCTTCGCCGCAGGCATCTCCTTCTTCATCTTCTCCCACATTCGAAAACACATTCTTTACAAAACCGACTTTATCGCCCAGGCTCGTAAATGGGCGCCCCGATGGGTGGCGCTGACCGCGGCCCTGGTGATTTTTTCCTTCTTGTACAAAACTCCGGTAGGCAAAGGCCTTGGCCTGCACTGGAGCGCCTCGCTGGTGCTGGCCTTGGGGCTTTCCGCCTCGGTCTGGCTGCTGGTGCGGCGCTTGCTGCAACGCATGGTCATCGATGCCGAAGCCGGAGCCGAAGCCGTGGAAGGGGTGTTCCGCAAGATGCAGGTGGGGACGTCCTGTTACGTGGCGCTCTCCCAGGGCGCCAACGACGTGGCCAACGCCATCGGCCCGGTGGCGGCCATCTACCTGATCGCCAAGCAGCATGTACTGCTGCCGGAGGCCGAGGTGCCCATCAGCATCCTCATTCTCGGCGGGCTGGGCATTGCCCTGGGCATCACGCTTCTGGGACACAAGGTCATGTCCACGGTGGGTGAAAAAATCACCACCCTGACCAACACCCGCGGCTTTGCCGTGGACTTCGGCGCGGCCAGCACCGTGCTCGTGGCCTCCAACATGGGCTTGCCCGTCTCCACCACCCATGCTTCCGTAGGCGGCGTGGTGGGAGTCGGACTGGCGCGGGGTTTTTCGGCCGTGGACTTCCGGGTGCTCGGCCGCATCGTGCTCTACTGGGTGCTCACGGTGCCCATCGCCGCGTTCACCAGCATTGTGCTCTTTGTTCTCATGCGCTGGATTTTGCTGTAGTTTATAACCTTTTTCTGAAGGAGAACGTATATGTCCCTGCGATTGCCATTTTTTGGACTCTTGTCCAGAAAGTCCCCCATGGGCGGGCTGGTGGAGCACTACGACAAGATCAGCGAGTGCATCAACATCATCAACGATTCCATGGAGTGCTACGTCACGGGCGGCACCTGCCGCGAAATGACGGAACTGGCCGCGGCCATTGCCGAGGTGGAACGGGAGGCGGACGCCATCAAGCGCCGCATCCGCAACCACCTGCCGCGCCAGCTCTTCATGGCCGTGGAAAAAGTCATCTTCCTGAACTACACCAACAAGCAGGACAACATTCTGGACTCGGCCGAGGACGCCCTGCAATGGCTGGCCATGCGCCCGGTCACCATCCCCTTGGAATATAAACGGGACTTCATCGCCCTGCTGGACGGCGTGGACCGCTCGGCCACGGAACTGGGACCCGCCCTCAAGGCCACCATCGACCTGGTGGAGGGCCGCTCCATCGACCGCGAAGGCACCAAACTGAGCTACCGTCGCGTGCTGGACGTGCGCGCGGACGTGCGCAACCGGGCCAATGCCCTGACGCGCAAAATCTACTGCTCGGACATGGACTTTAAGGACATCTACCAGCTCATCCACTTTGTGGATTGCCTCAACGAAATGTCCCACAACTGCTCCAGCTGCGTGGACGTGCTTCGGGCCATGATCGCCCGTTAATCCGCCCGGCCCTTGGCATGAGTTTTCCGGCCGCCGGTTTTCCGGCGGCTTTTTTCGCGTTCTCCCTTTCCTTTTTCTCAGCCTCCTTTACCCACCGCTTCCAGGGCCAGGCGCCCTGCGCCCTCTCCCCGGGTTGTTTTTCCGCTGTTTTTATATATTATAAAAGAAGCCGCCTGGAGTGGGCCGTATCCGCTCCAGGCTGTGGCCGCTTTTCATCCTTTCGTATAACGATTTGGATTCAAAAGCTCTTTCTCAACCTGGGGGTGGCATGATGAAGATCGCTCAGGTCGCACCGCTCCATGAGAGCGTGCCGCCGAAGTTCTACGGCGGGACCGAGCGTGTGGTGCATTACCTGACAGAGGAACTCGTACGCAAAGGACATGAAGTAACATTATATGCCAGCGGGGATTCCCGGACCAGCGCCCGGCTGCGACCCTGCTGCGACGAGGCGTTGCGCCTGGATCCGCAATGCCAGAATACCCTGGTGCACCATGTGCTGATGATCGAGCGGCTGCTCCAGGAATCGCGCCACTACGACATGATCCACTTTCATGTGGACTACATCCACTTCCCCCTGCTGCGTCGATTCGACATGACCGCCCTGACCACCTTCCACTGGCGACTGGACCTGCCCGACTTTCTCCCCTTTGCCAGTGAATACACCGAGCTCCCCGTCTCCTCCATCTCCCTCTCCCAGCAGCGCCCCTTGCCGCAAATGAACTGGGTGGGCACGGTATATCACGGCCTGCCCCGCAATCTGCTGCGCTTCAACCCCCGCCCGGAAGGGTACCTCGCTTTTTTGGGGCGTCTGAGCCCGGAAAAAGGCATCGAAGAAGCCGTACAGACCGCGTTGCGCGCCCGCATGCCCCTGAAGATCGCGGCCAAAATCAACGACTTTGAGCAGGACTATTACGACGAGGTCTTGCGCCCCCTATTCCGCCATCCGCTGATCGAATTCGTGGGCGAAATCGACGAGGCCAGAAAAAACGAATTCCTGGGCAATGCTTCGGCCCTGCTTTTCCCCATCAAATGGCCCGAACCCTTTGGTCTGGTCATGATCGAGGCCCTGGCCTGCGGCACCCCGGTCATTGCCTTTCCCAACGGCTCGGTCCCCGAGGTGCTGCGCCACGGCGTGAGCGGCTGGCTCGTGGACGACGTGGACGGGGCCGTGGACGCGGTGGCCTGCCTGGGCATGCTCAGCCGCCGCCGCTGCCGCGCCGAATTTGAACACCGCTTTGACGCGGGCACCATGGCAGACAATTACCTGCGGATATACAAACACCTGATCAACAGCCGACACGAACGTTCCGGAGGGCGTCAATGGAAGAAATCATCAAGGTTGCCGGTGAATACTACGTTCTCGCCACGTCCTCATTAGCCGACGACCGCCGCCGGGTGGTTAAGTACGCCAACACCTTTGCCGTCTTTGACCGCTTCGGCGACATCCAGCCCATTGGCCTGGCCGAGCAGGGGCTTTATCACGATGGGACCCGATTTTTGTCCTGCCTGGAATTCCAGATCGAGGGGGTCCGCCCCCTGCTGCTCAGTTCCAACGTGACCCGCGACAACATGCTCGTGACCGTGGACCTGACCAACCCTGATATCTTCCGCGACAACGGCGACCTGATCCCTCGCGGCGCCATCCACGTGCGGCGCACCAAATTCCTGCACGGCGGCGTCTGCCACGAGCAGTTCCACATCAGCAATTACGGCCTGGAAGACCTTCAATTTCAGGTGGACGTTAAGTTTCAGGCCGATTTCGCGGATATCTTCGAAGTACGTGGAGAACGCCGCAAGGCCCGGGGCACCCTGCACGATCCTGAGCCGCGAGCCCAGGGCGTGACCCTGGCCTACCAAGGACTGGACCAGCTCCACCGGCGCACGGAAATCGACTTTTCCCATGCCCCGGTGCGCACGAACGACCAACACGCGGAATTCCTCTGGAACATACCGGCCCGGGAGAGCGCGGACTTCTTCCTGACCACGGCCTGCCATACCTCGGAGCAGACCCAGCCCGTGCTGGCCTATGACACGGCTCTGGAAAACACCCTCGACAACGTGCGCGGCGTCTTTGAACACGAATGCGTGATCCACACTTCCAACGAGCAATTCAATGCACTCATGACCCGTTCGGTGGCGGACCTCTCCATGCTCCTGACCCGTGAAAACGGGGCCCTGTACCCGTATGCAGGCATCCCGTGGTACTCCACCCCCTTTGGACGGGACGGCATCATTACCGCCTTGGAAACGCTCTGGCTCAACCCTGAAGTGGCCCGCGGCGTGCTCGACTACCTGGCGGGCAGGCAGGCCACGGAATTCAACGATGGCCAGGATGCGGAGCCGGGCAAAATCCTCCACGAGGTGCGTTTCGGTGAGATGGCCAATACCGGGGAACTGCCCTATGGCCGTTATTACGGCAGCGTGGACGCCACGCCCCTGTTCGTGGTCCTGGCCGGACATTATCTGCGCCGCAGCGGAGACCATCAATATCTGCACCGGCTTTGGCCTGTGATCGAAAACTGTCTGGAATGGATCGACACCCACGGCGACCTGGACGAAGACGGATTCATCGAATACCAGCGCCGCACCGAATACGGCCTGACCAATCAGGGCTGGAAGGATTCCGCGGACAGCGTCTTCCACGAAAACGGCGAACTGGCCCGCGGCCCCATCGCCTTGGTGGAAGCCCAGGCCTACGCCTTTATGGCCAAAAGCGAAGCCGCACGCATGGCCGAAGAGCTGGGCATGCGCAAGGAGGCCATGCAGCTGCATGTGCAGGCCAGGGAAATGAAGAAACGGTTTGAGGCTGTGTTCTGGGACGAATCCATGGGCGGCTATGTGTTGGCCCTGGACGGCGACAAACATCCCTGCCGCGTCAAATCCTCCAACATGGGCCACACGTTGTTCGCGGGCATTGCCTCGCCCGAACGGGCCAAGCGCGTCACCCGCCTGCTCATGAGCCGGGCCTTTAATTCGGGCTGGGGCCTGCGCACCATTGCCGAGGGGCAACCGCGCTACAATCCCATGTCCTACCACAACGGCTCGGTCTGGCCGCATGACAACGCGCTCATCGCCCAGGGCATGGCCCGGTACGGATTCAAGGAGGAAGCCGCCCGGATTCTGGGCATGATGTTCGATACCAGCCAGCAGGTGGACCAGCACCGACTGCCCGAGCTGCTCTGCGGCTTTGAACGCCGCACCGGGGACAGTCCCACCCTGTATCCCGTGGCCTGCTCGCCCCAGGCCTGGGCCGCGGCCGCGTCCATCCATCTGCTCCAGTCCTGCCTGGGCCTCACGGTCAACGGGGGTCAGCAGCGGGTCTACCTGAGCAAGCCCGTGCTCCCCCCGTTTCTGGACATCGTCCGCATCCAGGACCTTCAAGTGGGGGACGGCAGTCTGGACCTACTCTTTGAACGGCACGAGCACGACGTTTCCGTGCGCATCGAGCGCCGCCGGGGCAAGGTGGGGCTGACGCTGAACAAGTAATCCGCCCGGCATTCCAATTGATTGCCCAGAGCCTCGGCCCGCCTCCTGCCCTTTGACGGCGGGCCGCTCATGGAGATATATTAGGTCCAGGCTGGCACCCCGAACCAATTTAACCCATACCTTAGGCCTGAACACATGCGCTATGACTATCTGGTGCTGGGGAACTGCCAGTCCCGACGAATCGCGTCCCGGCTGGCACGCGATTTCACCGTAAAAAACTATTTACTTTCCTATCCTGGGTTTTTCCCCACCGTTAGGCTGCCGCAGCAAAAAGAATTTCTGGTCAAGACCTTTGGGACAGCGACCTACCGCGCCTTCCTGAAAAGTGGTATTCTGCTTCCGATTCCCTCCGTCAACGACCTCACGGAGCACTCGTACGAACACATTGTTCTAACGATTCCGCACAAACGAAATATTTACGAATTTGGCGACGGAATTTTTCTTGGTGCCAATGTGGACATAAAACGATTCGGAATCCTGTGCACCCGGCACCATCCCCGAAAAGAATACGTGGATTCCTTCCAGCAGCTCATAAAAACACTTCAGCACCTATTTCCCGCGGCAACGCTGACCATCGTCCTCCGCGCCTCGGCAAGGTACGTCCGCGAGGAACGCTCAACCTGCTGGTTTTATGACTGGCAGGAGTATGTCGAAGAGTTCGATGCCAAAATTCTTTCCGGCCTGAGCCATCCACGGATACGTTTTGTTTTTTTGGATACGTTCCTTGCGCAATACAGCGGTCCCCTGGAAAACCTCTACATTGACGGGAACCGGGTTGTGGATGTCGAACATCTGCCCGGGAAAATTTGGGATGCTGTGGCCCGCGAAGTCGCGCATCCCGGCCTCAAGGGAGAAGAGCCTCCAGCCTCACTGCAACGCGAAGACAACCTCTTTGAACCGTTGGTGGATTACCAGACCTTTCTTGCCCTGTGCGGGATGACGCAATTCCACGGCTTGCAGGGATCAACGGACAAGGCGGTGGCGTATTACCAGCAGGCTCTTCAATGCCATTCCTTTCGCCCCCATGACCTGGCGAACGCCATGGCCAGCTTGTTGGGCACGCTGGACCAGCAAACCGTCCTGGGCCACGCCGAGACCATGCTGCAATCCATGCAGCTCGCTGACACCGCTTCGGTATACAAAAAGTTGTACTCTACTCTGATCGACCTCAATCAGCTTGAAAATGCGGAACATCTTTTTTCACGGCTTCCACGTGGCGACGCAGAAACCTTGCTGGCAAGGGGAGTTCACTTCAGGAAATACGGGAATCCACCCAGTGCGTTACAGTCTTTTTACGCTGCGGAACAAGCGGCGAACGAACAAGAAATTGCCAATACCGCTATTCAGGAGCAAAGCGTTACGTTGTTCGAACAAGGGGAACACCAAAACGCAATTGCAAACCTACGCCGTGCATCGCGAAACAAAAGTTTTTTGGAACAAGGAAATTTTGCATGGTCCGATATTTCAACGTTCCAAAAAAAACGCTGCGTCATCATTGGAGCGGCTCCCAACATTCTGGTCGCCTTCTTGTTGGATAAATTGCAGTCTGTTTGCTCTTCTTGTACTCTGATTACCCAAAAGAATTTCCCGGCGCAGCTGTGCCGGGAGGTTGATTCGCTCACGCCGCTGCCCGATGGAAGACTTGAATCGGCATCAGCCCAAGAGTCGCGCTTTGAGCCCATTAAGGCAATAAAGCACGAACTGGCCGTCATTCCTGTCACCGGCTTCAATGTCTCCCGCTACGCCAATGTTTCCGACTTCACGTCCCACCTGTCCTCAGCAGCGGTCTATTTCTATTCTATGCAGCAAATCATTCACGGTTATCACCTCGACCAATTGTTCCGTCTCCGCTGAACAACCAGGTTTGCTTTGCTGCCGGTCACACGGAACCGCCTCCTGTTCTTCCTCCCGCCCTCTGGCAGTGCTCGCAATCCCGGGCACCCCGCATGGACAAGTGACCCGGGCAGAGCTTTCAACAAGTCGCCCGTGCTCCGTCGTTGACATGTCCTGGCAACCCCGCTCCCGGTGTCTCGGCCAGAAAAAGATTGCGCCCCTTTTTATCATCCGTGGGATATACCGCAACCACAGGCAGATAGAACCGCCTTGGTCCACTTGCGCAAGCGGCGGTTCCTTCCCAATTCCCGTCCGGATCCGTTCTGTTTTGTATTGAAAATGAATTTCAAATTCATTATGTTGCCTCTGGGCAGCCGCACGAAACTTTCCGCCCACCCCTGTGCCATCCGAATCCGGCTGCCGGAAACGTAAAGGACCAACCATGTATCGAGACGACCTGACCTGCCCGCCGCCCCACGAAATCGGGACCGTTACCACGGCCCTGCACGAATTCGCGGAATCGCTGGGCACGGCCGTGGACGCCCGCGACCACCACACCCGCCAGCACTCCGAAGAAGTGGCCCAGGTGGCCTACGGCCTGGCCGTGCGCATGGAACTGCCCGCTGCCCAGGCGGATGTGATCCACGTGGCCGCGCATCTGCACGACGTTGGCAAAATCGGCATTCCGGACAGCGTGCTCTTCAAGCCCGGCCCGCTCACGCCCGATGAGTGGACCCTGATCAAACGGCACCCCTGCATCGGGGCCGAAATTGTCCAGCCGGTGCGGGCCCTGTGCCGATGCGGCATTCGGGAGATGATCCTGCACCACCACGAACGCTGGGACGGGCAAGGCTACCCCTACGGACTGCGTGGGACAGAAATTCCCCTGGGCGCGCGTATCATTGCCGTGGCGGACAGCCTTTCCGCCATGATGCAATACCGTCCCTACCGTTCGGCCATGGGATTTACCCAGGCGCGGGACGAAATTTTACAAAACTCCGGCAGCCAGTTCGATCCCAATGTGGTGGCCGCCTTTGACCGCAGCTCCGCCATGATCGGCCAGCTCATGGAGATGCTCGGCGAATAGTTTTTGCAGACCTCGCCCTTACCCCAAAACAGGAGCGGCCCGATCCCTGGACATGGGATCGGGCCGCCAGCCTCAGGAGGTGGGGTAGTATCTATTGACTCTTTAGTGATCGCACGTGTTGGCGCCGGTCTGGAGCGCGCCTTTGAGCCAGCTGTCCAGCACGGTCTGCGGGTCCTCGGAAGGAGCTCCCACAATGACCTGGACGCCCTCGTCCTTAAGCAACGACTGGGCCCGCGCACCCATGCCGCCCGCCAGCACCAGGTCCACCTTCAATCCGGCGATCCACTTGGGCAGTACGCCCGGCTCGTGGGGCGGCGGGGTCTCGCTGGTCTGGGAGATGACGCTGCCCAGTTCGGTGTCCACGTCGTAGACCGCGAACTGCTGGCAATGTCCGAAATGCTGGCACAAACGGCCTTCGGCAATGGGCAGGGCCACGCGCAGGGAACCGTTTTGTTTGGCCAAGCTCTTGGGCGTGGGCAGTTCGGCTCCGGCAGGCTCTTCCTGGAGGCTGTCCGCCAGCTTGAGCATGGGCTTGATGACCCGGCCCAGGGCCTGGGAGGCCGGGCTTTCATGCTCCACCTTGATATAGGGGAAGCCTTCGTCCCCGGAGCGGGCCACTTCCGGCTCAATGGGAATGCGGCCAAGGAACGGCACATTCATTTCCTGAGCCAGTTTTTCGCCGCCGCCGGAATTGAAAATGTCGTACACCTTACCGCAATCGGGGCAGGCAAAGCCGGACATGTTTTCCACAATGCCCAGCACGGGGTTGCCCACCTGCTTGCAGAAGGTCACGGAGCGGCGCACGTCGTCAATGGCCACGCCCTGCGGGGTGGTCACGATCACGGCGTAGGCTTCCGGGCCGATAGTCTGCAAGGCGGAAAGGGGCTCGTCGCCCGTGCCCGGGGGGCAGTCCACCACCAGGAAATCCAGATCGCCCCAGGCTACGTCTCGCAGGAACTGGGTGATCAGGCCCATCTTGACCGGGCCACGCCAGATCACGGCGTCGTCCTTGTTGGGTAGCATGAATCCCAGGGACATGACCCACAGGTTCTTGCTCCAGGACACCGGTTCGATGACGTCTTTCCCGATGTGCGGCTGCTGGTCTTGCAGACTCAGGAGCCGGGGAACGCTGGGGCCGTGCACGTCCACGTCCAGCAGGCCCACCTGCTTTCCGGCCAGGGAAAGGGCCACAGCAATGTTGGTGGCCACGGTGGATTTGCCCACGCCGCCCTTGCCGGAGAGCACCACGATCTTGTGTTTGATACGCGAAAGATTTTTTTTCAGCTTGAGGTCTTCCGATTCACAACCGGAACACCCTTCCGCTCCCTGAGAGGAGCAGCTGCCGCAGGCGTCGCTCATGTCTTCACTCCTTCAAAATGTATGTCCTTGACGGTCCGCACGCTGTAGCGGAGGCGGTCCGCCAGATGTAATCATTTGAAAATCGATGTCAACATTCCGGAACCGCGGGAGCGGCATCTGGAACAGGTCCTGGCCGCGGCCTACCAGTGGCCTTCCTTATCCGGGCCGTCCGCTGGGCTGAGCTTTCCGGCCTTATAGGCCTCCAGGTTCTCGCCCGCAGTGCCTTCCTGGCCGAGGAAGACCTTGATATTGCCCTTTTCCAGCGCCATGAAGGCCTTGGGGCCCATGTGGCCGGTGATCACGGCCTGGGCACCGGTGGCTCCCACGGTCTGGGCGGACTGAATGCCCGCGCCCTGGGGCAGGCTCAGGTTCTGCTTGTTGTCCACATATTCGGTCCGACCCGTTTCCAGATCGCAGATCAGAAACCCGGCGGCACGGCCAAAACGGGGGTCCAGCTTGCTTTCCAGGCTCGGGCCTTCGCTGCTGATGGCTATTTTTTTCACGACTACTCCTTGGTTGACGATATCTTGGCGCGGCATGGGGGCGGACATCCCACCGCAGCAGGGTCCGGCTGCCGAAGCAGGAGTCCGGCCGGCTGGTCCGCTTCGTTCCGGACCCCAGGGGGAATCCGGACCCGGCGAAAACCTTCGGCCATGCCCCTGGCCACACCCAGGGCCACGTCCGGGCCCCATTGCCGGGCCGCGTCCCGGGCCGCATTCCTGCCCCGGTCCATTGCGGCGGCGACGACAGCCGGGCATGGCCAGTGTTTCCAGTTCATCATTGCGCAGGGCGGTCAGCACTTCTTCCACTCTTCCCCGCAGCCAGGGACGCAGTTCCAAGCCTGCGGATTCAAGGGAGTGGCGTACACCGCCACACAGGCCGCCGCAGATGAGAAGGTTTACCCCGCAGGCCAATATGGCGGATGTCCTGTCCGTTGGGTCCTTTGAGGGAAGGGATACGTGACCCGCGGGGTAAATATTATGAGCGTCATCCAGCTGATACAGCCGGAATTCGCTGGCGTTCTCAAAAACCGATGCCAATCGGTCCTGGTAACATGCTAAACATACAATCATACTTCCGACTCATCTCACCGGGCGCTTGGGCCCACTGTTTGTTTTCCCTTGAGCATCGGCCGTGCCGAAACAATGAGAACCCTGTCATTGTAGGTAGATAATAAAAACTCGGCTCTGGCCAGGCAGCAAAAAAGAAAGATATTGCGCCCGCTCAAAACGCGCCATGGCGAATTATACGCCCACGTTTTGGCAACGCCCCAACATGCGCCGCAGCGTATCCTTGGAAATGCCCAATTCGCGGCATGTGGCCATCTTCCGGCCCTGGTTGCGCTTGAGCGCTCGCAGCACGGCCCGGCACTTGATTTCTTCCAGCGTGCCGCCGGGTTCAAAGATATCGTCCTCGGACGGCTTATTGGGTTGCAGATTTTCCGGCAGGTGCTCCACCTGGATGAACCCTTCCTGACAAAGGATAAAGGCGTATTCCAGAATATTTTCCAGCTCCCGCACGTTGCCCGGGAAGTCATGGCGCAAAAAGATCGAGAGCACATCCTCACTGACGCCCTCCACCTGACGGCCCAACAAGGCGTTGTGTCGCTGGATGAAATGATCGATGAGCAGGGGCAAGTCCTCGCGCCGCTCGCGCAGGGGCGGCAGGCGCAGCGTCACCACGTTGAGCCGGTAGAACAAGTCTTGCCGAAACTCCCCTGTGGCCACTCGCTGCTCCAGATTGCGGTTGGTGGCGGCCACAATGCGTACATCGGTCTGCATGGGCTTGACCCCGCCCAGGGGTTCATAGGTTTTTTCCTGGAGCACGCGCAGCAGCTTGACTTGCAGATTGCCGGGCAGGTCCCCGATTTCATCCAAGAAAATGGTCCCTCCGGCCGCCAGCTCAAACCGGCCGGGCTTATCCTTTTTCGCATCGGTAAAGGCCCCGGCCTTGTAGCCGAAAAGCTCACTTTCCAAGAGGTTGTCAGGCAGGGCTCCGCAGTTCACGGCCACGAACGGCCCGTCTCGCCGGGAGCTGAGGTTGTGGATGGCCCGGGCGAATAATTCCTTGCCCGTGCCGGACTCGCCCAACAGCAAAACTGTGGCCTCGCTTTTGGAGATCTGGGGCATGATCTGGAATATTTTTGTCAGTCCCTGGCTTTTGCCCACGATGTCTTCAAACGTGTAGGTTTCAGAGACCTTTTGCCGCATGAGATGGATTTCGGTAAGGTCGCGAAAGGTCTCGACCCCGCCGATAAGTTCTCCGTCCGCGTTGCGCAGGGCTGAGGCAGAAATGGACACCGGCACTTTTTCGCCGTCTGAGCGCAGAATGAATTTGGTCTTGTTGACCACCTGGCCCCCGCCTTCAATGCACTCGCCCAGGGCGCAATTTCCGTCGCACAGTCCGCTGCGGAGCACCTCCCAGCACTTGGCTCCCAGGGCGTCTTCCTGGCTGGTGCCGGTAATGCGCGCTGCCGCGCTGTTGAAGTAGGTTACATTCCAGTCCCGATCCACGGTAAACACGCCGTCTGCCAGAGAATCGAGCACGGCTTCACAGGGCAGGTCTTGGGGAAAAGGCACATCACACTCCATAGGCTTAGAATCAATTTCCGGATGGTCCGGACGCATAACACGCCCACTCTCCCTTGTCCCGTCGCCCAAGTCAAGGCTCAAAATACGCCAACACAGTCCCGAATCTGCCAGAAAGGGCCAACAAAAAAAGCCGATCCAGAACGTTCCGGATCGGCCTTCCACTGCCCTATGGGGCGGGTAGATCTATTTTTTCTTGGCCTCGCGGGCCTTGCGCAACCACTCGTACCACGGCTCAAGTCCCTCGCCCGTCCGGCAGGACACCGTCAGCATAAGCAGGTCCTTGTTCAGCTTGGACGCGTGGCGTTTGGCGCTTTCCACGTCAAAATCCACGTAGGGCAGCAGGTCCGACTTGTTCAGCAGCATCACGCTGGAAATATGAAACATCAGGGGATACTTTTCCGGTTTGTCGTCCCCCTCGGTCACGGACAAAAGCGTGATCTTGTGATCCTCGCCCACGTCGAACTCGGCCGGGCAAACCAGGTTGCCCACGTTCTCCACGAACAGGATATCCAGCCCCTCCAAGTCCAGGGACTTCAAGGACTCGCGCACCTGGGCGGAATCGAGGTGGCAGCCGCCTTCGGTATTGATCTGCACGGCCTGCGCTCCGGTAGCGGCAACGCGGCGGGCATCGTTTACAGTTTGCAGGTCGCCCTCGATGACCGCCATCTTGAATTCATTTTTCAGGTCCGTGAGGGTGCGCTCCAGCAAGGTGGTTTTTCCCGCGCCCGGGGAGCTCATCAGATTGAGCACGAGAATGTTCTTTTCCGCGAACAGATTTTTCAGTTCATCGGCCACCCGGTCGTTGGCCTCCAGCACATTGCGTACAACAGGTATTTCCATAGGTATCCTCCTCGGGCCTTTGCCCGCTTGAACTCCTTTTCCGCGCTGAGCACCGCCGCGCGGCCCCCCGAAAACGCCGGCACCGGCAAGGCCGGTCCGCCAACCCGTGACGCGTGGCCGCGTGCTACGATCCCCCGTCCGAATCCGGGGACTCGTCCTCCACTTCCACGTTTTCGATTAAAAACTCACGGCCGGAGACCACTGCGTGGCCGATCTCCTGTCCGCATTCCGGACATTCCGCCAACATGGCGCTGTCGGCCTCGAATTCATGTTTGCAGGAGAAACAACGCAACACAAGCGGTGTTTCCCGGACCTCGATCTCGCAGCCCTCGAACTGGGTCCCCGGCGTCAACGCCTCCCAGGCGAACAAGATCGAATCCGTGACCACTCCGGCGAGCCTGCCGTTCTGCAACGTCACTTTGGTGATGCGTCCCAGATTCTGTTTGGACCGCTCGTCGGCCAGAATGTTCATTATGCTCTCAATGAGCGACATTTCATGCATGGCACTCGGGCTTACCGCAAAAACAACAGTGCGGCAAGACGTATACCAGGGCGGCGGGGTATTCCCGGCCCTATGAAAAAAACGCCTGAAACGGCCCAGCGCGGGCAAACGCCGGCATTGTGCGTGGCCGGGCGCGCTCCTGCTCTTGACTTATGGCGAAAATACGGGTTGATATCTAATCATAGGGAAGGAGAACGCCGTTTACAGGCTTTTTCCGGCCGCGTTAAAAATGAGGTGGCCCCGGTTTTCCGGCCGGGCAACGGCAAATCCAGGTAGAACATGCCAGCGCAAGGAGAAACGCCATGTACGTCGGACTCAAGATGCTCAAGAACTTCGTCACCGTCACCCCCAAGACCCTGGTCAAGGACGCGGAAAAACTCCTGGAGGAAAGCCGCCTCTGGAAGCTTTTGGTGGTGGAGGACGGCAAGCTGGTGGGTTACGTGCGCAAGAGCGACATCGCCCGGGCCCTGCCCAGCCTGGTGACGTCCCTGGACCGCCACGAGCTGAATTACCTGCTCTCCAAGCTAACCATCGACAACATCATGCGTACCAACATCGAAGTCATCGCTCCGGACGTGGAGATCGAGCTGGCGGCCAAGCGCATGTCCGACGAAGACCTGGCCGGACTGGCCGTGGTGGACGAAGCCGGGGACCTGCTCGGCTACATCAACCGCAACATCATGCTGGATGTTTTTGTGGAGGAAATGGGCATGCAGCAGGGCGGTTCGCGCATCACCTTTGAGGTAGAGGACCGCCGCGGCGTACTGCACGAGGTCTCGGGCGTGATCAACGATCTGGGCATGAGCATTGTTTCCACGGCCACCTTCCACCATGGAGACAAGCGCGTGGTGGTGCTCCGCGTGGACTCCGCCGACCCCGAGCCCGTGGCCGATGCCATCGCAGCCAAGGGGTACCGCATCGTAGGGCCCAAGGATTTCGAAAGCGAATGGCGGTGAGGCGCGGCCGCGCCACCCGGCGTCCTGTTGGGGGCCCTGCCCGGGCTCCCTTTTCCGGCCCGCCGCACTGAGGGCTTCCCGAAGCCCTCGGAGAACAGCGGACCGCTTCTTGCCCGGCAGGAAAGATGGCAGGAACTCCGTCAGGCCGATCCGGCCTCCCTCAACCAGGACCGCCGCCCGAATGCAAAACGACCAGCTCCGCTATTGAAGCAAAGCCCCGCTCACCTCTGCCTTGTCCTGGCCCTCACGCATGTTCTGATCATTTTCGACGGTATTCTTCCCCAACGTCCTTGGCAAGACCAGCCACATGGCGGCGGATCAACTGCAATTCATCACCTTCGGGACCCTCATCACCTCGGCCCTGTTCACCTTTCTGCAAAGCCGGAGAAAATTCGGTATCGGCACGGGGTTCATTCTCTTCACCGGCTCCTACAGCGCCTTTTTGCTCTGCTCGGTGGACGACGTCAACAACTTCGTCATGCCGGACTATTTTTTCCAGGCCCGGCCCGAAAAACTCCAGCAGCTCGGCATGTTTCTCTTTCCCAAACTCGCCCGGGACGTGAAACAGCTGCATATCTCAGGATATTCCTTTAGTTCCTTTGTGATCGGATCCTCCCTTCCGCTTCCCCGGTATTGATTCCCGATTGTTCTCAATCGGTTCATGAGGTATCATAGGTCAAACATCCAGACCGGGATCCGGCCCGTGCCGGCCCCTTCGGGGAGGAACATGTACTATCATGATCTGGAAACCGAATCGCACGAGCGGCGGCGCAAGCGGAAATGGCGCGCCATTGGTACACTGCTGGAAAAGGCCTGGCTTTTTTCCAGCGAGTTCAAAACGCGCATGCA
>JAQVYA010000208.1 GCA_028708865.1 Desulfovibrio sp. | reverse complement strand
CTCCATGCCGAAGCCGCATTTTGAAATGTTGTATTGCCTTATTCTTTTGCATGGTTGCACTTTTCTTGTTCGGGGTCGTACATTGAAACGGTTGACCGGGATTTTCATTTTTATTGCCGCTCTGGTGCATTGCTGTATTGGCCATGCTTCCGACAGTGAAGCGTTGCGCGTAGCGTTCACTACGTTTCCTCCGGCTGTTTTTTTGGATGATGAGGGCAATCCCGACGGGTACGACATTCAATTTCTGAGATTGTTTTTTGACCGGCTGGGAAAGGACATGGAACTCTCCCATGTTCCGTTTCAGCGCGGGATGCATCTGCTGCGTTCGGGAGAGATGGATGCGATGCTTGGAGTTTTGCGGCGCCCCGAGCGGGAGGAGTTTTTATTGTATGTGGAGCCGCCATATGTGTCCGGGGTGTGTACAGCGTTTTACGTTCCCCGAGGCCAGGAGGAGCGTATCTCCCGTCACGAGGACTTGTACGGCATGACCGTGGGCGTCGGCATTGGCGTGAAGTATTATCCTCGGTTCGACGAGGACGGCCGCATCCGCAAGGACCCGGTACGCACCGGCACCATGAATTTTCAGCGTCTGCTGGCCGGACGGGTGGACGCCGTGGCCATGGAAGAGGAGACCGGAGATTTCCGGCTCGTCCATCAGGGTTTTGGCGAGCGCATCAGCAAGGCCCGGTTTGTGGCGCGCGATCCCCAAGCCGTCTATATGGTTGTTTCCCGAAATTCCCCTCATGCTCGGGACATTGAGGACTTCAACCGCGTCATGGCCGGGATGATGAAAGAGGGCGTGCGGGACCGGCTCAAGAAGCAGGCGGAAAGCGCCACATCCCCCCGGGTGCATGAGCCGGAGTCCATCCCCGCTTTGACCCGGCCGGACGTGGCTGGAAGCCGGGTGCCCGGTGCCACGCTGCGGCCCGTCCGCCCTTAGCCCGCTCGGCCGGAAAAAACGGGCCAAGTGGCGGAAAGTGCTCCACGATTCCCTGGGTCATCCCCCTCTGTGAAGAATCCTTTTGTATTTCTCTCTCCATCAATAGTCATTGAGCCAATGGGGTTCTCTGGAATTTCGCCTCCTGGGGATTTCTCTCGTCACCCCGGCATGGCTTGCGGTGCCCTTTTTCTGTTCGGGGGCGTCTGTGCCCAGCCCTCTTTACTGGGAAAATGGCTTTTTTTTAGGTCGGATAAGGCGCAACCTAGCAAAAAAATATTCTCCCGAGGTTGACACGCATTTTGTTCGCCGGTAAAAAGGCGGTGAAAAATAAAAACGCAGTTCGACAATGTCGAATGGTGGAGCAGTATGTCTGAAGGCCGAGTTATTCAGTCCGTGGCAAGAGCGCTTAAAATTTTGGAATTGTTCGAAAGAACAACGATGGATTTGAGTGTTACGGAAATTGCCAATCAGCTCGGTTTGAGCAAAAGCACGGCCTACGGCTTGATCAACACTCTGGCCCAAAAAGGGTATCTGGAGCAGAACCCCCGCGATTCCAGATATTCGCTGGGGTTGAAGCTGCTTCGCCTTGGCGGGGCCGTGCAGAGGCACAGCATCATTGTTCGCCGGGCCAAGCCATATATGGAAAAGCTCGTTCAGGAGTTTTCCGAAACCGTGCATCTGACCGTGGAACGCAACGGTGTAGTGGTTTATATTGAAAAGATCCATGGCGAGAGGGCCGTGTTTGTGCAGTCCTCTGTCGGTGCAGAAAATCCCATGTATTGCACGGCGGTAGGAAAATGCCTGCTTGCCTTCATGGATGAAGCGAAATTGGGGCGACTGCTTAAGGGGATGCTGCCCCTGGAGCGACGCGCTCCCAACACCATCACTGATGTTGAAGAGCTGCGCCGGGAGCTGCAAACCATTCGTGAGCGGGGAATCGGCATTGATGACGAGGAACACGTACCGGGCTTGATGTGCATTGCGGCTCCGATCTTCAACCATTCCGGCGAAGCTGTGGCAGCCATCAGTGTGTCCGGTGCCAAGGCCGGGATTTCTTCCAAGCTGGTCGGGCGCATCTCTGAAAAGGTTGCCTGGAGTGCGCAGCAGATCAGCGGCTCGATTTGATATTTTTTTTCGGTGGTGTTGTGAACGGTATGCGACATTGTCGAACAAAGGCTGAGTTGAGATGAAGTTGATGTATGGGTTGAGATAAGACTGCGCAGGCCTTGAGCTGGGGATGTGCGTCCGATGTCTCGTCTTGCCAGGGTGGCCGTAAGGTGGCTGGCAGCCCGTTTTTTTGAGCCAGGGTCTGACAGACGGAATCCTGCTGGTTCATGTTCGGCAGGCAAGGGAGAGGCGCGGCCAGGCGATTCATGGGCGAGCGTGTCGAACGCTCGAGTGCAGGAGTGTTGTGGAGCCGGGGCACCTGCTTGAGGACCTGGAAGGTAGCGGTGTTGAATCGCAGCAACGTTGCGTACGGCTCGGCCGGCAGTTGCAATACGGGATGATGCTGGTTTGAGTCTGATTGTCTCGACAGGGAAGTCTGTCGAGGTTTGATGCAAAAAAAGTATATTTTCTCTTCTGATGTGAACACTGTACGATATAGTCGCACAAAAGGAGTGGCGTCAGCAGTTCCATTTTCAACCACGGGCGAGGGCTTGGACTGCCGGCAATGTTGCAGGAGAAGGATCACGTCAAGGATGGAGGTGCGTTGTTGGATGTTGGTCGTGTTGTCGTCCTGTCTGGGCCGCGCGGTAAGCAGGCGTGGGTGAATCGGGCGATTTGAGCTGCCCGCCTGGGGGCGGCCGTTAGGATCGGCAGCGTTTCGGCCCTCGGGAGTCTGGAGGTGTTTTCACTTCACTCGGAAGAGGAGAAGTTGCCTGTCCCTGCCACTGGCGGGGCAGGGGAGAGGTGGACCCTTTTGCCGGATAGCCTTAGAACGGCGTCCGGCAATGTCGAAAACGGGTCCATGGGCCCATGGGGTTTGGTAACAAAAAGCATTTGCCGAACCCTTAATTCATCGTCGCTGGAGGGGCGGGCCATGCGCCGCGCCGGGAATTCCAGGGGATGGTGGAATGGTTAGTGAGGGA
>JAQVYA010000099.1 GCA_028708865.1 Desulfovibrio sp. | reverse complement strand
GCTCACCGGTGCGCGGGTCCGTAAGCCCCACAGGTTTCAACGGACCAAAGGCCAGGGTCATTTCTCCCCGTTCGGCCATTTCCTCCACCGGCAGACACCCCTCAAAATGAATATGCCGCTCAAACTCGTGTGGCTTTACCTTCTCCGCTTCCAGCATGGTACTGACCAACGCCTTATACTCACCTTCCGTCATAGGGCAGTTCAGGTAGTCTGTGTCTTCTGGACGATAGCGAGACCCCCAAAAAGCCTTGTCCATACCCACGGATTCAAAAGCCACAATGGGAGCGATGGCGTCATAAAAGTACAGCCGCTCTCCGCCAACAACATTTTGCAAATGATCGGCCAAGGGCTGGGAGGCCAGCGGACCGGCCGCCACCACGACGGCGGCCGCCCCCCGAAGGGATTCATCATCCAAAGAAAGGATTTCCTCCCGTATCAATTCGATATTCGATTCCGCCTGGACCACCTCGGTAATGCGGGCGGAAAACCGCTTACGGTCCACGGCCAGGGCCTTACCCGCAGGCACGCGGACCTCCTCGGCAACAGCCAGGACCAAGCTGTTCAAGGTCCGCATCTCTTGTTTCAGCAAGCCCACACCGGTAGCGGGCTCCTCTGAACGCAAGGAGTTGGAACAAACCAGTTCCGCCAGTCCCGCATTCTCATGCGCTTCGGAAAAACGCGCGGGCTTCATTTCGAAAAGTCGCACCCGAACGCCGCTCCGAGCCAGGGCGCAGGCGCATTCGCACCCGGCCAACCCGCCGCCGATAACCGCCACCCAGGGATCACACATTGTCGTCTCCGGCTTTTTTCCGTATATACCTGCAAACGCAGGACAGCATCAATGGTCGATACGATTTTGGACATTCGCGGGCTCACGACCCGCTTCGCCACCCCCCGCGGCGTGGCCAAGGCGCTTGATACAGTGAACCTGACCGTGGGGCAAGGGGACGCCTTGGCCGTTGTGGGCGAATCCGGCTGCGGCAAAACCGTGCTGGCCCTTTCCATCCTGGGGTTGATTCCCGATCCTCCAGGTCGTGTTACCGAAGGGCAAGCCTTATTTCAGGGCCGCGACCTGCTCCGAATGTCCGAACAAGAATTACAGGCCATTCGTGGCAACAAAATTTCCATGATCTTCCAGGAACCCATGACATCGCTCAATCCAGTCTTCCGGGTTGGTCGACAGATCGCGGAACCACTCATGTTGCACCGGGGGATGAACGAAACCGAAGCCTTGGAGCAAGCCGAAGAGCTTCTTGATCAGGTGGGCATCCCCCATCCCCATATGCGGGTCCGTTCCTTTCCACACGAACTCTCTGGCGGCATGCGGCAGCGCGTCATGATCGCCATGGCCCTGGCCTGCGAGCCCGACCTGCTCCTGGCGGACGAACCCACAACAGCGTTGGACGTGACTATTCAGGCGCAAATAATGAATTTGCTTGCCGAGTTACGAGAACGAACCGGCGCTTCAGGCATGCTCATTAGCCACGACCTGGGAGTGGTGGCCGGTTTTTCCAACCGGGTTGCCGTCATGTATGCGGGGCGCATCGTGGAGCTGGCCTCCACCGTAGGGCTTTACGCCGAGCCTCTGCACCCCTACACTCAGGGACTGTTCCACTCGTTGCCCCGCCCGCCAGGGAAAAAAAGCGGCATCACGGCCCTGACTCCCATCCCCGGAGCCGTGCCCGGCATTTTTGACCGCCCGGCAGGATGCACATTTCATCCCCGCTGCCGCAGGGCATTTGCCCGTTGCCGGGGACAGGAACCGCCTTTGTTCGACCTGGGCAACGGCCGCAGCGTCCGGTGCTGGCTGCATGAAACAACACCTCCCGCTGTGGAAAGTCAGGATAAGGCATGAACGATTCCAAACCAACCATACTCCATATTGAACAACTCCAGAAGCACTACCCTGTGCGCGGCGGACTTTTCGGAACACGCCAAGGCTTGGTCCGAGCTGTGAACGGCCTGGATTTGAATTTGCGACAAGGGGAAACCATGGGGCTTGTGGGCGAATCCGGCTGCGGAAAATCTACCCTGGCCCGCCTGGTGCTCGGCCTGGAAGCCCCCACGGCGGGCACTTTGCTGCTCAAGAGCAAGCCATTGCACCAATGGGACCAGCCGGAGCTGCGCCGCACTGTGCAGATGATCTTTCAAGACCCCTATTCCTCACTCAACCCTCGTTGGAAAATCGGCTCCATCATTCGAGAACCACTCGACATTCTCGGCCAGGGCCCGGCATCGGAACGCAAGGATAAAGCGGCCCGTATTCTTGAACGCGTCGGCTTGCGGCCGGACGACCTGGCCCGTTACCCCCACGAATTTTCCGGTGGCCAACGGCAACGCGTGGCCATTGCGCGCGCCTTGGCACCGGAACCTGAGCTTGTGGTTTGCGACGAGCCTGTTTCCGCGCTGGATGTCTCCATTCGCGCTCAGGTGCTCAACCTCCTCCATGAGTTACAACAGGACTTCGGGCTGACCT
The DNA here is from genome assembly GCA_028708865.1 of Desulfovibrio sp. Classification (GTDB taxonomy): domain Bacteria; phylum Desulfobacterota; class Desulfovibrionia; order Desulfovibrionales; family Desulfovibrionaceae; genus Paucidesulfovibrio. The sequence continues at coordinate 10,142 of JAQVYA010000099.1, read as the reverse complement.
ACCTCTTTATTTCACACGACCTTTCCGTCATCGGCCATCTTTGCGACCGCGTGGCTGTCATGTACCTGGGCCGCATCGTGGAGTTGGCATCAAAACAAAATTTCTTTATCGCGCCGCTACACCCCTATGCCCGGGCCCTGCTCACGGCTGTACCAGTGGCCGACCCCACAGCAACCATCCGGCCCATGCCGCTTCGCGGAGATTTGCCCAGTCCGTTGAACCCGCCCCAGGGATGCTCCTTCCATCCACGCTGTCCCCATTGCATGGAAATTTGCACCCGGGAAACACCGTTGCTGCAAAAAAAAACCACGGGCCACAGTGTAGCCTGCTGGCTGCATCAGTCCCCGCCAACTTCGCACTCACCAACGCCAAATCGGAGGAACGACAAATGATCTCCCGTGAAGAAGCCCTGCAACTGATTCAAACTCACAGCCAGGAACCGCACCTCATTCCCCATGCTCTGGAAACCGAAGCCGTCATGCGCGGGCTTGCGGTCCGCCTGAACCAGGATAGCGATCTCTGGGCCTTGACTGGACTGCTCCATGACCTGGACTACTCCGCCACCAAGGATTCTCCGGAAAGGCACGGTTTGCAGACTTGTGAAATGCTGGTCGGACAACTCCCCGAAGAGGCGCTCCAGGCCATCCGCGCTCACAATGGAGAGTCCACCGGCACCATGCCAGAGACCCCCTTTGACTTTGCTTTGCGCTGCGGCGAAACCGTCACTGGCCTTATCCACGCCAACGCTCTGGTCCGCCCTGGAGGCATGGATGGTATGAAAGCCAAAAGCCTCAAAAAAAAGATGAAGGAAAAGGCCTTTGCCGCCAATGTAAACCGCGACAACATCCGAGAATGTGAAAAAATAGGCTTGGAACTGGGCGATTTTTTCCAAATCGCCATCACAGCCATTGCGCCGCTGGCCCCCGAAGTGGGATTGTCAAAATAACACGCCCGGCAACGCATCCAATCTGGTTGCACGAATCAACATACTGTGCCACTTTGACATAAGAAATTGGCTTTCCCCACGTATACGCCGACCAACCAGGAAATTATCTTGAGCGCCATTGAAGAACCCTTTGCCCAGGGCCGCTCGCCGTTGCATGAACGGGATCCTGGAATCAAAATACTGACCGCCCTGGGCTTCAGCGTTCCGGCCGCCGTTCTTCAAAGTCTGCCCGGGGCCGCGCTCTGCCTTGTCCTGGGGGTAGCCCTGGCTGGGGCGGCCCGGCTGCCTTTGCGCCCTTTGGTTCGTCGCTTGAGTGTTGTCGCACTGTTTATGGCTTTTTTGTGGATATTCCTCCCCTTCTCGCTTCCAGGGGAACCCCTCTTCCACCTGGGGCCGCTGACCGCCACACAACCGGGCATCCGGCTCAGCCTCTTGCTGAGCGCCAAAGGCTTTGGCATTGTTCTGGCACTCACGGCCCTATTGGCCACCATGCCCATTACTGCGTTGGGACAAGCCTTGCAGCAGCTCGGCTTTCCCGAAAAGTTATGCCTTTTGCTGCTGTTCACATGGCGATACATTGCGGTGATCCGGCAGGAATATCTGCGCCAGCATCGGTGCGTTAAGGCCCGGGGATTCAGACCCCGTACCAATGTTCATACGTATCGGACGTATGCTTGGCTGGTGGCCATGCTCTTTGTGCGCAGTTGGGACCGGGCTGAGCGGGTTCACCAGGCCATGCGCTGCCGGGGTTTTACGGGCCGATTCCACAGCATTGTCCGCTTTGACCGCACTCCCGCGGATTGGCTGCTATTGCTTTGCGGCCTTGCCACAGGCGCGGGCCTGCTGGCCGTGGATCTGGCGCAACGGGGATAACAGCCTCAGCCGCGCTGCATATCTGGGCCAGGCATCCTTTGCTGGAAGAGCTGTCACCAAGGAGATACATGACCGCCATCATTGATTTACAAGGGGTCACCAGTGGGCACCCTGGTCAAAAGAATATTTTCCAAAATCTGGACTTTCGACTGAATCAAGGAGACCGCATCGGCCTCATGGGCCCCAATGGCTGCGGCAAAAGCACCTTGCTGCATACCATCATGGGACTGATGCCCGTACGTAGCGGGAAGATTAGATTGTTCGGACAGGCTGTGCAAACCGAGTCGGACTTTCACGCCGCACGTCTGCGCCTGGGGTTTCTCTTCCAACACGCCGACGACCAGCTTTTCAGTCCCAGTGTATTGGAAGATGTAGCCTTTGGCCCGCTCAATCAAGGGTTGAACCGGGAACAAGCCATTCAGCGGGCACGGGAGACACTGTTCCAGCTGGGTCTGGAAGAATTCGAGGATCGCATTCCCTACAAACTTTCAGGTGGAGAGAAAAAGCTGGTGGCTCTGGCCACAATACTGGCCATGAAACCCGAAGCCCTGCTGCTCGATGAGCCAACCACGGGGCTTGATCGCGGTACCAGAGACCGCATTATGGAGATTCTCAACAGACTGGACGATATTGCCGTTCTTGTGATTTCCCATGAACCGGACTTTTTGGCCGAGGTGACGAATACGCTGGTGACGTTGCGTAATGGATGCGTCGTGCGGTGCGAGGCAACACCCCATGTTCACTTACATGTGCATGAGGGGGGAGCCGAGCCGCATCGGCATGAATAAGAGGAGAAATCCCCCCGAAAGGCCGGATTGGGGTCAGGATTTGGGACGCAGCCCCTCCGGGAAAAGAGCCATGGCCCGAATACGTGCGAACTCCTCCACCTCGCTCTGCCAGCGCTGCCAAGCTTCCAGCGCCTGGCGGCCAAACGGAGTCAACCGGTATCCTTTGCGGCCCCGGACATGCTCCACCAGCTCCCGGCCAATGCGTTCCTCGGCCTCACGCAGGCGGCCCCAGGCTCGTCGGTATGACATACCCAGCTCTGCGGCAGCCTTGTTCAAGGATCCAAGCTCATCAATAAGAAACAACATGTGCATGGTCCCGGGGCCGAACAGCGCCCCCTCCTCCTTCAACTCCAGCCACATGCGCATTTTCAGTCTGGTTTTGTTTTCGTTCATTCGGCCTCCCGGTCCCATGTCTCTACCTGCAAATCCGGACTGGCGCAACGAGGGGAATTGTATTAGCCCTTCGGCCCTTGGCAAATGACCAGAAATTGCTATCTTGTCAGACAGCGGTTCGTGAACGGACCGCGGAACACGCCACAGGATGCAAAAGATACGCTTCCCAACAGTCTTGAAAATATTTCCAAAGGAATCCAGGAGAATCCGACCTCATGCCCCCGCAAATCGACGCTGAACTCGAACGACATCCTTACCGCGTAATCTGGCGGCTGGCCTGGCCCCAGGTGCTGATGATGTTGTTCCACTTTCTCATCGGTGCGGTGGACGTCAAGGTATCCGGTTTGCTGCATTCCGAAGTGCAGGCCGCCCTGGGCATGATGACCCAGATGCTGGTTTTCTTTTTGGTGGTGGCCATTGCCATGTCCAACGGAGCCGTAGCCGCCATCAGCCAGTCCAGCGGTGCAGGGAAAAACTTACGGGTACAGCGCTACACCGGCCTCTGCGTACTTTCAGCCCTGGGACTGGGCCTTGCGGTGCTGGCAGCAAGCATGCCGTTACGGGGCTATCTTTTGGACCTGCTTCAGGTCCGGCCCGGTATGGAAAACACCACCCGCTTCTTTCTGGAAGTCTATCTGCTTTCCGTTCCGAGCTACTATCTGCTGACCATCACCAACGCCATCTTCCGCGCCCAGAAACGGGTCATGTTCCCGCTCTACACCATGATGCTGATCACGGTCCTCAACGCTCTGGGGGACATGGGGTTCGGTCTGGGCATGTTCGGCCTGCCCGACCTCGGCTACCGGGGCCTGGCGTGGGCCACGCTGGCCGCCGTCAGCACCGGGGCTCTCCTGAACCTGTTTCAACTCCACCGGCTCGGCCTGCTGGGTCGCCGCAGCTTTGCCCCCTGGCGCTGGGTGCGTCGAGCTTTTCCATACATTGTCCGCGTGGCCGTCCCCAGTGGCATGCTCTCCGCCGTCTGGAACACAGGCTACCTGATTCTTTTTGCCCTTACCTCCAGCCTGCCCGTGGATGCGGACGGAGCCCGCAACGCTCTGGCCGGCCTTACCGTGGGAAACCGCATTGAGGCGCTGCTCTTCCTGCCGGCATTCGCGTTCAACATGACCGCCGGCATTTTAGTGGGGCACTATCTCGGTGCCGGGCGCCCCGATCTGGCCAAGCGTTACGGATACCGGGTCCTGGTGATCGGCATGGTCTGCGTCAGCATGGTCACCTTACTGCTTTGGCAATTCATTGAACCGGTCACTGGATATTTTGCCGCGGACGCCGGCGTCCAGATCAACGCTGTGGATTATCTCATGTGGAACATGCTGGCCATCCCTTTCACTCTGGTGGCCATGATCCTGACCGGAGCCTTGAACGGAGCCGGTGCAACACTGTATACATTTCTGGTCATGGGCAGCTCCATCTGGCTTGTGCGTCTGCCCCTTGCCTGGCTCCTGGGACATCAGTTCCTGGGTGGCCCCCGTGGAATCTGGATCGCCATGCTTGCATCCCAGGCCGTGGCCGCGGCCACTGTTTTCTGGGTTTATGCCCGCAAGGACTGGCCGAGATTCAGCCTGATCAAACCTCAAACTCGACGAGTACCCAATGGAACTCCATTTCGCCCCCCCCAGCATTGAGCACATCGAGGAATACAACCGGATTCTGGGCACCTGCCCTCAAATCCCAACGTCGGATTACGCTTTTGCCAACATCTACGGCTGGGCGGAAAAATACGGCCTGGAACTGGCCATGAAAAACGGCATGGCCTGGATTCGCCAAACCATCCCCGAAACAATGTACTGGGCCCCTCTCGGGGATTGGGAAAAGCATTGCTGGACCGAGTGCTCTATCGTGCCGAAACTGGGACGATTCACCCGTGTACCGGAATATCTGGCCCTGCTTTGGGAAGAAAAATACGGTGACGCCATTGAAATCAAGGAGTGCCGGGAACACTGGGACTATATTTATAATGTTCGTGAACTCATTGAATTGCGGGGCAACCGATTCCACAAAAAGAAAAATCTGCTGAAACAATTCATAAAAAAGTACGGTTATGAATATTCCCCCTTGGGACCGGAGTGCGTGGAAGAGGTGCTCGAAATGCAGGAGGAATGGCTGCGCTGGTTCGAAGAGCACAACCCCTCCGTTGCCCTGGAGGCGGAAAACGTGGCCATCACGCGCGTATTGCAGCAGTTCGATCAGATCCGCGGCCTTACGGGCGGAGCCATCCGCGTGCAGGGCAAAGTGGTGGCCTACACCGTAGCCGAACCGGTTTCCGATGACTCCATCGTGATCCACTTTGAAAAGGGCAACACCGCCTACAAGGGCGTGTACCAAGCCATCAACCAAATGTTCCTGGAAGCCCAGGCCGCTGAGTTCGAATACGTCAACCGTGAACAAGACCTGGGTGAGGAAGGCTTGCGCAAGGCCAAACTTTCCTACAACCCGGCCTTTATGCTCAAAAAATTCGAAGCAGTATTTCAAAAGGCCGGTGCGGAGCGGCAATGACCGCCAGGCAACGGCTTTTTGTGTTGGGATTGGACGGCGTCCCACTCTCTTTGGCGCTTCGGCTGGCCCCGCAACTCCCGAACCTGGGGCGCATTGCGTCCCAGGCCCGCACCGTGGATGCGGAACTGCCCGAGCTTTCCCCCGTCAATTGGACATCTCTGGCTACGGGGAGGGGACCCGAGGAGCACGGAATATTCGGCTTTTCCCGCCTGCACCCGGACACCTTCGAAGTGCATGTTGCTTCCGCGGAGCATGTTACCTGCCCCACGATCTTTGACCACCTGGACCGCCACGAACTGGTGAGCCGGGTCGTCAATCTGCCCAACACCTACCCGGTCCGCCCCTTGCGGGGAATGATGATAGCGGGCTTTGTGGCCGAAGATTGGGAGCAGGCCGTATACCCCCCGTATCTGGGCGCAGCCCTCAAAGGATATCGTCTGGAAGCGGATACCAGCCAGGGGTTGAAAAATCCCACCCTCTTGCTGGAGGAGCTGCACACCACGCTGAAATGGCGCGAACGTGCCCTGGATTTGCTTTGGCCGGACCTGGACTGGGACCTGTTTGTATTCGTGCTCACCGAAACCGACCGCCTGTTCCACTTCCTCTACCCGGCACTGGAAGAACCCGCCCATCCTTGGCACGCCCCCTGCCTGGAATTGATGCTCCGTTGGGACCAACTTCTGGGCCGCACTCTGGAATATTGGGATGCCCTGCCCGAACCCAAACGGCTGATGGTCATGGCGGACCACGGTTTCACCACCTTGCGCACAGAGGTGGATATCAACGCCTGGCTGCGCCAGAATGATTTGTTGCATCTCAGCGCCCCTCCAATCCATGAGTGGGACGCTTCGGTGGTATCCCCCTCCTCGGCCGCCTTTGCCCTAGACCCGGGGCGAATTTACCTCAACACTAAAAAACGATTTTCGCGCGGCTCCCTTTCGGAACAAGCGGCCCGCCTCTTGTTGCCTCAGATCAAACAAGGGCTGGAAAGCTTGACCTATCAAGGCGAGCGCGTCATGGAACAAGTGTTCACAGGACAGCAGCTTTACCCAGGGCCACAAAAGGACCGGGCACCGGATCTGGTTTGTCTGGCCCGGCCGGGATTCGACTGCAAGGCCAAGTTTGACAGAACTCAGCTGTTCGGCCTGTATGGCCGCACTGGAACACATACTGCCCGGGGGGCCATCTTTTACGATTCCCAAGGGTGCCGTCCACGTCGCATGCGCGACATCGGTGCGGAAATCCTGCGGAATTTCAATGTACCAGGCCCGACTCCAGAGCAGACAGGTCCGGACGCTGCCAACGGCACCCTTTCCCTCTTCACGTAAACCAGGAACGCCATCACCACGACATGTCCATCGACTTCGCCAATGAACTGAACTCCGCTCAGCTGGAAGCGATCATGCACCAGGGCAGCCCGGCCCTGGTCATTGCCGGGGCAGGCTCGGGCAAGACTCGAACCATCGTCTACCGGCTGGCCCGACTGGTGCAGGACGGCATCCCACCGGAAAACATCCTGCTGCTCACGTTCACCCGCAAGGCAGCTCAAGAAATGCTCCTGCGCGCCGGGACCATCCTCGGTCGCAACCTTTCCGGAACCAGCGGCGGCACCTTCCACTCCTTCGCCTTCGGTGTGTTGCGCCGCAATGCCCGCTGTCTGGGCTTCGATACGGGGTTCACCCTTTTGGACCGGGCCGATTCGGAAAATGTGGTCAAGGAAGTCAAGGATTCCCTGGCACTGGGCAAAGGGGACCGCTCCTACCCCAAAAAAAACACGTTGCTGGACATGATCACCAAGTCCCGCAACAAAGAGCGTGGCATTGATTCCATTGTGGAAAACGAGGCCTTTCACCTCTCATCGTACGCAGAGGACTTCCAGTCCATTGCCGACGGATATACGACTTTTAAACAGCGCCACGCTCTGCTGGACTATGATGACCTACTCTTCCGATTTGAGGAACTCCTGCTCAACGAGCCGAGTTTACTGGAAGAACTCCGCACCCGCTATCGCCACATCATGGTGGATGAATACCAGGACACCAACAAGGTTCAGGCCCGACTGGTACGACGCCTTTCGGGCGAATGCGGCGACGTGGTGGCCGTGGGCGACGATGCCCAGTCGATCTACGCTTTTCGCGGTGCTGACGTAGCAAACATTCTTGATTTCCCAAAAATCTTCAAAGACGCCAAGCTGATTCGCCTGGAAAAAAACTATCGGTCCACACAGGCCATCCTGAATCTGACCAACCACATCCTCGCCGGGGCGCAGACCAAATTTGACAAACATCTATACTCCGACCGCCAAAATGGCGCTCTCCCCCGAGTGGTTCACCCCCTGAGCGACCAGACCCAGGCTAAACAGGTGGTGGAAGAAGTCATCAAGCTGGCCAAGAAATATCCCCTGCACGAGATCGCAGTACTGTTCCGCGCCGGATATCAGTCCTACCCTCTGGAAGTGGCACTCAGCAGAGTGGGTATCGGCTACCAAAAATACGGTGGCCTGCGTTTTCATGAAGCCGCCCACATCAAGGACGTGCTGGCGTATCTGCGCCTGCTGCGCAACCCAGCCGACCTAGTGGCCTGGCGGCGGGTTCTGGCCCCCATCAAAGGGGTGGGCCCCAAAACAGCGGACCGTATCGCCAATGCTCGGCTGAACGGCGACGAAAAATACATGGCCAAAACCCTCAAGCGCTTTCCAGACCTTAAACAGCTTTTTAATCATCTGGACAGCTTGTCTCACGCCACGCGCCCGGGGCAGGCCCTTGAACAAATCGCTGCGTTCTATCAGCCCATGTTGGCGGAATTGTATCCGGACGACTACCCGAAACGGCAGGCAGGCCTGGACCAGCTTTCACAAATTGCCATCAATTACAGTACAATTGACGATTTTCTCGCGGATCTGACCCTGGATGGTGACCAAGAAGAGGAAGTACGCAAAGAAAATGCCCTGGTGCTCTCCACCGTACACTCCTCCAAGGGGCTGGAATGGAAGGCCGTTCTGATTATCGACCTTGTGGAGGACCGCTTTCCTTCAAAACGCGCCCTGGCTCGGCCCGAAGACTTGGATGAGGAGCGCCGACTGCTTTACGTAGCCTGCACCCGTGCCAAGGATTCCCTGACACTGTTCGTGCCCGCCACCATCTACAATCGCTTCAACGCGGTTTCCGAACCAGCCACTCCAAGCCCTTTTCTGGCAGAGCTTCCCGCCGATTGCGTAGAAATCTGGCGTGAAGGGTACGCCTCCGGACTGAACAAAGACCGCGCTCAAGCCCGAAACAACGATAATTCGGCCTTGGAAAGCCTTAACGCCAACATAACAGCCGACGATCCGTCCCCCTCACCCACTGACCCATCCCGGCTGGGCATGTGCCGCCACAAAATCTTCGGCCAGGGAAAAATCGTGGCCCATATCCCGCCCAACAAATACCGGATCAATTTCCCGGGGTTCGGGCTTAAGGTGATTGTGGCCGATTATCTGGAAATGCTTTAAGACAGCGTCTGCGAGTCCGCACCGCAACATTTTCCGGTCCATTCCGGCCGTTGCCGGGACCGTGCCCCAGGAGGCGCCGTGCAGTTGCATTCTGAAGAAGACTTTCTTCAGCTCATTGACCAATACTTTCCGGAAACGCCGGGCTCCGTCCTCGTGGGCCGGGGTGACGATTGCTGTATTCTTCCCGGAGGATCCAATCTCTGCCTTTCCACGGACCTCTTTTTGGAGGACGTCCATTTTCGACGCCACTACTTCTCCCCCGAGGACATTGGTTACAAAGCCTTGGCCGTGAACATTAGTGATGTGGCAGGAATGGGCGGCATCCCCAAAGGCTTTACCCTGGAGCTTATGATTCCAGACGGTCTTCCCGAAGACTTCTGGCCTTCCTTCTTCCGTGGCATGAGCCGCCTTGCGGACCAACACGGTCTGACCCTGGCAGGCGGAGATTTAAGCCGGTCCCGGTATCTTGGAATTGGTCTGACGATCTGGGGAGAACCTGGAGCCTCCGGCCGTCTACTGACGCGAGGGAACGCCCGGCCCGGAGATCTCCTCTTTACTGTCGGCGCCATCGGTAAAGCGCGAACCGGCCTGCACGCCCTGGAAGAATTCGGTGCCCAAGCCGCCAATGACTGGCCGCAAACCGTGCAGGCCCACCTACATCCTATCCCTCGTGTGGCCGAAGGATTGATTTTAGCAAACACTCCCGGAGTACGCGGATGCATGGACATTTCGGACGGACTGGCACGGGACCTGCCCCGTTTTCTCCAACATTGTCCCCAAAGCAACGGGGCCGAGTTGGATTTTTCATCAATACAGCACAACGATGAACTGCTCCGCTGGACGCACCAACGGGATCAAGATCCGGATCACTGGGCCTGGCTGGGGGGTGAAGATTATGGCTTGCTCGGCGCTTGCTCAGCGGATGCCCGCCAAGAACTGGAAAAGCGGCTTTCCAATGTCGCTATCATCGGAACCTTATCCACCACCCGTGGCATACGACTTAATGGTATCTCATTAAAGGTTAAAGGGTTCGACCATTTTGACAGTTTCCCTTCCTGATACAGCCCCCTTCAAACGGCCAAGGAGAATTGCATGGACCTCCAACTTCGTCCTGTAGGATTTGTACACTCCCCACTGA
>JAQVYA010000098.1 GCA_028708865.1 Desulfovibrio sp. | reverse complement strand
TTGGCGTTGCGGCACTTGGGCTTCAGCGGACCCATGTAGGTGTAAATGGTCCGGCTGGTCAGGTTCACGGCGCAGTTGTAGTTCTGGTAGCAGTTGCGCGGGTTGAGCAGCCAGGCATTGGGCAGGTCCGCCAGGGTCACGTCCTTGTCCAGCTTGCGGCGCGGATAGCAATCCGTGCCATAGGCCCGGGCCTTGAGATGCACGGCCTTGCCGCGCACCAGGTCCTCGATGACGTGGCCGCCGCCGTAAACGAACCGGCCGGGATGCACCTTGTTCAGCGGATCGTCCTCGGCAGGCTCGGTAGCGCCCAGATAGGCATCTACCGCGGCCAGACCGCTGTAGGCCGGTACCGAGTTCATCCACAGTTCGGAAACCTTCATGACGGGCGGTTCCTGCCCGATATTGAAGAGCATGCCCGAAGAGCACATGGTGGAAAACGTGCCAGTGGTGACAACGTCCACTTCCTTGGCCGCCTTGACTTTGCCCAGGCGGCGCACTTCGGCGGTCATCTCTTCCGCGTTGAGAACAACCGCCTTGCCCTTGCGGATGCGGTCGTTGATTTCCTGGATGGTTTTACTGACCTGATGCGTGGCCACAGATACCTCCGATGAATCGAATGCTTGGAAAGATTTTAATTCTGGACCAAATCGCCCGTAAAGGCAATTTTTTTTCCTGCGGCCTCCGGGGAAGGGCCCTTCTCTCTTGGCTTGGCCGGTTTTTTGAGCTATATAATGATACGTTCCGACGCGGCCCGAAAGATTTCGGACCGGGTCCTTTTTTCTTCCGCATCCAAACCATACAAACCTACAAAGAATCCTGCCTTGAACGCGAAACAAGCCCTGCGAGACCATTTGCTGCAAACCTGTTCCGAAAAGGAACTCCGGCAATGGTTCGACCCTTTGGAAGTGACGATTCTTCCCGAAGAAAAACGAGCGGTTGTACTCTTTCCGCACAGTTTTTTCGCACGCTGGTTTGAGGGCACGATCCAGGAAAAGTTCGAGGCCAGGCTGAACGACTTTCTCGGCGGAGAATACACCATCCGCTATGAATCCCCCACCAATGGCGCCCAGGGCGGACGCAACGTGGAATCCAGCACCAAGGCCGTGGGCTTTCCCTTTGACTCGAAATTTATTTTCGACACCTTTTTGGTCAACCGTAAAAACTTCTTTCCCCTGGCCTCGGCCCGGGAAGTGACCAAACAGGCCGGCACCCTGTTCAATCCCTTTATCATCTGCGGGGAACACGGGTCCGGAAAGTCCCACATGTTGCGGGCCATTGCCAATGAAATTAGCAAAAAAGCCGACCCTGCCGGTTTGCTGCTGCTCTCCATGGACGAGATGAAAAACCTCTACAGCACCACCTTTGGAGGGGATGTTTTCCGGGCGCGCAATCATATTTGCTCCCATGAATTCCTGTTTGTGGATGACTTCCACCAAATTCAGAAATACGAGGACATGCAGCAGGAAATGATCGTGCTGTTCAATCATTTCCACGACCGAAAAAAGCAAATGGTATTTTGCTTTCAGGGCAAACTCTCCACCCATGAATATCTGGACCCAGTGCTGCTCTCCCGCCTGGAGTGGGGGCTCATGGTTTCGCTCAAGCAGCCGGACCTGGAAATACGCATCGACTACATCCGGCGCCAGGCGCGCCACAAAAAGCTCCAGCTCACCAAGGAACAAATTCTGACCCTGGCCCAACGGTTCAAGGACTTCCGCTATCTCCAGGGCATTCTCATCAAGCTGGTGGCCTTCCGGGAACTGGTGCGCAAGGACCTTTCCAAGCGGGACTTTGAGCATATTCTGAACAATACCGAGGAAAAAACCGCCGAAACCCTGAAGTCCGAACACGTCATCGCCCTGGTGGCCGACCATTTCGGCGTCAGCATCAAGGAACTCAAGGGCAGCAAGCGGCACGCCCGCATTGCCCAGGCTCGGCAGGTCTCCATGTACTTGTGCAAAAAACTCCTGCCGGTTTCCTACCCGGCCCTGGGCCGCACCTTTGGCGGAAAAGACCACTCCACGGTGCTCTATTCCGTTAAAAAAATCGAACAACTTCGGGATGATGATCCAGATCTGAACAGTCTGTTGAAAGAGTTGAAGAAAAAATGTCTCTTACACGGCCGAGATTGATTCCGACCATGATACTGTTCGTGACGTTCGTTGTTCGTTACACAAATTGTAGATAATTTAAGTAAAAAATCAGGGCTGTTGCCTAGATTAGGAACCAAGCGACAGCGCTTATAAAAAGAACAAGGAGTCTTCTTTATGTTCTTAAGAGTACAAAGAGACGAGATCATCGAAGGTTTGCAAAAGTCGGCCAACATTATTCCGGCCAAGACGGGAGCGGCCTTTCTGCGCACGATCTGGCTAAAGTGCGAGGACGGAAGGCTCAACATCATGTCCACGGATTCCAATCTGGAATTCTGCGGTTCCTACCCGGCCCAGATCGACGAAGACGGCCTGGCAGGCATCCAGGGGCGCGCTTTTTACGAGCTGGTGCGCAAGCTGCCTTCCGGCGAACTGGTCATCAAGACCGACAAGGACAAGCAGAATGTGCTCGTGGAACAAGGAGCCCGCAAATACAAACTGCCCGTGAACGACGAAGAGTGGTTCCAGAAGTTTTCCGCTTTTCCGGAAGAGGGAACCGTGTTCTGGTCCGGCGATTTCCTGCATGAGATCATCGACAAGATCGCCTATTGCATCAGCGACGAGGATTCCATGGAGGCCATTGCCTGCATCTACTTTGCCAGGGCCAAGAACGGGGATAAGGCCATTGAGGTCTGCGGGCTGAACGGCCACCAGTTCGCCATGATCAAATTCGTGAATGACGACATCTTTGAACTGCTTCCGGAAGAGGGCGTTCTGATCCAGAAAAAATACCTCTCCGAATTGAAGAAATGGCTCACCGCGGATGAGATCGAACTGAATATTTCGGACAAGCGGCTGTTCTTCCGCACCGGGGACCAGCAGGAAACCTTCAGCCTGCCCCTGTCCTACTATCAGTATCCCAACTACAACAACTTCTTGTCCAAGTTGGGCGAAGACAATGTTTCCCGTCTTGCCGTGGACCGGGGCGAGATGATCAACTCCCTGGAGCGCATTTCCATTTTCAACACCGACTCCAACCGCTGCACGCATCTCATGCTCCAGCCTTCCGAGGTGGTGCTCTACAGCCAGGGCCAGGAAACGGGCACGGCCACGGAATCCATGGATTCGGAATACAGCGGCGATCTGGAACGCATTGCGTTCCCCACCAAGAATTTGATTGAAATTCTCAACCATTTCAGCTCGCAGACCGTGCAGATGGTTCTCACGGGAAGCGAAGCTCCCTGCGGCATCACCGGCTCGGACGACGCGGACTATCAGGTCATCCTCATGCCCATGATGATCCAGGAAGAGACCTACTATACCGAGGAAGACGCTTAATGACCGAACAGAGGCACAACGGCGGCTATACCGCCGACAGCATCACCATTCTCGAGGGGCTTTCCGCGGTCCGAAAACGCCCCGCCATGTACATCGGCTCCACGGACGCTCGTGGGTTGCACCATCTTGTTTACGAAGTGGTGGACAACTCCATTGACGAAGCCATGGGCGGCTACTGCACACGCGTCAAGGTGCAGCTGCACATGGACAACTCCGTCACGGTCACGGACAACGGCCGCGGCATTCCCGTGGACATGCACCCCAAGGAACACCGCCCCGCCCTGGAAGTGGTCATGACCACGCTGCACGCGGGCGGCAAGTTCGATAACGACTCCTACAAGGTTTCCGGCGGCCTGCACGGTGTGGGTGTTTCCTGCGTGAACGCCCTGTCGGAATTCATGGAGGCCACGGTCAAGCGGGACGGCAAGACCTGGCGGCAGAAATACGAACGGGGCGCGCCCGTGAGCGGGGTGGAGGAAATCGGCGAATCCACCAGCAGCGGCACGGCCATCCGCTTCCGGCCGGACGAGGAAATCTTCGAGGTCAACCAGTTCGACTACAACACCCTGCGCAAGCGCTTGCAGGAACTGGCCTACCTCAACTCGGGCCTGCGTATCGACTTTGTGGACGAACGCAGCGGAGAATCCGAGAGCTTCTTGTTCGAAGGCGGCATCCGCTCCTACACCAAGGACATCAACGCCTCGCAGAACACGGTTTGCGAAGTGATCTACGGCCAGGGAGAGACCGATACCGTGCTCACCGAATTTGCGGTGCAGTACAACACCGGCTTTAAGGAAAACGTGCTCACCTTTGCCAACAACATTCGCACTGTGGAGGGCGGCACGCACCTGGCCGGATTCCGCACCGCCCTGACCCGCGCCCTGAACAACTACATCGCCAACGCGGACCTGCCCAAAAAACTGGCGCGCAAGGTTTCGGGCGAGGACGTGCGCGAAGGCCTCACCGCCATTGTGAGCGTCAAGCTGGCCATGCCCCAGTTCGAGGGCCAGACCAAGACCAAGCTGGGCAACTCCGAGGTGAGCGGCATTGTGGCCGGGCTGGTGTATGAAAAACTGACCCAGTACTTTGAGGAAAACCCCAAGGACATCAAGGCGATCCTGGAAAAGGTCATTGATGCGGCCCGGGCGCGCGACGCGGCCCGCCGGGCCCGGGACCTGGTCCGACGCAAGGGCGCCCTGTCCGATAACGCCCTGCCCGGCAAACTGGCGGACTGCCAGACCAAGAAGGCCGAAGAATCGGAAATCTTCATCGTGGAGGGCGACTCGGCCGGCGGCTCGGCCAAGCAGGGACGCGACCCCCGTTGCCAGGCCATTTTGCCCTTGCGAGGCAAAATTCTGAACGTGGAAAAAACACGTTTTGACAAGATGCTGGCCAACAAGGAAATCCGCGCCATGATCACAGCCCTGGGCGTGGGTATCGGCGTGGGGGAAGATCAGGAAAAAGAAAAAGATTACGATAAGCTGCGGTATCACAAGATCGTCATCATGACAGACGCCGACGTGGACGGATCACACATCCGCACGTTGCTGCTGACCTTTTTCTTCCGCCAATATCCCGAACTCATCGAGCGCGGCCATCTCTACATCGCCCAGCCGCCGCTCTTCCGTGTGCACAAAGGCAAGTTCGAACGTTTCATCAAAGACGAAGTGGAACTGAACGACTTCCTGCTGGAAAACATCAGCAAGGATCTGGTGGTGCGCTCGGCCAGCGGATACGAATATGCCGGATCCCAGCTCGTGGAATTCGCGGACCAGATTCGCTTCTTGAGCAGCAGGCTGGAGGATGCCATCAATATGGGCATTGAGGAGGCCCTGTTTCTGCATTTGCTGGACAGCCGCCACCGCCTCTCCTTCCGCTGGTTCGAAAAGGAAGAGAACGACCCTGAGGCCTTTTACGCGGATATGACCGAACGAGGCTACAGCGTGGACCTGGAAAGCGAACGGGAAGAAGAGGCGGAAAAGGACCGTACCTTCATCGTGTTCGAGAATAAAAACGGCCACCGGACCCGGTTGCCGATGGAATTCTTCAACTCCAAGCTCTACCGCAAGGCCTATGACGCCAACCGCAAACTCATGGACGAGTGCGGCGGAACGCTCTTCACCCTGGTGCGCAACCAGGAGGAGACCGAGGTGGAAGGCCTGTTCGAGACCCTGGAAACCATTCTGAACATGGCGCACCGCAACTTCCAGATCCAGCGCTACAAGGGTCTGGGTGAAATGAACCCGGAACAGCTCTGGGCCACCACCATGGATCCGGACAAGCGGACCATGCTCCAGGTCAAGGTAGAAGAGTTGACCGCAGCGGACGACATCTTCCAGGACCTCATGGGCGACAATGTGGAGCCGCGTCGGGAGTTCATCGAACGCAACGCCCTGGCCGTGCGCGAGTTGGATATTTAGTCAGATAATCGGGGAAGGCCGCTGCCCTGCCCTGGCGGGCCGTGCGGCCGCGGCGCAAGCCGCCCCCCAATGGAGGATACATGAGCGAATTCATAACCATCGAGGACGAACTCAAGAAAAGTTATCTTGAGTATTCCTTGAGCGTGATCATCGGTCGCGCCATCCCGGACGTGCGCGACGGGCTCAAGCCCGTGCACCGGCGCATTCTTTACGCCATGAACGATCTGGGCAACACCTACAACCGCGCCTACAAGAAATCCGCCCGCGTGGTTGGTGACGTGATCGGTAAATACCACCCCCACGGCGATTCGGCCGTGTACGACGCCCTGGTGCGCCTGGCCCAGGATTTTTCCATGCGTGATCCCCTGGTGGACGGGCAG
The DNA here is from genome assembly GCA_028708865.1 of Desulfovibrio sp. Taxonomy (GTDB): domain Bacteria; phylum Desulfobacterota; class Desulfovibrionia; order Desulfovibrionales; family Desulfovibrionaceae; genus Paucidesulfovibrio. The sequence goes on along the minus strand of JAQVYA010000098.1, from coordinate 6,397 downwards.
GGCAACTTCGGATCCATCGATGGCGACGCGGCCGCGGCCATGCGTTACACCGAGGTGCGCATGGCTCGCCTTTGCAGCGAGTTCCTGGCGGACATCGACAAAAAGACCGTGGATTTCCGGCCCAACTACGACAACACCTTGCAGGAGCCCGTGGTTCTGCCCACCAAGGTGCCCAATCTCCTACTCAACGGCACCTCCGGCATTGCCGTGGGCATGGCCACCAACATCCCGCCCCACAACCTGGGCGAACTGGTGGACGGCACCCTGCATCTGTTGCGTAACCCGGACTGCGCCGTGGAAGAGCTCATGGGCTTCATCAAGGGCCCGGACTTCCCCACGGGCGCGTCCATCTACGGCGGCCAGGGCCTGCGCGACGCCTACACCACGGGGCGCGGCAGCATCCGCATTCGCGGCAAGGTCGAGGTGGAGCCTCTTAAGGGCAACCGGGAAGCCATCATCATCCGGGAAATTCCCTACGCGGTGAACAAATCCACCCTGGTGGAAAAAATCGCCCACCTGGTGCACGAAAAGAAAATCGACGGCGTGTCCGATCTGCGGGACGAGTCCGACCGTAACGGCATCCGCATCGTCATGGAACTGAAGCGCGGCACCATTGCGGACATCATCATCAACGCCCTGTACAAGTTCACCCCGCTGGAAACCAGCTTCGGCATCAACATGATGGCCGTGGCCGGAAACCGGCCCATGCTCCTGAACCTCAAGCAGGTGCTGGCCTATTTCCTGGAGCACCGGCGCGAGGTCATCATCCGCCGCACCCGGTTCGACCTGGACAAGAGCGAAAAGCGCGCTCACATCCTGGAAGGCCTCAAGATTGCGGTGGACAACATCGACGAGGTGGTCCGGCTGATTCGCGCCTCGGCCAGCCCGGACGAGGCCAAGGCCGCGCTCAAGGAGCGCTTTGGCCTTTCCGATGTGCAGACCCAGGCCATTTTGGACATGCGGCTGCAACGCCTCACCGGCCTGGAGCGGGACAAGCTCGAGGCTGAATATCAGGAGCTTTTGGAAAAGATTAAATACTTCAAGAGCATTCTGGAAGACGACACGGTGCTGCGCGGCGTCATTGACGATGAACTGACCGAAATCCGCAAGACCTACACCACCCCGCGCCGCAGCGTGCTGCTCACGGATGATCCCAACGATATCAACATCGAGGATCTCATTGCCGACGATGACACCGTGATCACCCTTTCCCAGCGCGGCTACGTGAAGCGCACCCCGCTCTCCAACTACCAGTCCCAGAAACGGGGCGGCAAGGGTGTGGCCGGTGTGCAGACCGGGGACGGCGATTTCGTGCACAACTTCCTGCTGACCACGAACCACCAGACCCTGCTGCTCTTCACCAACCTGGGCCGCATGTACCAGCTCAAGGTGCATCAGGTGCCCGAGGGCAGCCGCTACGCCAAGGGCGTGCATATCGCCAACCTGGTGCCCCTGAGCAAGGACGAGTACGTGGCCACGGCCCTGGCCACCCGCGAGTTCGACAAGGAACGCTTCCTGCTCTTTGTGACCAAGCGGGGCATGGTCAAGCGGTCCAGCATGGAGCTGTACGGCAACTGCCGTTCCACGGGCATCAAGGCCGTGACCCTCAAAGAAGGGGACGAGCTCATGACCGTGAAGGAAGTGCCCAATGAAACGGACTGCCTGCTGATTACGGCCGAGGGCATTTCCATCCGCTTCAACATCCAGGACGCCCGGCCCATGGGCCGTGTGGCCGCGGGAGTCAAGGGCATTGCCCTGCGGGAAAAGGACCAGGTAGTGGCGGCGGTCATTGCGGCCAACGGGCGGGACAATCTGCTCACCGTGTCCGAAGGCGGCTACGGCAAGCGCACCCATCTGGACCAGTACCGCCTGCAAACCCGCGGCGGCAAGGGTATCATCAACATGCGCGTGACCGCCAAGACCGGACCCGTGCTCGGGGCCATTCTGGTGGGCGCCGGCGACGAGGTGGTGCTGCTTACTTCGGGCAACAAGATTATCCGCATGGATGTGAGCGAAATCAGCCAGACCCGCGGCCGGGCCACCCAGGGCGTGCGGCTGGTGCAGATGGACGGCGGCCATGTGGCCGGATTCGATCTGGTGCTGGATAAAGGCATCGACGAGGGAGAATAATGCGTTCCACGGGGCGTCTCGCGTTTTTGCTCATGGCAGCGTTGATTCTGACGGGCCTGGTTGCCGGGTGTTCCGGCGGGTCTTCGGATGAAGCCGGGGACCTGCGGGAAGTGCGCGAGGCGTACATGAACGGGTTCTACATCGAGGCCAAGGAAGGCTACGAATCCTACCTGCAACGCTATCCCAAGGGATCGCACCGCCTGGAGGCCTGGGAACGGCTGTTGGAAATCTCCCTGAACGTCAAGGGGGACCTGGACCGTTCCATTGTGCTGCTGGAGGCCATGATCCTGGAATACGGGGAACGCTCCGAAGCGGCCTGGAAGCTCATGTTCCAGCTGGGCGAACTCTACGAACAGCGCGGCGACCGCACCAAGGCCCTGGACACTTGGGAAAAATGCCTGGGACTGGGCCGGGATGATCCTGGCCGCCGGGTGGAGACCCTGCTGCGCATGGCCGCGGTGCATCGCGTGCTCCGCAACTATGACCGGGCCTTGGCCCTGTTGCAGGAATGCGAGAGAACGGCGCCGGACGGCGCTACCCGGGCGCGCTGCCAGTATGAGGAAGCCCAGACCTACAGCTTTATGCAGAGCTGGGGCCAGGCCAAGGCGGTGCTGGAGGTGATGATGGCTGACGGCGTGGCCGACGAGGAAACCCACGCCCTGGCCGTATTCCTTTTGGCGGATGTGTACGAGCAGGAGATGGACTACGATCGGGCCAGAAAGCTGTTCCAGTCCATTCGGGACACCTACCCCAATCCCAAGGCCATTCAGGTCCGTCTGGAGAATATGGGCCGGTAGAGCGCGTTTTGAAGCGGTGCTCCGGATTTGGCCTGTTGGAGCCTGTTTTCGGGACCGTGGAAATACAAAAAAAAAGCGGTGGAAGTTCACGACTTCCACCGCTTTTTTGTTTTGGGATCAACGCGGCTGTTGCTGTTGCCGCCGTCTCGGACGCGGCTATTTGAGCTGTTCGCGGCGCGCGTAGTTGCGCACAAAGGTAATGGCGTCCTCCTGGCTGAGGACTTCCCCTTCGATCTGGGCCTGGAGCAGGTTGTCGCGGATGAGGCCCACCTGGGGACCGGGCTTGAGGCCCGTGGCCTGCATGATTTCATTGCCGTTGAGGAACGGTTCCAGATTGTCCTCGGGGATGTCGGCCCGCTCCAGCATTTTCAGGTTGTGGTTGAATTCGCGGTAGGAGCCTTCCCGGGCCTTGATGTCGGCGCGGACCATCTCGATGATGCGCGGGTATTCGTCCAAGGCCTTGAACCGGCGGATGCCCTTGTCCGTGAGCATGAAGTGCGGGCGCATGTGGTTTTTGACCAGTCCGCAGATGAGGTCGATGTCCGCGGGCTCGAAGCGCAGACGCTTGAGGAGCTTGCGGGTCACGCGGGCGCCCACGTAATGGTGCTGGTAAAAGGTCCACTGCCCTTCGAAGTATTCGGCGGTGAAGAGCTTGCCCACATCGTGGAACAGGCAGGCCATGGTGCCGTACCAGTCGTAGGGCAGTTCCTCGGGGTAGCGTTTCATGACTTCGATGGTGTGTTCCAGAACGGTTTCTTCCCCGGCTTCGGGGTTTTTGATCTGGATCACCCGGGACAGGGCTGCCAGTTCCGGGATCAGGCCGTGCAGAATTTGGGATTCAAAGAGGTATTGCACGAACTGCCACATGTTTTCCACTTCCACTTTGCGCCATTCGTCCATGATGTCCGTGACGGACACATAGTCCAGCACGCGGCGTGCGCCGCGCACAATGGCCAGCCAGGAATTGGGCTCAATGGGCAGTTGGAAGTTGGCGGCAAAGCGCAGGGCGCGCACGGCCAGCAGGTAGTCCCGCTTGAGGGTTTCGTCTGGAATGCCGAGAAACCGGACCTCTCCGGCGCTGAAGTCCGCAAAGCCGTCCATGGTTTCCACGGCTGAGGGGATGTACGGGCAGACCGAGGAGAGGGGGATTTCCCCGCGCTGCTCCAAACGCTTCATGAGCCGGGGCGTGAGCCGGGCCACGCACTCTTCGGGGTGCGCGTCTGTGGCGGCCGGGGAGTTGTAGAAGAAGTAGGTGGTTTCTCCTTCCGAAAAGAACCCGAGCAGTTCGGATTCATTGGAAGGTTTGATGTTCGGAAACAGGCGCGCCAAGTCTTCGGCGCTCATGTCCGTGCTGATGTCGATTTCAGGTTCTTTGGCATCGTCGCCCAGGGTCTGTTTTTGCAACCGGGCATTGACCACGTAGGCGTCAAAGCCGTTGCGCATGATGGTTTTGCAGAACCCCACGGCGTCCTTAAAGGGCTGACTCATGTATACTCCTCCGGGAATGTGCTCGGATGATTTTGCATCGCGTCCCGACGTCATACAATTTTTTTGCCCGCAAGGAAATGGCGCACCACGCGTCCGCGCAGGGGGCGGCCCAGCAGCGGGGTATTTTTACTGCGCGAGCGGAGGGTTTCCGGGGTGACCATCCATTCGTCCATGGGATCGAAGAGCAGGAAGTCGGCCGGGTCCCCGGGGCGGAAGCGGTTCACGGGCAGGCCGAACCGCCGGCAGGGGGCCGTGGTCCAGGCGCGGACAAAGGCGGTCTCGCTCAGGGCGCCCTTGCTCACAAGTCCCCAGGTGGTGGCCAGGGCCGTGTCCAGCCCGGTGATGCCGCAGGGGGCGAAATCGAATTCCACTTCTTTTTCATGGGCCGCGTGCGGGGCGTGGTCTGTGGCCAGCATGTCCACCACTCCGCTTTCCAGGGCTTCGAGCACGGCGCGGCGGTCGCTCTCGGGCCGCAGGGGCGGGTTGACCTTGGCGTTGGTGTCGTAGTCGGCCAGTTCGTTTTCCGTGAGGGTCAGGTAATGGGGGCAGGTTTCAGCGGTAACGTCCACGCCCTGCTGCTTGGCCCAGGCAATGAGTTCCACGGATTTTTTGCAGGACACGTGCGCCAGGTGCACGGGCAGGTCCAGGTATTGGGCCAGGAGGATGTCCCGGGAGACCTGGATGGCCTCGGCCGCGTCGGGCTGGGCGGGCAGTCCCAGGCGGCCGGAGAGTTCCCCTTCGTTGGCTCCGGCGGCTACGCCCAGGTACGGATCCTCGCAATGGTCGATGACGATTTTTCCGAAGTCTGCGGCGTATTCCATGGCCCGGCGAAAAAGATCGCTGTTTTTGACGGGCACGCCGTCGTTGGAAAAGGCCACGCAGCCTGCGTCGGCCAGTTCGCCCAGGGGGGCGAGTTCCTGCCCCTTGAGGCCCACGGTAAGGGCGCCGATGGGAAAGAGCCGGGGACCGTGCGCATGGGCTTGCCGGGCTTTTTCAAGCATCAGCTCCGTGATGGCGGCCTTGTCGTTGACCGGGTCGGTGTTGGCCATGCAGAGAATATTGCCGAACCCGCCATGGCCGGCCGCGTCCAGGCCCGAGGCAATGTCCTCCTTCCATTCAAAGCCGGGTTCGCGCAGGTGGGTGTGCACGTCCGTGAGGGAGGGCAGCAGGACTAGGCCTTGGGCGTCCAGTACTTGGCAGTCCGCTTCCGGGGCCGATCCCGCGGGCAAGAGGTCCAGAACAACGCCGTCCTTGACCAGCAGATCCACCTGGGCCGGGAGGTCCCTGTTTTGCCCGGCCAGCCGGGCGTTGGTGACGATGAGATCGGGAACGGACATGGCTAGGCCTCCTTGCGGGTCAGAATGAGAAAAAGCATGGCCATGCGGACGGCAACGCCGCTGGCCACCTGGTCCAGCACCAGGCTCTGGGGCGCGTCCGCCAGGATGGAGCTGATCTCCAGGCCCCGGTTCATGGGGCCGGGGTGCAGGATGCAGGCGTTTTCCGCTGCGGCTTTCATGTGGCGCGGGGCCAGGCAGTAGAGCCGGGAATATTCGCGCAGGTCCGGCAGCAGGCCGTCCTGCTGACGCTCCAGTTGGAGCCGCAGGCACATGACCGCGTCCGCGCCCTGCACGGCCTGGTTCAGGTCGGAATAAACCTCCACGGGCCATTGCCGGACTCCCGGGGGCAGCAGGGTGCGCGGGCCGCAGAACCGGACCTTGCAGCCCAGCATGTTGAACATGATCAGGTTGGAGCGGGCCACGCGGCTGTGGGCGATGTCTCCGAGGATGAGCACGGTTTTCCCGGCAAATTCACCGGCCCAGTGTTCCCAGAGGGTGTAACCGTCCAGCAGGGCCTGGGTGGGGTGGGCGTGCCGCCCGTCTCCGGCGTTGAGCACGCCGCAGTCCAGCCGGTCGGCCATGAATTTGGCCGCGCCGCTGACGGAGTGGCGCAGCACAATGGCATCCGGATTCATGGCCTGGAGG
>JAQVYA010000097.1 GCA_028708865.1 Desulfovibrio sp. | reverse complement strand
CGCCAGGTCCAGCAACGTGCTTTCCGGCCGGGCGGGCACGCCCCGTTCCTCCAGCGCCTGCACCATCTGTTGCACGTCCAGTTTCATGATCCCGGCAAATTCGTCAAGGGTGGACAGCTCGGCATGTCCATACGGGGGATTGCCGTATTCCACCACATGACCGTCCTTGAGATATTCGCTGAATTGCAGCAGTTGCTGGATGCCGGGCCAGCCCCAGAGCGCCCCCAGGGTGAAGTAGAGCGTAACGACCAGGGCCGCGGTCATGGGCGGCGTCAGGATGATCAACTCCCGAGCCTTGTTCTTCATATAGGTGGTCACGGCCTTCCAGTTGTACCAGACGTGCACCAGACCGCTGACGATGAACAGCGCGCCCAGGGAAATGTGCAAGGCGTCCCACTGCTCTTTGCCCAGGCCCAGCAGTCGCCAATCCGCCCAGTAGGCTACCCGGCCGTGGGGCTGGTAATAGAGCACGATGCTGGTGAGCAGCAACAGAACAAAGGAAAGGAACCCGGTGAGGGAAACGATTCGGCGAATCATGGGGCACCTCGCAGCCCAGGGGGCCGGAACAGGTTGTTCATCCGGCGATAATCCGCGGAACCGGGCCCTGTGTCAACCGGGGGCAACGCCGCAAGCCCGGATGCAGGGCCGGGCGCATAAAAAAGGGGCGGTCGGAGCTTTCCCATTCCGACCGCCCGTTCCACGCTTCGTCGGGCGTTGACTATTGATTGCGGGGGGCGTTGGCCGCACCGGGACCCATGTTGGTCCCCATGCCGGGGCCGTAGCCCGCGCCGCTGTGATGCCAGCCGCGGCCGCGCTGTCCGGCGCAGGGAGCCACGTCCACGTCGATGCCGGCGTCGTCCAGCTCATTGAAGAAGGCTTCCCGCTCGCGCTGTTGCTTGTCGCGAAGCTGGGCAATCTCCTGCACCAGGCCGCGGATGTCGTTCTTGTCGGCCTGGCCGCTGACGGACAGGGCGTCCAGCTCGGTGCGCTTGGCCCAAAGCTGGTTGCCCAGGCTGCGCATGGTTTCCCGGTGCTCGGCGAAAATCTTGTCAAAGGCTTCCTGCTGCTCCGGGGCCACCTGGAATCCAGGGCCGTATCCCATGCCGTGACCATAGCCCATGCCGTGGCCGTAACCCATGCCGTCCCCGTAGCCCATGCCGCCGTGGTAGCCGTGGCGGGCAAAGGCCGTGGCCGAGAGGGCCAGCACAGCCACAAGGCTGAGGGAGATGATTGCGGTCTTCTTGTTCATTGTGCCTCCATATATGGTTGAAAAGGAGTTTGTGGGCCAAGGCCCGTTGAAAGAAGAGTGTCGGTTGATCAGTATAAAGCAGGAGGTGTGCCATATATTTGTTTAATAAATGATTCAAGGGTGATAGTCGCATGTTGATTTAGTTTTGTGAATTAAAATGCACATGATTTTGCACAAGCTCGCCAGTATTGTGCAAGGTGACGCCCCTTGACGAATCCATACAGGGGACTCACATTGATATTGAATATATCAATGCGAGGTGTGTATGCCGATTTACGAATATCGTTGCAACCAATGCGGCAAGGAATTTGAGGAACTGGTCATGAACGACGAGGAGCACCCTCAGTGCCCGGCCTGCGGAGGCAAGGACACGCAGCGCCTGCTTTCCGGCTTTGCCCTGGGCGGGGAAGCGGGAGCCGGGTTTGGAGCGTCCGCTCCGGCCGGAGGCGGCTGCGGCGGTACGGGCGGTTTTACCTGAGGATAGGAAACAGGCCCTGGTTCAGGGCCGTGAAGCCGGATTCGTCAAAACAATGCAAGTCCTTTCCAGCCGGTCTGGCCATGGAAGGGACTTGCGTTTTGTTCAGGAAGCGATTTTGGGGCTGGGGATCGGCGGGTCGAGAAAAACGTCCATGCCGCAACGGCGGCACTGATCACAGCCCTTGTCCGTACATTTGGGCGAGGGAGCGAAGCGCTGGGCGCGTTGCCATTCCTGCCAGAGGTGCTCCTTGGTCACGCCCACGTCGATCACGTCCCAGGGCAAGGGCTCGTCCAGGGCGCGCTCCCGGTCCAGTTCACGGGCCGGATCCCCTTGCCAGCGTTGCAGCGCTTTTTTCCAGCCGCCATGCCGGGCGGCCAGTTCTACGAAGTCGAACATGGATTCCCCGCCGCGGGCCAGAAGGCCCTGCAACCGGGCCTGGAACGGTTTGTCCGTTTCCAAACGAAACCCTTTGTAAGGCTTGAGCATGTTCCGGATCATGTGCTGGCGTCTTTCCAATTCCGCGTCCGAGGCCATGGCCATCCACTGGAACGGGGTGTGCGGCTTGGGCACCAGACAACTTGTGCCCAGGGTCACGCGCATGAATTCTTTTTTGCGTTTCAGGTTCTGATCCCGGGTACGGGCCATCAGGCCGAGAAATTCTCCCAGCTCTTCATAATCGGCGTCGGTTTCGCCGGGCCAGCCCACGATGCAATAGCTTTTGAGGTGGTTGACGCCGTGGCGGGCGCAGAGGGCCACGGCCCGGAGAAAATCGTCTTCGTCCAGCTTCTTGCTGGCCAGATTTCGCAACCGGCGGCTCGGGCCTTCCAGGGCCAGGGTGATGGTGCGGATGCCGCATTGGCGCAGAAAGGTGAGCAGTTCCTCTGTAACGCCGTCGGCCCGGACCGAGGAAAGGGAAAATTTGGTTCCCCGCTGGCGCAGCCAAGTCAGAAAGGGGAGCAAATGGGGCAGGTCGGTCAGGGCGGTTCCCACCAGGCCCACCTTGGGAGGGTCTGCCAGCTCCACGATGCGTTGCAGCTCTTCCAGCGGAGCCTGGCGAGGCGGGCGGTACACGAACCCGGCCGCGCAAAAGCGGCAGGCGTAGGGGCAGCCGCGGTTGACCTCCAGGAGGAGCGTGTCGCGAAATACAGCGTCCGCCCCTGTAAAACAGGACCAGGCCGGATCGGAAAGATTGGGGCCCGGCGCCACCACGCGGCGCACCGGAAGCGGGGAACGATCTGGAGCGTAGACGCCGGGCATGGTGGCCACGGCTTCCAGCATCTGTTCCCGGGTTCCGCCGTTGAGCCAGACCTGACGCAGGCGGGAAAACACCTCGCTTAAGCCTGCCTCGGCCTCTCCCACAAAAAAACAGTCGGCCATGGGGGCGAGGGGTGCCGGGTTCATGAACGCCAGCGGCCCGCCCACCATGACCAGGGGATAATCCGGGCGCTCCTTCCGTCGGGAAGGAACGCCCGCAGCCTCGAGTGTGCGGAGGAGGTGAAGGAGGTCCTCCTCAAAGTTCACGCTCAGGGCCAGCACAGGGAATCTGGAGAGCGGCGTGCCGCTTTCCATGGTGACGGGTTCGCCTTCGCGTCCCAGGGTGAAGCAGCGTTCCGGGGCCATGCCCGGATCGTCGGCCAGCAGACGGTATACCGCCTGCCACCCCAGGGTAGAGAGAGCCACTCGGCGCTCCATAGGAACCAGAAGGGCCGTGGGCAGTCGGCCTCCCGTTTCCCTGGGAGCAGGCTCCCGGGCACCGAAGTAGATGCGGCTTTTGCGCATTGGCGTTCCCGTTCTCTGTCCGCCTCCTAGCTGTTGTTCTTGCGGATGAAGGCGGGAATATCCAATTCGTCCTGCTCGAACACAAAGTGTTCTTCGCCTGGTCCGGCCACTGCGGAGCGGCGAGACATGCGCTGGGGCTTTTCCTCGACTTCCTCGTCCCCGCCGTCGCGGTAGCGCAGATACGCGGGCACGTTGCGGTTCTGGTTCAGCACGGAGCGGTGCACCCGGCGTCTGCCGGAGCCTGTGGCTGCATCGCCGCTGCTGGAGCTTTTGCCGTTGGCCAGGGTCAGGGACTGGCGTCCCTTGGCGCTATCGCCCTTGGCAGCGCTTTGTTCGATGCCGGTGGCAATGACCGTGATGCGCATTTCGTCTCCGGCGTCCGGGTCAAAGACCGTACCGAAGAAGATCTGGGCGTCCTCGTCCGCCTCGCTGGAGATGATGTTGGCGGCTTCGGCAGCCTCTTCGATGAGCATTTCCGGCGAACAGGTGATGTTCATGAGCACGCCCTTGGCCCCTTCGATGGACACATCTTCCAACAGGGGGGAGGTGATGGCCATGCGGGCGGCCTCCTTGGCCCGGCCTTCGCCGGCGGCCATGCCCGTCCCCATGAGGGCCAGGCCCGAGTTGGACATCACGGCCTTCACGTCCGCAAAGTCCAGGTTGATCAGGCCGTGCACGGTGATCAGGTCGGCAATGCCCTTGGTGGCGTAGTAGAGCACCTCATCCGCCTTTTTAAGCATCTCGGTAAAGGAGGCTTTCTTGGCGGCGAGTTGCAGGAGCCGGTCGTTGGGGATGGTGATGATGGAGTCCACCACTTCGGACAGGGTATTGATGCCGTCCTCGGCCGCGCCGAGCCGGCGTTTGCCCTCGAAGAAAAACGGCTTGGTCACCACGCCCACGGTGAGCGCGCCCAGCTCCCGGGCTACTTCGGCCACCACCGGGGCCGCGCCCGTGCCGGTTCCGCCACCCATGCCCGCGGTGATGAAGACCATGTCCGCGCCTTCCAGGGATTGGCGGATCTCATCGATGTTTTCCGTGGCCGCATTGCGGCCGATTTCCGGGTTCGCCCCGGCTCCCAACCCCTTGGTCAGCTTCTGACCAATGTGGATTTTGGTTTCGGCCAGGCTTTTTTCAATGTCCTGGGCGTCCGTGTTGCAGACGATGAATTCCACGCCCTTGAGCGCGGACTGGATCATGTTGTTCACGGCGTTTCCGCCGCCGCCTCCGCAACCGATGACTTTGATCTTTGCACTGGTGTCGTGCTCGATTTCGAAATATTCCATGTTCTCCTCCAGTTGTTCCCTGTGCGTTGTTAAGCGATGTCAGTAAACCATTTCCGCATCCTGCCCAGAATGCGGTTGAATGTGCCTTCATCCCGAATGCCGAAGGACCGGCGGTCCAGACCGGACATTTCCTTTTCACAGCCGAATTTGAGCAATCCCACGGCCGTGGCGTACTTGGGACTGTCCACCACGTCGATGAGTCCGCCGATGCCCGAGGGGTAGCCGATGCGGACGGGCAGATCGAAAATCTGGTCCGCCAGCTCCTGCATGCCGTCGATCATGGACGTGCCGCCTGTGAGCACCACGCCCGCGGCGATGAGTTTCTTAAAGCCGGATTTCTCCAGCTCCTGGTCCACGAGGGCCAGAATTTCCTCCACACGTGGCTCGCAGATTTCCGCCAGCACCCGCTTGGACATGGTCCGGCTCTCCCGGCCGCCCACGCTGGGCACCTCGATGAGTTCGTCGGTTTCGATCATGTCCGCCAGGGCGCAGCCGTGGCGCATCTTGATCTCTTCCGCAGCCTGCATGGGGGTGCGCAGTCCAAAGGCGATGTCGTTGGTCAGATTGTTTCCGCCCAGCGCCAGCACCGAGGTATGCTTGATGGAGTCGTTGGAGAAGATCGCCAGATCCGTGGTGCCGCCTCCGATGTCCACAATGGCCACGCCGATCTCCTGCTCCTCGGCCGAGAGCACGGCTTTGGACGAGGCCAGGGATTCCAGCACAATGTCGGCCACGTCCAGCCCGGCCCGGTGGCAGGAGCGGATGATGTTCTGGGCCGAGGTCACCGCGCCGGTGACGATGTGCACCTTGGTCTCCAGGCGGACTCCGGCCATTCCCAAGGGATCGGCGATGCCCCGCTGGTCGTCCACGATGAACTCCTGCGGCAGGGTGTGGATCACCTCGCGGTCCAGGGGGATGGCCACGGCCTTGGCCGCTTCGATGACCCGTTCCACATCCTTTTGGGTCACCTCTCCGCCCTTGACCGCAATGACGCCGTGGGAGTTGAACCCCTTGATGTGGCTGCCCGCAATGCCCGCGTAAACGGAGCGGATTTCGCAGCCTGCCATGAGTTCGGCCTCTTCCAGGGCTTTTTTGATGCATTGCACGGTCTGTTCGATGTTCACCACCACGCCGCGCCGCAGCCCCGTGGACGGGGCCTTGCCGATGCCGATGATGTCCACGCCGCTGTCGCTGGGTTCTCCGACCACCGCGCATATCTTGGTGGTGCCGATGTCCAGGCCGACAACCAGGTCGTTCTTGGCCATTGACGGTCTCCTCCTCATTACTCCGGGTCTGCGGCCCGGTTTCCATCCTGTGTCAGGGCGTCCGTTCAACCCACACCTTGCCGCCCGAGGCGGTGATGCGGCGGACGTCGTCTAATTCTCCGCGCCGACGAACGTCCTGCGTCACGGCGCGTACGCGGCGAAGCTCCGACCGCCAGTCCTCCAAAGCGAAGGTCAGGGTCAGGTTCGCATCATCCAGAAATATTTGCGCCTGCCCGGCTCCGGAGAGCCGCACCCAGGCCAGTGTATCCCGCGACAAGGTCAGCCCTCCGCGGTTCAGATCCTTGACCATCTCCGGCAATTCGGCCAACCGCTCCCGCACGGACATGTCCGCTTCCAGCACGGGAAGGGACGTGAACTCCGAGGGGGAAACCGCGGCGATGAGTTCCCCCCGCGCGTCCGCATAGTAGAGGGAGCCGCCCCGGCGAATCCAGTACTCGGGCGTCTTTTCCTCCACCGCAATGACCATGCGGCGCGGCAGTTCACGGCGCACGGAAACGTTCTCCACCCAGGGGTTCTTGCTCAGCAGGGCTTCCACTCGGCTGAGGTTTAGGGCCCAGCTGTTCTGCCCGAGCCGCACCCTCCCGGCCAGGAGCACATCCCCGTAGGAAAGGCGTTCGTTGCCCTGCACCTCGATCTCCTCCAGGGCGAACATGCTGGTGGTGGTGCCCCAGCGGTAGAGGAAGAACAGGGCGGCCATGAGCGCGCCGAGAAAGGCGATTCCTCCCAGGGCCAGCAGTCCGCGCCGCATCAGGGGCGAGGACGCTCCGGAAAAGGAGTTGCCGGAACGGCGGAAACGGTTGGGCCGCTTTCTGAGCGGTTTGGTGCCGCTTCGCAGGTATGTGGGCTTGACGCTTCGGCTCACGGCAGCACCTTGACCTCGGTTTCCAGGGTCACGCCGAACCGTTCATACACCCTGGCCCGGCCCATTTCCAGTAATTCCAGCGCCTGGGCAGCGGTTCCACGGCCCAGGTTGATGAGAAAGTTGGCATGCAGGGAGGAAAAGGCCATCTCGCCAAGCCGTTTTCCCCGGAGCCCGGCCTGATCCAGCATCCGGCCCGCGCTTTGTCCTGCGGGATTTTTGAACACGCAACCCGCGCTCCAGGCCGTGACCGGCTGCGCCGCTTTTTTACGGGTCATGGTGTAGCGCATGGCGGCCCGTACCTTGTCCGGCAGGGACGGGGTCAATTCCAGTTCCGCCTCCCAGACCACATAAGGACTGCCCGGCTCCCGGACAGTTTCAGGCGGGGCAAAGAACCGATAGTCAAAAGTGCATTGGTCCACGTCCACCCAGTCCAGGCCATTTTCCGGCGTCCACAGGCGCACGCGCCGGACTAGGTCGGCCATGCAGGTGCCGTAGGATCCGGCGTTCATGGCCACGGCGCCGCCCACGGTCCCGGGAATCCCGGTCAGGTTTTCCAGGCCGGAAAGGCCGTTGCGGGCGCTCCAGCCCAGCAGCACCGGCAGCTTGATCCCTGCGCCCAGTCGCACGGTCACGCTGTCTGTGCCGGGCCGGGATTTTGGGGTGCGCTGGTTGTCCACGCCGAGCAACAGCAGCGGCAGGTCCCCGTCCCGGCAGAGCAGGTTGCTGCCCGCTCCCAGCACCAGGGGCGCAGCGTCCTCCCGGCGCAACAGTTCGGGCAGGTGCTCCAGATCCGCGTCCACGCGCAGCACGGCCTCGGCCCGGGTGGCTCCCCCGAGGCGAAGGGTGGTGCGGTCCCGCATGGCGGGGCCGGGACGGTGAACCTGAAACGACATCTTAGTTCTCCTGCTCCGGATCCGTATTGGCGCTGTCCGTTGCCTCCGGCTGCGGGCCTTCGGCTTCCAGGTATTGTTCGCCCACCTGCCAGATGCTCCCCGCGCCCATGGTCAGGAAAAGGTCTCCCGGGGAGAGCAACAGGGGCAGTTCTTGCTCCATCATTTTGAAATTCTCATAAAAAGTGACTTTTGTCTCGCTGATTTGCCGGATTCCCTGAGCCAGGGAAAGGCTGTTGACCCCGGGGATAGGGGATTCGCCTGCCGGGTAGATTTCAGTGAGCAGCAACAGATCCGCTTTTTCAAAGGCCTTGCAAAAGTCGCCGAACAGGGCCTGGGTGCGTGAAAAACGATGGGGCTGGAAAGCCACCACCAGCCGCCGGTTGGGGTAGCATTCCTTGGCCGTACGCAGGGTGGCGGCGATTTCCGCCGGATGGTGCCCATAATCGTCCACCACGAGTACGCCCCCGCGTTCGCCTTTGCGTTCGAAGCGGCGGCCCACGCCGCCGAAATTGGCCAGTCCGCGCAGAATGTCTTCTTTGTTCAGTCCTGCTTCCAGGCTGACGCCGATGGAGCCCAGGGCGTTTAAAATATTATGGTGCCCGGGATGGGCCAGGTTGACCTCGCCCCAGAATTCGCCGTCCAGGTAGACGTTGAACACGCTGCGCAGCCCCGCGCTGATGATCTCCCCCCGCAGCCGGTTGGTCCGGCCCAGGCCGTAGGTCAGGCAGGGACGCTTCACCAGGGGGAGCAGCCGCTGCACGCCTGGGTCGTCGCCGCAGACCACGTTCATTCCGTAGAACGGAATGGCATTCATGAAGTCGGCAAAGGACTGGTCAATGGCTTCCTGGGTGGCATAGTGGTCCATGTGGTCGCGGTCCACGTTGGTCACGATGGAGATGGCCGGGGAAAGCAGCAGGAACGACCCGTCGGATTCGTCGGCCTCGGCGATGAGGTATTCTCCTTCACCCAGGCGCGCATTGGCTCCGTAGGTGTTCAGCCGTCCGCCGATGATCACGGTGGGGTCCAGCCCCGCTTCGGTGAAGATGGTGGCCAGCAGGGACGTGGTCGTGGTTTTGCCGTGGGTTCCGGCCACGGCAATACCGGCTTGCAGACGCATGAGCTCGGCCAGCATTTCGGCGCGTGGAATGATGGGAATGCCCAACTCCCGCGCACGGACCAGCTCCGGGTTTTCCTCGGGAATGGCCGTGGATTTGACCACCACGTCCGCGCCGTCCACGTTGCCTGCTCCGTGGCCGATGAAGATATTGGCACCCAGCCGCTGAAGCCGCCGCACGGCCGCGCCCGCGGACAGGTCCGAGCCGGTCACGTCAAAGCCCATGTTGATGAGCACCTCGGCAATGCCGTTCATGCCGGAACCGCCGATGCCCACCATGTGAATCTGGTTCACGCGGCTTTGCATCATGGGCCGCGCCACACTGGGGGCCACGTTCACGTTGGGTCCTTGCGCCGCTGTCATGCGTTCCTTCCTTTATTCTTGGCGGTCAGCGCTTCGAGGCGGTCCACGATGTGCGCTGCCGCGTCCGGTTTGGCAAAGCCCAGGGCGGCTTCGGCCATCCGGTCGAGTTTTTCCTGGTCATTGAGCAGGCCCACCACCATGCCCGCCAGTGTGCCGCCCCCAAGCCCGTCCCGGGGGATGACCCGCGCCGCGCCTGCCTGCTCCAGGGCCTTGGCGTTGAGGGTCTGGTGGTCGTGGGTGGCATGGGGAAAGGGTACGAACACGCAGGGACGGCCCGCTGCCGCGGCCTCGAACACGGTGCTCGCTCCAGAGCGGCAGAAAATCAGGTCCGCTTCGGCATAGGCCTGGGCCATGTCGTCCATGAAGCCGCGCACGCGCACCTGGGGACCGTCCGGATCGAATCCGGCGTCTGTGCAGGCCCGGCGCACGCGCTCTTCGTCCGCGGTTCCGGTCTGATGCAGCACGGTGACCGCAGCCTTGCGCAGGGCGGGCAGAGCCTCGAGCACAGCGTCGTTGATTGCACGGGCTCCCTGGCTGCCGCCCAGCACCAGCAGGGAACGGGTGCGGGGCCGGGGCCGGGAGCCAACGGCGGCGATGTCCGCCCGCACGGGGTTGCCCGTAACCACGCACGGCTTTGACGGAAACCACTGCCGGCTTTCGGCAAAGGAAAGATACAGCTCCTTCACAAATTTGCTCAGGGTCCTGTTGGCGGCTCCGGGCACGGAATTTTGTTCGTGCACGGCCGTGGGAAGGCCCAGAAGCGCTCCGGCCAGCACCGGGCAGAATCCGGCGTATCCGCCAAAGCCGAGCACGGCGTCGGGCCGGATCCGGCGCAGGGCCAGGGCGGCGCGGGCCAGCCCGCGCACAAGCCAGAACGGGGTGCCGAGTTTGCGCAGGCCCGTGCCCAGCACTCCTTTGGCCGGGAGCTGTACGAAGTCCAGTCCGGCCTTGCGGGCCAGATCCCCTTCCGGGCCAGCCGCGCCCATGAAGGTAACGCGGCAGTCGCGGTGGCGCGCCTTGGCTTCGGCCGCCACGGCCAGGGCCGGGAAAATATGCCCTCCCGTGCCTCCGGTGGCCACTACGAGACGTTCCAGCCGATTCATGAGCGCCCCCGTTGCGAAAGGTTCAACAGCACGCCGACGCACATGAACGAAACAATCAGGTTGGAACCGCCGTAGCTTACAAAGGGCATGGGCACTCCTTTAGGCGGCACCGTGCCGAGCACCACGGCCAGATTGAGCAAAAAGCCCATGGTGATGATCAGGGTCATGCCAAAGGCGGTGAAGCGGTCTTGCAATTCCTCCTGGAGCAGGGCGATGCGCAGCCCACGGAAGATGATGAATCCCACCAGCAGAAAGATCATGGACATGCCCAAAAAGCCCAATTCCTCGCCCACCACGGCCATGATGAAGTCGTTGTGCGCCTCGGGCAGGAAAAAGAGCTTTTGTTTGCCCGCGCCCAGGCCTACGCCCGTGAGCTTGCCCGAGCCGAAGGCGTACAAGGACTGCACCAGCTGGTAGCCTTCATTTTGGGCCACCTTGAACGGGTCCAGGAACGCGGTCCAGCGCTTATAGCGGTAAGGCTCCTGTACGATGAGCAGCCAGCCGCCCCAGGCCAGGAAGGTAAACGAGCCGAACAGGTAGGTCAGCCGCGTCCCGCCTACGAGACACATGAAAAAGAGCAGCCCGGCCAGGAACGCGGCCCCGCCGAAATCGGGCTGGGCCAGCAGGAGCACGCAGAGCAGCCCGGTCACCAGGAATGGCGGAAGCATACCCACGCTCAGGGTGCGGACCATCTCCTGCTTGCGGGCGAAGAAATAGGCCAGGTAGAGCACGAGGGCCAGCTTGGCGAATTCCAGGGGCTGGATGTTGGCCACGCCAAGGGAGAGCCAGCGCTTGGCTCCGCCTGCGGCAACGCCCAGGGGCGTGAACGCGCAGAGCACGAGCAGAACGATCACGGCCACGAGCCAGAAATAGGTCAACTCGTAGAGCACGACCCGGGGTAACCGCCAGCAGGCGTACATGAGCAGTCCGCCGAACGCGAAGAACGCGGCCTGCTTCTTGAAGAAGAAATATTTGTCGCCAAAGTAGCGCTCCGCCATGATGCCGCTGGAGGAAAGCACCATGATCAGACCGATGCCCGCCAGGAGCAGCACCGCGATGAGCAGCAGGGTATCGGCCTTGGGGGTCTGCTGGGAGGCGGAGAGGCGCGAGTTT
This sequence comes from Desulfovibrio sp., assembly GCA_028708865.1. GTDB lineage: Bacteria > Desulfobacterota > Desulfovibrionia > Desulfovibrionales > Desulfovibrionaceae > Paucidesulfovibrio. The sequence goes on along the minus strand of JAQVYA010000097.1, from coordinate 1,109 downwards.
TTCCTCATGTCCTTCCTCCGTCCAGCGATTCGGCAATGCGTTTGAAGTGGTCGCCGCGCGCGGCATACCCCTTGTATAGGTCAAAGCTGGCCGTGCCCGGGGAAAGCAGAATCACGTCCCCGGCCCGGGCTTCGGCAAAGAGCCGACGCACGGCCTGTTCCAGGTCCTCGGCCCAGAACGTGGAAAATTCTTCCCGCAGCGGAGGCTCGAACACGTCGCGCCCGGCACCAAAAAGTCCCACCTGCACTACTCGGCCACGCATGGCCGGGAGCAGTTCGCGGGCCACGTCTCCGCCCTTGAAAACACCGCCCAGGAGCAGCCGCACCGGCCGGTGAAAACTGCGCAGCGCCGCAGCCACGGCGTCCAGCGTGGTGGCCTTGGAATCGTCCACGAAAAGCACGCCGCCCACTTCAGCCACGGGCTGTTGCCGGTGGGGCAGGGGATGGAATTCCCGGACCGCGCGGGCTGCTTGCTCCCGGGATACGCCCATGGCCTTGACCATCTGCCAGGCCGCGGCAATGTTGGAGCGGTTGTGTTCCCCGGGCAGGTGCGGCGCCTCGAATTCCGCGGCCTCGGCATCGTCCGGGCCGAACCAGACTTTGCGGGCTTTGGTGAACTGCCGGGCCTCCAGTTCTTTCTGCATGGAGCGGGGCAGCACCGCTGTGCATTCCGGGTCCATGCGGCCAAAGAGGTTCAGTTTGGCCGTCAGATATTCTTCCAGGTCCTCGTGGTAGTCCAGGTGGTTGGGGCTGAAGTTCAGGAGTAGCCCCACCTGCGGCCGGAACAGGTGCACGTTTTGCAATTGGAAGCTGGAAACTTCCAGCACCACCACGTCCACTTCCTCGCCGTGGAGCAGATGTTCGCTCAGGGGCGTGCCGATATTGCCGCCCACGAAAACGCGGCGACCCGCAGCCCGGAGCATTTCCCCGATGAGGGTGGTGGTGGTTGTTTTCCCATTGGAGCCAGTGATGGCCAGAATGGGCTTGTCCGTAAACCAGCACGAGAGTTCCAGCTCGCTGACGATGCGGCGCTCCGGCACCTGGGCCAGCACGTCTGCCATACGCCGTACCGGGACGCCCGGGCTGAGAACCAACACTTCCGCATCCTGG
>JAQVYA010000096.1 GCA_028708865.1 Desulfovibrio sp. | reverse complement strand
CCGGGAGGTCAGGTCCCATCCGCCGCCCAGCAGGCAGGAGGTGGGCGCGTGCGCCGTGTGCTCCGTTGTCTGGTGCCCGTAGTAGGAAACCATCAGGTGCAGGGAGTTGCCGGTATGCGTGTTGCGATAGTTCCCGGTGACGTAGTCGTCAGCCCAGAGCTGGTCCAGAATCTTTTGTTCCAGGTAGAACCGCTTCCCTTCCCAATCCCCGACGCGCAGGGGGAAGGAGGCGAATGTCTCACGCGGGGGCGCGCTTTGGCGATGCAGCAGCAGGTGCCCGGCAGTCCAGGTCAGGAGCAACACCACCCCGCCGACCATCAGTCGGGGCCAGATCGAGGCCGGGACGTGGCACGAGCGGGGAGCCGCTGCTTCGGCAGTACGCGGACGGCCGTCGCGGCTGTCGGGCCTCAGCAAAACGCTGGCCGCCCCCAACAGGCCGATGGAGACCATATAGACGAGCCAGCCGGAAAAATCGTGCAGAAATCCCTGGCCAAACTCCGGGGAAACATAAGCCACCAAGACCCCGGTCATGGCGATACGCAGAGCATTGGCCAGGATGGTCACGGGAATGGCCAGCAGCGTAAGCAGCAGCCTCTTCCAGACACGGGAATGGAAAAACCAGCCCAGCAGCAATCCCATGAGTAAGGCGGGCATGAGGTAGCGCAACCCGCTACAGGCATCCACCACCTGAAGCTTGGTGACGCCCATATCGATGATGTTGCCATCGGCATAGGCTGGAATGCGCAGCAGTTCCAAAAAACGTACGGAAAGTTCCGTGGAGAGCAGGCGCAGCCGGAAGGTCAGCAGGCGGTTGATGAACACGGGCAAGGGCACGGCAAAAAGCAGCACCAGGAGCGGGAACCAGACCCGCCGCAGGGCGGCGGCTCCGCCCAAGGTAGCGGCCAGAGCCGCCACCCCCAGCCACATGGCTCCGTAAACCAGGGTTTCCAAAGACCCGAGCAGACCGGCCAGAAAAGAAAAGGCCAAGAAAAGATGCACCGCCAAGGCGGTTTTGGCCCCTCCGGCGGGGCAAAGCGGAAAATACCGGTCCCGGCCCAGGTAGAGCATGTAGGCCACAATGGGCGGGACAAGATAGCAATAGGAATTGTCCTCGCCGCCCCAACGGCTGAACAGTCCGGGGAAATGCGGGCCAAAGAGCACGGCCGCGCACGCCAGCCAGAACAACAGCGCCAGAAGCAACGGACGGTAGTTACGAGAGGATTCCATCACACTCCTGTACCTGATAACCGTCTCCGGCACCAGAGGGACACGTCAACGGACGTAGCCCTTTTCCTCCAGCAGCAACAGAATCCGGCGCACCGCATCTTCCGGGGGAACGCCCGTGGTATCCAGGGCCAGATCAGCGTTTTGCGGCGGTTCAAAAGGGTCGTCCACGCCGGTGACGCCCTTTTTCAATCCGGCCCGGGCCTTGGCATACAGCCCCTTGCGGTCCCGCGCCTCGCAGGTGGCCAGCGACGTGGAGACATGCACCTCCACATACCCGCCATATTGGGAAATCAGCTCCCGATTGGCCTGCCGGGCCTCCTCGTAGGGAGCGATGGGCGCGCAAATGGCGATGCCCCCGTTCTTGACGATCTCCGAGGCCACGAAACCGATGCGCGTGACGTTGAGCACCCGGTCCCTGCGTTCGAACCCCAGTTCGCTGGAAAGATTGCGCCGCACAATATCGCCGTCCAGAAGCGTTACCGGACGGGACCCCTGCTCCATGAACCGGACGTACAAAATCTTGGCCAGAGTGGACTTGCCCGCCCCGGAAAGGCCCGTGAAGAAAAGGCAGAACCCCTGACGATGGCGGGGTGGATGCGCCCGGCGCATCTGCTCCAGCACTTCGGGAAAGACAAACCACGACGGCACGTCCCGGCCGAATTCAAGCAGGGTGTCCAACTCCTCGGGAGATGGGGGGCAATCCACATCACCGGGCCGGGCCTCCGCAGCCGGGACAAAATGCCGCTTGCGGGCATGGAAGCGAAACGCCCGGGCCGGGACCGGCGCAATACCAATTTCAGCCGCGTGTTGCTCCAGCAATTCCATGGCCGCGCCCGGATCATAGTGCCGGGCCCCGTTCGTGGGTCGTGGTTCGCCCTGGTCCGGAGTCACGAGGTAATGGGTGCAGCCGCAGGCCCGGAACACCATAGCCTGGAGCAGCACCTCCCGGGGACCGGCTCCCCGGCCCGCCAGGGGAAGCAGGCCCAGCCGGGCCAACCCGTTGGGCAGATGCGAAAAAAAAGCACGATGGCAGCGCACCTTATGAAAATGGTCCGCATCCACAAAAAACGGCTGGTCCGCCGCAGGCAGCAGTAAAATAGAGGCATCCGCCTCCCGCGCCGCCTGCAAAAGCACTTCCCGGTCCACCCGATGCAACAGGCCATGCGGATGCGCCCCAATCACGCGGGTCCACTCCAGACGTTCCAACGCGGTCCGCCACTCTCCCGGAGCGAGGCGAAGATCCAGGGAATCATGGTGCATGGGCAAATGCAGTCCTTGCAGGATTCCGCCCGCGTACCATTCCCCGGTTTCCGTCAAAAAACGACGCACTCCGGCATGGGCCGCGGCATTGTCCGTGCCGAACACGGCCCGGGCCTCGTTCTGTTTATCAGGCTTCCAAAGCTCGTCCACGCGAAGCACGGCCAGGGGGAAGCCCTCCTGGTCGTTCAGGGCCAATTCCTGGCCCGGCTCCAGCGCACCGGCCACGGCCCCGGGCAAATCCAGGCAAAGAGGCAAAGGGAAAACACTGCCGTCCGGCAAACGCATGTCCGCGATCACGGCTTCGTACTGGGCGCGGCTCATGTAGCCCCGCAATCCGGGAAAAGCGCCCAACATGAGCAGTTCCAAATCGCACAGAGCCCGGCGGCCCAAATTCACGGCAGGCATCTGAGGCAGGCGACGACGCAGGACCTCAGCTTCGGCCGGGTCAAGCAACGGTTCGGGCGAATTCATGAAATTCCTCCACAAGGTTGGGAGCGGTCTTCAGCACGGCAGGTACAGGATGCCCGCACGCATGGCAAGGAGCCCGGGGAAGGGACCGTCCCCATGGCTCCATACTCCGGTCCCGGTGCGGACGAGGCGGCCGGGGCGTCCCGCCGCGGTCCTCCGCCCGTTCCGGCCCTACCATTCCTGCGGCAGCTGCCAGCGAATCCCGGTAAAGACCTTGTGACGATCATAATCGTCCTCGGCCACCTTGTCTTCGATGAATTCGTAGCGGTATCCCAACTCCCATGTCCAGTCTTCGTCCAGACGGTATTCATAGGTGGGACGCAGGCTGTAATACACGGAATCCCGGTCCTTGATGCTGCCGTCCGATTCCGTGAGCGTGGCCACGGCCTCGAAGTCGAGCAGGCTGCGCTCGGTGATCAGGTAGCGTTCCCGCAGGCGGAACCGGTCGCGGGTCAGGGTTTCACCGCTCAGGCCCACGGTATTGTCCCGGGCGTATTCCAGATAACCGCTGGAACGGGGGTACTCCCAGGCAAGCCGCGAGGAGCCCACATACCCGTCACCGTCCTTATCCAGGTCCAAGCCCGGGCGGTCCACGGTGGAATTGCTCTGGAGATATCCGCCGTTCAAGGACCAGGTCCAGATTTCATTGAGATCGTATTCGAATCCCGCCGTATAGGAACGGTCGGAATAGGAGCCGCTGCCGTCGTCGTAATCGTTGTCGTACCAGCTGAATCCGGTTCCGGCCCGCAGGCGGAAGCGCTCGGTCCAGATGTAGGTCCAGTCCACGCTCAGGGATTGCTGCTCAAAATCCACGTAATCCTGCCGCTCGTAATCCGTGGCGCCGAACCCGTAGGTGACCCCCAGCAGGTTGCGCTCCGTGACCGTGAATTCCATGCGCGCCGAGGTGTTCAGCCGTTGCCGCGCGGTCTTGCGGGTGGTCTCGGCCAGTTCCTCGGAAATTTTGCTGATGGTGTAGTCGTCCTCGTACGACCCCTGGAGATTAAGGCGCAGCCGTTCGGTCAGCTCGTTGCGCGAGGACAGGGAATAATCCTGCTCGGTGCGGTCCAGGTTGTCGCTGTCATGGTAGCGATAAAGGGAAAGCTCGGCCTGGAGCCGATTCTTGCTCCGCTCGGTGTTCACGTCCAGCCGCACGCCGGGGCGGAGCCGGTGTTCCAAGTCCGCCTCTCCGGTATTGTTTACGTTGTCGTCATACTGGATGCGGTAGCCGACCATAGGCGTGACGATCACCTGGGCACTCTGGGCCCAGGCCCCGCAAGCGCCCGTGGCCGTCGCCAACAACACCGCCAGCGTGGTCAAGGCGCGAATCTTCATGGGCTTTCTCCTTTACGGGACCACGATGGTATCGTTGGGCCGCAGCAACACGTTCTGGTGCATGTCCGACCCCAGCGAAATATCCGTATAGTCGTACTCATAGACCTTTTGTTCGGGTCCGATGCCCCGCACCAGCAGGATGTTGGCGTCGTCCGCAAAGGGGTTGAACCCCCCGGCCAGGGCCAGGGCCTGGGTCACGGTCATGGGATGGGGCATGAGGTACACCCCGGGCCGGTTGACCTTGCCGATGACGTAGACCTTGGGACTGTTGATCTCCACGATCATAATGCTCACGGGAGTGTCGGTGATGAACTTGCTGTAGCGTCGGTCCACCTCCTCGCGGATGTCCTCCACGGTGCGGCCCAGGCAAAGCACCTCGCCGATAAGCGGCAGCGAAACATACCCGTCAGGCCGGACCATGACCTGCCGCGTCAGGGATTCGTCCCCCCAGACGAAAACCTCCAGCACGTCCTCGGCGCCCACGTGGTACCCTCCAGGCGCCACGGTCTCAAACATCCGGCGCAAATCCCCGGCATCGTCGGCCCGGGCCGCGGGTCCGGCCACGGCTGCGCCCAGACAAACCAGGCACAACAACATCAACAGATGGCGTTTCATAATTCCTCCTCGTCCTGATGCCAAAATTCCTGTTCCGTTGGATTGGAGGGCAAAACCAAGCGGCCTTGTCCACTCCCGGATGGTCGAAAGCAAATACCATGCCTTTGCAGAAGAAACATAGTTTCTAAAAAAAATCTAAAGCCCCCTTTACAGAGGCACCGAATCGGTATACCAGGAAATTACGATGTGCAGAATTCTGTGCTATGGTGGGTCTACCCGCAAAGAGATGCAAATTCAAGCTGTACGTTGCCGCCCCGCTCCCGTCTTTTTTTGTTCTGGAACGATCCTTGCTTGCAGTCTGTCCTGCATGCGTACATTGTCGTGTCCGATACTGTACGCGGTGTGCTTTTCATGAAGAGTGCATCAAAATACGCAAGGACTTAAGTCCAGCGCCATTGCGCCGAAAAGAAAAGTACATCGTCAGTGGTCGATAAGCGTCGATACGCATGCGCCAAAATATTGACAGCGGTCCCGGTCAACACGAGTAACGACCTCTACAGGGACGCGCGTGGCCGCCGCAGCGACCCGGCAACGGGTTCCCTGCGAAGACAACGCACAACAAGACCGGAAAACATTTCCGGTGCGGGGTGGGCTAATGGAATTTCAAAACGACCTGCAATTTTATTTGCGCGTATTCAAACGCCGGAAGTGGCAATGCATCATCCCTGCTGTGGGAGCCATGGTTATCTGTGCCATGCTCGCCTTTATGCTGCCGTCCATCTACAGGTCGTCCGGTCTGATCCTCATCGAGACGCAGGACATTCCCGAAGACCTGGTGCAAAGCACGGTGACCGGGCTCATCGAAGAACGACTCCAGGGACTGAACCGGACCATGCTGAGCCGCTCCCGTTTGGTGGAGGTCATCGAGCAGTTCGACCTTTACGAGGCGGAGCGGGCCCACCAGTCCATGAGTGAAATCATCGCCAAAATGCGCGACGACATCCAGGTGGAGATGGTCACCACCGAGGTGCACGATGCGGAGCGCGCCCGTTCGGGCACGGCCACCTATGCCTTCAGCCTGTCCTACGACGGCAAGGACCCTGAAAAGGTCCTTCAGGTGGCCAACCGTCTGGTCTCCCTTTATCTGGAAGCCAACATCCAAAGCCGTGAACGGCAGACCCGTTCGGCCTACCAATATCTTGAAGGACGACTCGAAGGACTCAGTTCCCAGATCGAGGAGGTCAAGCAGCGCCTTTCTGTCTTCAAAAAAGAAAACAAATTTTTTCTGCCCGAGTTGGTCCCCCTGAACACGCGCCTTTTGGACCGCATGGAAAGCCGCCTGCGCTTCAAGGAAAACGACCTGGAAAAAGCCCGCTCGCGCATGGAATACTGGCTGCGGGAGCTGGCGGCCCGGCCCCAGTACATCCAGGTGCGGACCACGGGCGGCGAACGGCTCATCACCCCCGAGGAAGAGCTGGACCGCATGCGCCGCGATCTGGTGGCGCTCAAGGCCACCCGCTCCGCCAACCACCCCGACGTCATCTCCCTGCAAAAGGAAGTGGACGCCCTGGAGGAGCAGGTCAAATACCGGCAGGACATGGAAGAATATTCCGAAGAGCTGGAGCGTAAGGAAAACGAACTGGCGATGCTCAAGGAAAAATACACGGAAGAGCATCCGGATGTGCGCCGCCTGCAAAGCGAGGTGGAGCAGCTCCAGGCCGACATGGACAGCCTTTCCGAGCGGTTCATGATCAAGCCCAAGCACAAGGAAATGGAGCTGAACCCGCAGTGGATCCAGGCCAACAACGAAGTCGAGACCAGCAAGATCAACGTGGACCGGCTGGAAAAGGACGTAGCCGACATCCTCAAACAGCACGCCGAATTGCAGAACCGGCTGGACATGGCTCCCCAGGTGGAAGTGGACTACAACGTCATGCTTTCGGAAATGCAGACCCTGGAGGCCGAACGGGATGACCTGCTCCGGCGCATGCTCGCCGCCAAGGAGTCCAAAGGCCTGGAAGAGTCCGGCCTGGGTGAAAAATTTACGCTGGTGGACCCGCCAGTGCTGGCGGACCAGCCCTACAGCCCGAACCGTCCTCTGCTCCTGGCCCTGGGACTGATGCTTTCGGTCTCCCTGGGGGCCGGAGTGGGCTTGGTGGGGCACCTGCTGGACCGCACGGTGCACAACGCCGAGGAACTCATGGCCCTTACAGGCATCCCTGTCCTGGCGGTGATTCCCGACTTCAGCGAATCCGGACGCACCAGCGGAGCACTGCAATTCAAGCGCCGTCTTCCGGCCCTTATCGCCGTGTCCGTAGGCATTGCCCTGCTGGCCTTCCATTTGCTCGTGGAGCCGCTGCACGTCATGGTCATGCGGCTGATTCAGGGCGTCTTCTAGGCCTTGCAACTCCAAAGCTCTCAGAGAGGACGACATGAACAAACTCGCCAAGGCCATGCTCAAAGCCTTTGATACGGAGACGCTTGGTCCCTCCGCGGAACAAAACAAGCGGGCAGGGCAAAAGTCCAAAACCGTGAAGCTGAACAAAAGCCACATGGCCCGCAACCTGGTCATCGGCGGCGTCACGGACCCGTCCGTCCTGGACTACTACAATCTCCTGCGTACCCAGGTGCTGCAACGCACCCGGGGCGAACAGAAAAACGTGATCATGGTCACCTCGGCCCTGCCCGGCGAGGGCTGCTCGCTGACGGCCACCAACCTGGCCATCAGCATCGCCCGGGAGCTGAACCAGTTCGCCCTGCTGGTGGACACCCACCTGCGCAATCCCGTCATCGACGAGTACTTCGGCATCACCACCAAACGCGGTCTCTCCGACTATCTCGTGGACGACGTGCCCCTGTTCGACCTGCTCATCCGCACGGACCTGGACAAACTCACCCTGCTGCCAGTGGGACGCACCATTGCGGGATCCACCGAAATTCTCGGCTCCCCAAAGATGCGCACCCTGGTACAGGAGATGAAGGACCGCTACCCGGATCGCTACGTGATCTTCAACTGCCCGCCCCTGTTGCGCGTGCCGGACGCCCTGGTCTTCTCCTCCTATGTCGACCAGATTCTACTGGTGGTGGAGGCGGGTCGCACCACGGAACGGCAGATCCGCAACGCCCTGGACCTGCTGGACCGCGACAAGGTGCTCGGCATGGTGCTGAACAAGGCCAAGGAAACCCTGTAGCCAAGGACGGGCACGACCATGTACAATCAATTTTTCGGCTTTTCGGAAAAGCCCTTTGCCCTGGCGGCCAGCCCCAAGTACCTCTACCTGAGCAAAAGCCACAAGGCCGCGCTCACGTTCCTGAAGTACGGGCTGGTGGACCGCAGCGGCCTGATTCTCATGTCCGGCGAGGTCGGTGCCGGCAAAACAACCCTTTGCCACTACCTGCTGGGCAAGCTCAAGCAGCTCAATGCCCTGGACGTGATCGAGGTGCCCAACACCTCCCTGGTGGAGGACACGCTGGTCAAGGCCATCTTACAGGAGCTGAACATCCAAATGGAAGGCGAGGAGTCCTCGGTAACCCAGGTGCGCATCCTCAATGAGTACCTGCTCCGCCAGCAGCGCCGGGACAAGCGGGTGCTCCTGGTGCTGGACGAGGCCCAAAGCCTGCCGGACCGCACCCTGGAGGAAATCCGCATGATCTCCAACCTCCAGTCCGGAGAGGATATCCTCCTGCAAATGCTGCTCATCGGCCAAAATGAATTGCGCGAACGCATCATGGAGCCAAGCAAAACCTATCTGGCCCAGCGCATCGCGGTCTCCTGCCACCTGGATTCTCTCGGGGCCGCAGAGGCCCGGCCCTACATCGAGCACCGCCTGGCCGTGGCCGGGCATGCCGACCCGCCAACGCTCTTTACCGACGAGGCCGTGGAGGCCATCCACGCAGCCGCAGGCGGCGTTCCCCGGGTCATGAACATCTTGTGCAACCTGTCCCTGATCTACGCCTTTGCGGACGATAAAAAAACCATTGACGGGCGCATTGCCCAGGAAATCATCAGGGACAAGGCCAAGGACGGCATTCTGCTGTCCCGGTCGGGCAAACTTTTAAGCCAGCACACCCCGGCGCAGCAGGAAATGGACGACCTGCGCGAACGGGTGAACCGGCTGGAAAACCACGTTCGCAAGCTCACCCGCCTGCTCTCCGAGTCGCGGGGCCAGGGCCGGGAACCCGCGTCCACCCACACGGCCTGACCCCATGGCCACTTCCCGCCGTGTGCACGCGGCCTATGTCCGGCCCGGCAATGCCTGTGCCGAGGCCCTGCGCGCCGGGCCCGGGGCTCCGCACCTGCCCGACGGCGGCCCTGATCTCTATACGGCCAGCTTTCTGCGCTTCACGCGGGACGTGCCCTCCTCCATCACGGCCTTCACCAACCTGGAATGCGCCGTTACCGTGGGAAATACCGATGTGCGTTGCCTCCGCCTTGGCGAGGGCGGCTCCCGAGCGGCGCGGCTCCTTGATACCCTTTGGGTGCTGCTGCGATTCTTTTTTCACTTGGCGCGGCGGCGACCCACCCATATTTACTGCTTTCTGATCGGCCCGCCCCAATGGGCGGCGCGACTGGCGGCTCTGGTCTGCGGCAGCGTCTATGTGCAAAGCCTGCACAACACCGTGACCCCTCCGGCTCGGGGTGGACGCCTGACCCGGTTCATGCGCGGCCTGGACCGCCGGGTGATCCGCTCGGCCCACCGCGTCATCTGCCATGAAGCCTACCTGGAGAACCAGGTGCTGAACCTGGGCGTGCCCCAGGAGCGAATCATCCGTTACGAGGCCGGATACGAGGCCTTTGCGGCCCTGGCTCGTGAACAGGAGCGCCGCCCCGCGTTTGCCGGTCCTGACGATGTGCTGGTGCTTTTTGCCTCGCGCCTGACGCGGGACAAGGGAGCCTTTGACCTGCTGGAAGCGGCCCAGCGCCTTTGTCCGCGCCACCCCCGCCTGAAAATCGCCTTTGCAGGCAAGGATACGGACGGCCAGGACCTGGTACGGGCCATTGCCAAAGCCGGATTGCAGGACCGCGTCCACTATCTGGGGTTCCAGCCCAGGGACGCTCTGGCCGGTCTGGTCCAGGCCAGCGACGTGGTGGTCACGCCCACACGCAGCCATTTTCCCGAAGGCCGCTGCATGACCATGGCCGAGGCCCTGGTGTTGGGAAAACCCGTGGTAGCCCCCCGATTCGAGCCCTTTTCCTTTTACCTGCGCCACGAAGTGGACAGCCTGCTCTTTACCCCGGACTCCCCGGAAGATCTTTCCCGCCAGTTGGGGCGGATGCTGGACGACTCCGAGCTATTGGACCGGCTGCGCCGGGGAGCGGCTCAAAGCGGGCAAAGCCTGCTCCGGCCGCGCACCACCTATCTCCAGGCGCTGCAACGGGCCACCCTGGAAACCGGCGGTGCCTGGGCCGCTCGGCAGGACGAACCCGGGCCCAAGCCTGGGCCGGGCTCTTCGGCCCAACGCGGCAACGCCCCTGTGCAAAACGATTCGCCCCCGGCCGGTTCCTCCCCCGCCGGCCGCCCCGGAGGAAGCCGATGACACCGTGGACCTGCTCCTTTGCATCCCGCCGTACACCGGGCAATGCCGCACTCCGGCTCTCGCTGTGGCTCACCGTGCTGGCGCTGCTCTGCCTCTGTGCGCCCGCCAGCGCCCAAGGTCCCACCGCCAAAGCCTCAACTCCTCGGGATCTGCTGGAAACCAATTGCGCCTCGATGCGCGACTACACCCACAACCCCGTACGTCCGCCCCGGCAACCCGTGGGCGACGCCCTGCACGTCCAGGACTGGCCCAAGCTCCTTGCCGGCACCCGCGAACGCCACGGCCAGTTGCTCTCAAGCCTGTCCCGGGGCTCCGGCCTGCCGCCTTACCAGGCCGGACCGCTCACCCCCCTGGGCGTGCTCGACGTGACCTTGCCGCCCTTCCGCGCCGACCCCACAGGCACCCGTGACGCCACCGCCGCAATCCAGGCCGCGGTGGACGTGGCCCGCGACCTGCAAATGGTCTGCTATTTCCCCAAAGGCACCTACACGGTTTCCGACACCATCCGCTGCGGGCAGTATTTTTACGACCGGGGCGACGGCAAAGCGGCCGTGGCCGCGGCCAATTTTCCCTGCCTGCTGGTGGGCGAGGCCGCCCCCGAAGATCAGCGCCCCCGGCTGGTGCTGGCCCCTGGCGCCCAGGGCTTTTCCAACCGGGCTGATCCGCGCCCCGTGGTGCACTTCTTCACCATCCACCCCACCCGCTGCCACGAGGCGTCCAACTTCAACTTCAACCAGATGCTGGTGGGGCTGAATATTGAAATCGGTCCGGACAACCCCGGAGCCGTGGGGCTGCGCCATTCCGGAGCCCAGGGGTCCGCGGTGGAAGACTGCAAGATTTACGCGCATCAGGGCCGCTACGGCGTGGACGGCATCTGCGGCGCAGGCGGCAGCTTTACCAACGTCAAGGTGGTGGGCGGCGATGTGGGCATCTTTGTGCAGCGCAGCGAACCCGTGCCCACGCTCACGGGCGTGACCCTGCTGCACCAGAGGGACCACGCCCTGGTCTACCGGGGAGCCCAGACCCTCAGCGCCGTGGGACTGAATATTCTCATGGACCACCCTGGCCCGGCCGTGACCACCGGGACCCTGGACCCGCTGCCCGCGCACCAGGGGCAAATCTGCCTCACGGACAGCGTGGTGGAATTTTCCGCCCAGCCGGGTACCGCGGTGCAGACCGCGGCAGGCCTCTACCTGCGCAATGTTTACGTACGCAACGCCAAAACCCTGGCCCGCGGACGGCTCAACGCCCTGCCCAGCGAACCGGGCCGCTGGCAACGCGTGCTGGAATACGCCCTGCCCCAGCATGCGCGGGAAACTTACGGATTTCAGTACCGCATGAGCATCCATGTGGACGGACGTTCGGTTCTCGGCCCCCTGGCCCGGGTCAACACGGACGAGGCCCCTCAGCCCGGGCTGTTGCGCCGCCATGTCTGGGATGCGGACTTCCCGTCCTGGCAGTCTCCGGACGCGGTAAACGTCAAACTCCGCTACAATGCCCGGGGCGACGGTCACCACGATGATGGTCCGGCCATCCAAAAGGCCCTGGACGAAAACCGCACCGTCCTGCTGCCGCGCGGCGTATACCGTATTTCCAGCCCCCTGCGCCTGCATCCGCAAAACCGGCTGGTGGGCATGGGCCGCCACCTGACCTGGATCTATGCCCGCCCCAATCAGGACGGCTTTGCCGATCCTCAAAATCTCCAGCCCCTGGTCCGCACGGCTCCAGGCCAGGACGCAGCCAACACCCTTTCCATGCTGACCTTGCTGGTTCCGCGCAGCAGCCGGGGAGCCTACGCCCTGCACTGGCAAAGCGGGCCGGAATCCGTACTGCGCGACGTCAGCTTCCTGCGCCAGCCCCTGCGCGGCTTTGCCAAGGCCCCGGCCAACCGTCCGGACCTGGACGCACCCTTTGTGCTGGCCACGGGCGCAGCAGCCGGACGCTGGTACAACTTCACCCAGTTCAGCCACCGCAACCAAGGCCGCAACTATCGCCACCTAGCCGTGCGCAACGCCCGCGGCCCCCTGCGCATTTACCAGCTCAACCTGGAATATGCCCGGGCCGATGCCAACGCGGAATTTCGGAATTCGGAAAATATCTTCATCTACGGACTCAAGGGCGAAGGCAACGAACGCATTCTGGACATTCTCAACTGCCGCAATGTGGAAATTCTGGGTTACGGCGGAGACGCCTCGGCCAAGCCCGGGGCCGCCCTGCTGCGGGTGCAGAACAGCGACGACTTCCTGCTGGCCAACCTCGTGGAGCAGCCGCGCATCAAAAAAAC
>JAQVYA010000095.1 GCA_028708865.1 Desulfovibrio sp. | reverse complement strand
ACCGTGGCGGGCAGACTGGGAACTGTTCCGTGTTCAAAGGCCCGGATGAACGAGGCCGCTCCGGACTCGCGGTCCACGATCACATCGCTGCAAAGCAGGGCGTATACGAGTTGTGGAAGCATGATTCTCCTTGGTTTGGATCAATGTTCCAGAAGGTGCATGGCTTCGTCAACCGAGCTGTTTTCATGCACGATGGCGTTCAGGGCCTGCACCAGCCGGGTGGGGTCCTCGTGCTGAAACACATTGCGCCCGACGGACAACCCCGCTCCGCCCGCCAACAATGAGTTCTTGACCATGTCCAGCAGGTCGCGCGTGGAGTCCATTTTTTCCCCGCCGGCAATGACCACGGGCACGCAGCAGCTTTCGGTCACGCGCAGGAAGGACCCCGGATCTCCGGTGTAGTTTACCTTGACCACGTCCGCGCCCAGTTCCATGCCGACCCGGGCGCAATGGGCCACCACGTCTGCCGCGTATTCGTTTTCGATTTTGGGTCCCCGGGCGTAGACCATGGCCAGCAGGGGCATTCCCCAGTAATCGGCCCGTTCCGCGGTCTGTCCGAGCTGTTGCAGCATGGTGGATTCGTTTTCGTCACCAATGTTCACATGCACGCTCACGCCATCCGCCCCCAGGCGCAGGGCTTCTTCCACCGAGGTCACCAGGGTTTTGCGATTGGGAAAGGGGGACAGACAGGTGCTGGCGGAAAGGTGCACGATGAGCCCGAAGTCCCGCCCTTCGGAACGGTGTCCGCAGGCCACGCAGCCCTTATGCACAAGTCCGGCATTGGCTCCGCCGTTCACGAGCTTGGTGACGATGTCGCGGATGTCCTCCAGGCCTGGGATAGGCCCCACGGTCACGCCGTGGTCCATGGGTACGATGATGGTTCGCCGCGTATTGCGGTTGAAGATACGATCCAGCCTGAGGGCTTTTCCGGTATTCATGGCGTGGCTCCTTTGCGGGAAACGGTGAAAAATGACCAGGTGGTCACCAACACTGTTTAGCGCAAAACCGGGTGGGACGCCAGCGCCGCGAGGCTACTTCCGGGTCATGTCGCTCCAGGCCCAGACCACCTTGCCCACGATGGCGCGGGTGATGTCGTCCTCGTAATCGCGGCCCAGGCGGTAGACCATGGGAGGGAATTCGCGGCTGTTGTCGGAATAAAAAACCAGTTCGATATCGTCGTGGGTTTTGTGGGTGGAGACGCGCTTGACCATGGCTCCGGCGTCGTCTCCGCCGGGTTCGGTCACGAGCATGATTTTCCCGGCCGGAACAGGGTCGCGTTCGTTGCGGTCCACGAGCACGATGTCGCCGGGATGCAGGGTGGGGATCATGGAATTTTCATTCTTACCGATCTGTACGGCCACCATGTTGGAGCGAAACCGCACAGCCTCGTGGTGTCGCCAGACCAGTACCCAACCGCTGATCTTGTCTTCCGGAATGAGTCCGGGCCCGGCGGCCACGGGCGAGGAAGCCAGGGGCACGGCAATGTAGTCTTCGGGATCGGGTGGCGAGGCCTCACGCCCCACCTGGGAACGTTCCGGCGCGACAAAGCAGACCTCGCGGGTAATTTCGGCGCTTTCGTCGGGAAAGGCCACCCGGGCCCCCAGCCGGTCCAGGATGCGACCCAGGGAATCCACTGTCAGGCCGCGCTCGCCGGAAAGAAAGCGGTTCAACTGCGAGGGATCCACATCCAACGCATCGGCCATGCGCTTTTTGTTCGGAAACGGTGCTCCCTTGCCGACCAGGCCTTTCAACCGGTTACGCAGGTCGTTGGTAAATCCCATATCCCCTCCCCAGGAACGCTTCCTTTTGTTTCAATGAAACCAAGTATAGCCGCGTGATTGGTCTTTTGTCTAATGCTTTTTGGCAAATTCTATTGACACTCAGTTTGTCAAATAGCTATAAAAAGAACGGGCCGAGGGCGAACTCCAGGGGAGGACCGGGAGTTTTGCACGGATGGAGGCACAACCGGAGTCGCACTGGTTGTTTAGGAGAAAAGCAAAGCAAGGAGGATACATGAGCACAGGAGTGGAGATCGTCCGCCTGGAGGACTCTGCTGACGGCATCTTCGGGGTGCTCCGCATGCGGGGGCAGGTGCTGTGTTGTACGTTGGAACCGCCTTTTTTGGACAACAGACAATTTGTTTCCAGCATCCCCTCCGGGGAATACGTTTGTAAAAGGACCAAATCGCGCCGCTTCGGGGAAACCTTTGAGATCTGCGGCGTTCCTGAGCGCACGGACATTCTGTTCCATGCCGGAAACACGGCGCAGGACACGCAAGGCTGCGTCCTGCTGGGGCGCGGACTGGGACGCGTAAACGAACAGCGGGGCATAACCGACTCCCGCGCAGCCTGCCGGGACTTCATGAACCGGCTGCGCCGGGTCAACGACTTCAGCCTGCATGTCGCCAAGGTGGGGCCGCAGGCATGATGGAACATATCTGCCTCAAGGGGGCCAAGGCCATTTGCATGGCCGTGGGAGAAAACCCCAAGGAAATCGTACGATTGGTAAGGGAACAGGGCCTGCCCGCCTGGAAGCGGGAAAACCGGGGAGTATGGCGCGCCCTGCCCGAGGACTTGGTCTCCTGGATGCGCGTCCAGCGTAACCGGCACCTGGACGGCGTCGGAGAAAACGGCCGAAGATTCGACAAATGACAAATGCCCCGGAACAGTTTTTCCTGCTCCGGGGCGTCTTGCTTCTCGTTTCGGTCCGGGCCGCAGCCGCAGCCCGGGCAATATCAATCCCAGCCTGCCAGGGCGCGGCGCACCATTTCCGGCGCAATGCTGCCCAACGGCAAGACCTCACGCACGCCGCCCAGGCGGATGGCCTCCTTGGGCATGCCAAAGACCACGGACGTGGCCTCATCCTGGGCAATGGTCCAGCCTCCGGCCTCGAACAGCTCCTTCATCCCTTTGGCGCCGTCGTCGCCCATGCCCGTCATGATGGCCCCTACCGCGTTCTTGCCCGCGTATTGGGCCGCAGAGCGGAACAGCACATCCACCGAGGGACGGTGGCGCGAGACCAGCGGGCCGTCCTTGACCTGCACATAATACCGGGCCCCGGCGCGCTTGAGCAGCAGATGCTTGTTGCCCGGCGCGATCAACGCCTGGCCGCGCAGCATGGTGTCGTTGTCCTGGGCCTCCTTGACCGTAATGCGACAAATCTGGTTCAGCCGCTCGGAAAACCGGGCCGTAAACCCTTCGGGCATGTGCTGCACGATGGCCACGGCCGGGCATCCCAGGGGCAGAGCCTGCAAAAACTGCGACAGCGCCTCGGTGCCGCCGGTGGACGCGCCCACCACGAGCATTTTTTCCGTGGTGGAGATGGTGTAGCCCTTGCCCTTGGCAATGACCACGTCCGCATCCAGCTTGGGCCGGACCTTGATTTCGCTGGGCGTAAAAATGTCTTTTTTCCGAGGCCGCACCCGGGCCGCAGCCTTGACCGCGTCGCACAGCCGGATGCGCGATTCCTCCAGGAACTTTTTGGTGCCCACCTTGGGCTTGGTCACGATTTCCACGGCTCCGTATTCCAGGGCCTTGAGCGCGTTGTCGCTGCCGGATTCCGCCATGGAGGAGCAGATGATCACGGGGATGGGATGCTGGCCCATGATCTTGCGCAGGAAGGTAAGCCCGTCCATGCGCGGCATTTCAATGTCCAGGGTGATCACGTCCGGAATGCCCCGCCGGAGCTTCTCCGCAGCCGCGTAAGGATCCGCCGCTGTTGCCATGACCTCGATGTCGGGGTCGGACTCCAGGATTTCCGTCATGGTCTGACGGACAAGGGCCTGGTCATCCACCACAAGCACTTTTATTTTCTTACTCATTACTCATGCCCTTTTAACGATGCACTTCTGATGATTCAGACATAATGGAGGAAAAATCGGGCAGGCGCAAGAGGGGCGGGCGCTCAACGCAAGGGCTTCATGGAAACGATCACATCCGTGGCCGCCTCATCCATGCGCCGGGTCAGCGATTTATAGCCCGCCAATGAAAACCGGAGCGTGGCCGGACCGGGCGCGGCCAGTTCCAGCCGAAAACGGCCGTCCTCGCCGGTGAGCGCGTTCTCGCCGGTCTCCACGGCTTGCACCCGCACTCCGGCCAGCGGCCCGGCAGGCCCCACCACCAGGCCGGACACAGGCTCCCGGGCCGACGCGGGAACGCCAAGCACCAAAACCAAAATCAAAGCGCCAAGAATGCGTCGTGCCAGCACAAATACCTCGAAGGTTGCGGCAAATCCTATTTGCCCATGCGCCTGCATACACAAAAAGGCCGGGCCAGCCAATCCCGGACGCAGCCCCCGGGCCGCTCCGCCGGTTCACTTTTCCCGGGGCACGGGGTATGAACGTGCAAACCCAACCAGTCAAGGAGCATCCCGTGAAACGTTCTCCCCTTCTTTGTTCCACTTTCCGCACTCCGTCGTTCCTGGCGGGGCTTTTGCTCGGCGCTGTCCTGCTGCTTACGGGCTGCGCCTCCAGCAATGTGGTGCCGCTGCACTACCCGACCCAGCTCCAGAATTTTCCCTGGTGCCGCTGGGATCTCACGGTGACCGCCTTTGCGGACCAGCGCTCGGCTCCCCAGGTCTTGGGAGCCAGGGACGAACAGACGCGCTACATGGCCGGAGCCGATGTGGGGGATTGGGTCACCAGGGCGGTATTTGAGGAAATGAAGGCCCGCGGCTGCGCGTGCACCTATGCCAAAACAGCGGAACAGGCCGGAACCGGTTTTGTGATCAGCGGCCAGATTCTCCAGATACAGCTGGACAAAGTGGGCCTGAGCACCTGGAAGACGCAAATGAAGGTCCGCTACGTGCTGACGCGCAACGGCCAGCAACTCTATGCTGCCACGCACACCGGCGTGGTGGAGCGGCCCATCGTGCTCAAGGAAAACGCGCCGTCGGAAATCCTGGCCGAAGGCCTCCAGGATATCACGATCCAGGCAGTGGAAGCCATGATCCCAGCCATGGAAAAGGTGCAGGCTTTCTGAGCCGGGCCGCCCGGGCTAGAGCTTGCTTTTGATGACCATATCCGTGATGGGCCCCCGGGAGCGTTCGCCCCGCAGCACCATGTGCGCATAGTTGGGGTAGCCCTTGAGCTTGCGCACCACCCAGTTGAGTCCGTTGTTGGATTCATTCAGGTAGGGGTGGTCCACCTGGCGCGTATCCCCCAGGCAGACGCATTTGACGCCTTCGCCCATGCGCGTGAGCAGGGCGCGGGTTTCATTGCGCGAGAGATTCTGCATCTCGTCGATGATCACCACGGCATTCTCGATGTTCATGCCCCGGATAAAGGCGATGGGCTGGACCTCGAAACGCTTGGGGTTGAGCCGCAGGTTGCCTGCCGAGGGGTCCAGAAAAAGCCGGTTGGCCGGTCGCAGCTCGTGCAGCTTGAGCAGCAGGTCATGCACATAGCGCACGTAGGGAAGCATTTTTTCCTCTACATCCCCGGGTAAATAGCCCAGTTTGGAGCCGATCTCCACCACAGGCTTGACCAGATAAATCTTGTGGTAGGGATTGTCCTTTTTCTCCAAAGTCAGCAGCAGGGCCGCAGCCAGGGAGAGGAAGGTCTTGCCGTATCCGGCCTCGGACTGGATGGAAACCAGGTCGATGCCGGGGTGCAGCAGCAGCTCCAGGGCCAGATTCTGATACACGTTGCGCGGCCGGACCCCCCAGGCCTCATGCTGGTAGGCAATGGCCTTGAGTCCGTCCGGACCATTGAAGACCGGCGTACCCGATTCCCAGGAAAAACAGTTGGGCACGGGCGGTTCGCCCTCCTCCACAAAGCCGGTGTACCGCTGGGAAGCGGAACGGAACGGGTCGGAATCGCGGTATTCCTCACAAGGAATGCCGTGCACCCGGGCCTTGAGTTGCAGGATGCGGTCATTGGTGATCAAAATGGGCTGGTCTAGATTCCCGTTCAGGGCCGCATGCCCTATTTCCTTGAGAATCCGATCATCATAACAGTCGTCGTCCAGGCTCCGGGCAAAGCCGGGATCCATAATGCGCACCAAGTCATCCCCCAACAGGGTATGCACGGCCTGGCTGACCACATGGCCGATGCGCGCGTCCTTCTTGAGTTTATCCAGCTCCGAAAGCACGGTGTACGGAACGTGGATCTTGTTCTCCTGGCCATTGCGCAGCGAGGCGATGCACCGGGGATTTTCGATCAACACGTTGGTATCGAGAACAAACCGCTTTTCTGCCATGGTTTCTGCTCCGTCATGGGGTTGGCCCGCCAAGGCTCGGCGGACGGGGGAACACACGGTGGCTGCGGAATCTGGAAAAATTTTAGAAAACGAGCACCTCCTGCTTTCCGGACTCTCAAGTTATTCTAGACCTAGCACGAAACCCGACTGGGCAGAAAGTGAATTTCCTGTGACGCCGAGTGCTGCGCGTCCTGCTTTTCTGCAAGGTCCCGGGTGGGTGGAATTTTTCCGGTGATGTTTTCCTGAAGCAAAAAAAAACGCCCCGCAAACGCTGCAACGGCGTCCGCGAGGCACAAGGCCGGAAAACAAGACAACCTGTCAGCCCGTCATGGGATCCATGGCCGCGGCAAGTTGCATGGCAATGTCCTTGATGTCCGCCTGGTAGGTCCCGGCACGAATTTGCTCCTTGAGGCGGCGGAGCTTTTCCGCGCGCTCAGGATCATTTTCCGCGGTTTTCCTGGCGTCGTTGATTTCTTGTTGCCGGGCGCTGCGATACGCGTCCAGGTCGATCCAGTCCTGCATGGCCCCTCCCAAGGCGGCCGTTGATTATTCCGCAAAGCCCGTCTGCCCGCGGCTTGTTGTCGTGTGGCTCCCGGGGCGCGTGGCCCCTTTGGACCGCTGTCCAGAGCGCGTTGCCGATGCGTTCGGCTCCGGGCATGCAGGGGAATCGGGGTGAGGGGATTCCCTCCCCCCGGGGTCCCTTCCCTGGGATGCGACACGACTTCCCTTTCGTCCGCTCGGACCCGGCCTCCCGCAGGAGCCGGGCCGTTGGTCTTCTTATCGGCCGCCACCTCCGGATAATTAGGCCTGCCATTGGTTTTTTTTATGTTGCAATTCAAAATGTTATATATACAAAAAAGTAACCTTCCCCCAACAGCCTGAAAGTGCGGGCCATCCTGCTCCCTGGCAGAGACATGCCGACAGCAGGCCTCAAACAATAACGCCGGATCAACTTTCCCCGGCGGAATCGTTGCCGTTCTCCTCACTTATAGTTATAGAACGCAGTATGAACTGCGCTTCAGGCTCCGGGCCTGGCCCGGAAAATCAAGACGGCACCACAGGTTCCTCCTTGGAGGATGCCAACGCACGCCCTGCCGAGCCCTGGCGCATCTGCTGCGTCAATGTTTCCCCAGCCATCCGCCGTGCCCTTCAGGACCAGGGACACCACGTCCTGCCACTGAACCCGGAACCAGGGCAAACCCTGCACATTCCCCTGGAACTGGACCGGGCCGGCTTCCATGCTCAGGCCTTGTTGCAGCAGGAACTGCTTCGGGACCGGGTGCTGCTCACCGGCCTGGGCGAACTGGATTGTCCCAAGGCCTTTTGGAGCGTGGACCCGCACCTCAACGCCTATTGGCAATGCTGCTATGCCCGGCTGTTCGACCTGATTTTTTCCACCCAGCAACGCTGGATTCCGGACCTGCAACGGGCCGGGGCCCGGCGGGTGGTCTGGCTCCCCTGGTACGCCACGCCCGCCCCCTGGACCCCCTGGGCCCGGCGGGACGTGCCGCTGGCCTTTGTGGGCCGGGTCACGGCCCAACGGGACGTACGCGCCCGGTTCATCAGGACCCTGTCCACCCGATTCGATTCCCGATTCATCCATGCCGAAGACCTTACGGCCCAGGCCATGGATCAGCTCTACGCCCGCACCTGCATCGTGCCCAATGAATCCATTCTCGGGGAAGTCAATTTCCGGCTCTTTGAGGCAATCCGCCGCGGCTGTCTGGTCATCGGGCCGGATCTGGGCCCGGAGCAGGCCCGGTTGTTCGAGCCTGGGCGGGAAATGCTCTGCTTTCGTCACGCCGCCGACCTGCTGGCCCGGACCGAGGAAATGCTGCGGCGGCCCGACCAGGCCGAATCCATTGCCAGAGCCGGGTGGCAGCGACTCTGCTCGGCCCATGGCCCAGGGCACCGGGCCAGGACCCTGGTGCACGCACTCCAAAACCTCTCCACCAACAAAGAGTACAAAGCAGCCACCGGAGTCCAGGCCGACATTTGGCTGGCAGCCACGGCCTGTCAAATGCACCGGGGCGGACGCCTCCACGGCGAGGCCAGAACATTTTTTCCCCTACTCGGCCATGCCCGGGCTCCATCCTGGATCCAGGCATTGCACCTGCGCATGCTTGCCGAATACGGGGCCGCTTCAGAGCTGGGAAAGGCCCTGGCAAGGCACGCGGCCCATGGCGATCCCGCGGACCTGGAAACCAATGCCGCGGCCAGCCTGGCCGCGCTGCGCACCGGGCAGCACAACACAGCCCGGGCCCTGCGCCTGCGCTGGGAGCGAACCACCGGAGAACGGCACTCCCAGCCCTGCGCCTCGCCGCAAGAAATGGCCCGGCGCTGGGCCGCCACCTTCCGCAAGGCCGGGCAGGTCATGAACCCGGGTTTTTCCTTTGATGAACAAAGCCATGTGCCTGCCTCGGCCATGGAATGCCTAGCCCTGGCCCTGGCCTTTGCGCCCCATGATCTGGGTCTGACCCGGCAGATGGAAGCCTTGCTGCGGGACCAGCCCGGGTATGAACTGCACCGCGTGGGCCTGCTTTCCACCTTGTCCCTGCATGCCCGCACCGACTGGCGGCTGGGCCTGGAGCTGGGCTTGACCAATCTGCGGGCCTTCCGGTTTCGCGCGGCACTGGAAGAGCTGCTCCTGGCCCGACAACAGGCCGAAGCCCAAGGCGCTACCCAGCGCTTTGACGCGGCCCTGGCCGGGAGGGATCCGGACGGGCAGATTCACGCCCTGCTCCGCGACTGAGCACGATATAAAAAACGGCGCGCCCCAAAACCGGAACGCGCCTGCTGTAACTTTTTCTTGCCGATGCCTTGTCAGAGGCTCCGGCCCGGCATCACGCCGGATACGCACCTGAAATCATTCGGTTTCCACAAACCAACCTGTCACGTACACGCTGACCCGCCGGTTGCGCTGCCGTCCTTCAGCCGAGGCATTGGCTTCCACAGGAAAGTTCTCTCCATAGCCCACGGCCTGCAACCGGTCCGGAGCCACCTGGAATTCCCGGACCAGATGATCGCGCATGGCCCTGGCCCGATTAGTGGAGAGGCGGATATTTTCCGCATAGGACCCCACATCGTCGGTGTAGCCCACGATCATGGCCGTGCTCTTGGGATACTTGCGCAACACCTCGCCCACTTTGGCGATTTCATCATGGAACTCCGGCCGGATCTGGGCGCTGTTGGTGTCGAACTCCAGGTAAAGGTCCATGCGCACGGTATGGAACTCGCGCTTGGCCGCGGGCGGCGGAGGCGGCGGTGCCGGGGCAGCCTTCTTTTCCCAAAGGGTGTTCTTCAGGAAGGCGGCCAAGGCCTCATCGCTGTGCATCAATTCGTCAGCCGACGCCGTCACCGAACAGAGATTCAACCCGGCCAGTTCGTCAATGACGGCCTGCTCCCGGGGCGTGTTGGCAAAGCTGACCACATGCAGGCAGATGTCATAGGCGGCGTACAACTGCTCGGCCACGGGCAGGGGCGGCTCCCCTTCGTTCTGACCCCCATCCGTGAAGAGAATCACGGCCGTGGGGCCGGGCACCTCGGAAACAGGCCATGCCAGGTCGAACAGTCCATTACCCAGGGGCGTGCGGTTTCCGAACATGGGCACCTTGACCGGTACCTGGGCCAGGGCCTGCTCAAAGGCGGCCTGATCATGCGGTTCCAGGGCCCGCAAGGATTCATACGGGGCAAACCGGAACAATGCCGTGGCATAGCCCAGATCCGGCATGGCCCGGGTCATGCGCGCCAGCAACTGCCGGGCCGCGGCCAGGTCGGTCTGCCCTCCGCCATGATAGTCCGACATCATGGAGCCGGATGTGTCCACACAAAAAAATACGTTGTCCGCCTTGCGGACCACCATTTCCCGGGCCGGAGCCGACGGCGCGCAAAAAGCCGCCGCCAAAAGCAACAGCACCGCCACCGGAACAAAACGCATGATCTTCATGGCAACCTCCCTGGATTCACCTATTTTTGCATTATGTCCGGCCAGGGCCCGGAGGTCAACCGCCCGCGCGGGGCTTGCATCACGCTGTCCGCGCCTGGACAAGAAAGGCCGCTTTCTTTACTGTGTTTGACCTTCAACCAGAGGAGGAACCCATGCCCAGCATCGTTGCCAGCCGGCGCACCGTTCTCAAGGCCGGAGCCGCCCTGACGATCCTGGCCGCCACGGGCGCGGCGCTCCCGAAGCGGCCCCGGGCCCAAAGCGCGGGAACGCCCTGCCACAGCCGCACCCGGGCCCTCATGGGCACTTTCGTCACCATAAGCGTGGCCCATGAATCGCCCGACTTTGCGGAACAGGCCGTGGCCCTGGCCTTTGAACGCATGGAGGAACTCATCCCGGTGTACAACCGCTTTGACCCGTCCTCCCCCTTGTCCGTGCTCAACGACCAGGGAGCCGTTCGAGGCGCGCCCGAAGAGCTGGCCGCTCTGCTGCGCCGGGCCCGGGAATACCACAGCCTGACCCAGGGCGCTTTTAATCCCGCGGTCAAACCTGTATTGGACCTGCTGGCCCACACTGCGGCCCGCGATCCGCAGGTGCGCGTGGACCGGCAGGACCTCCTCGACCGGCTCGATCTCGTGCGTTTGGACGCCCTGCGCCTTTCCCCGCATTCCGTGGTCCTGGAGCGGCAAGGGATGGGACTCACGCTGGATGGGCTGGCCAAGGGCCGCATCGTGGATGCGGCCTCGCAGGCCTTACGGACCATGGGGGCCCGCAATCACCTTGTGGACGCGGGCGGGGACATCCGCACCTCGGGCGAACGAGCCGAGGGCCGCGCCTGGGCCGTGGCCGTGCAAAACCCCGAAGGGGGGGAGTATCCGGACGTCATCCGCATGCGCGACGGCGCAGTGGCCACCTCCGGAGCCTATGAAATATGGTTCGGCGGCAACCGCCTGGTGCATCACATTGTGGACCCGCGCACGGGCCGCTCGCCCCATGCCCTTGCCAGCGCCACGGTCCGCGCCTCCAGCGTGGCCGAGGCTGACGCTCTTTCCACCGCCCTGTTCGTGGCCCGGCCACGGCAGGGTCTGGCGCTCATCGACTCCCTGCCCGGCGTCGAATCCCTGCTGCTCACCCCGCAAGGCGGCCGCCTTGCGTCCCGCGGCTGGGACCGGCTCCATTCCTGAACCTAAAACCAACGGAGACACATTATGCTTCGCAAACTTCTTTTCCTCACTCTTCTCGCCCTGCCCCTGCTGGCCGGATGCAACCAAGACGCTGCCAAGGGCGGGGTGGCTGTGGTGGATCTTGCCCGCGTCCAGCAGGAAAGCACCCTGGTGCAGCGCATCCAGACCCACATGGAGGGTATGAACCAAAGCCTCATGACCGAAGCCATGCAGGCGGACCAGGCCCGCAAGGACGCCCCGGGGGAAGAAAGCGACAAAGCCTTCAACGAAACCATGACCCGGCTCCAGGAAACCATGTACGCCGAGCAGGAACGCCTGGGCAGCTTTCTGGGCGACGAGCTCAAGCGCATCATGAACGACTACCGCACTGAAAAGGGACTGGACGCGCTGCTGCTCAAAGAAGCTGTGGCCAGCATGGATTCCTCCCTGGACGTGACCGATGAGATCATGCAGCGTCTGGACGCGCTGGACCTGGAGCTGGAGGCTCTCGCCGCCCCGGAACAGCCCGCTGTGCAGGCTCCGGAAGAGACGGAAGCCCCGGCCGCCGAGGCAGCAGAGTAATCCGTTTTTACTCGCCACAAAAAAACCCGCCTGACGGCGGGTTTTTTTGTGCCCTCTCCCCATACGGGGCACCCTTCAGACAACAAAAATCAACGCAAATAGGCCCTGGCCTGAGTCAAAACACGTTCCAAATTTTCCCGAAACATTTCATACAAACGACCAACCCTGTCCATGTCCCGGTCCCTGGCCGCCATCTCCAACTCCAAGGCCTGCTTTTCCAGGCCGGTCACCCGGATCACGCCGGACATGCCTTTCAGGGAATGGGCCGCGGACACCACGCCCTCCGGGTCCTGCTGCTCCACGCTGCTGGTCAGCGCGGCCAGCCGAACCGGCGCGTCCTCCACGTAGGCCTGCAACAATTCCCGAAGCAGCTCCTGATCGTCTTCCAGGCTGTGCGCCAGTTGCTCAGCATCAAATTCAACCCGTTCACCATGCATACGCATCCTCGCCAACCGTTTGAAGGGCCGCCGGACCTCGACCACGTCCGGGCCACCCCAGTCTTCTCCTCCGGAGAGAATACAGGCAGGGAGCCACACGCCAGCATGCCGGGAAGCCTTCCCTCCCGGCCGAAGAGTGTACAAGACCCCGCCTTCCCGTATCCAACCATTGATACACTCGACCTTCTTGTACCACGGAAAGCGGAAAGTGCAACTCTTGTGATCGATCTTCAACCAACAGGCCCTGTCCGGCACATGGGCACCCTGCCGGTTCACAGTCAACAACAGCTCGTTGGCGATACTGATTCCTGTTCCAGCTCGTCGCCATTGCCTGGTCCAACCGGACACAGAA
>JAQVYA010000094.1 GCA_028708865.1 Desulfovibrio sp. | reverse complement strand
ACTCGCCGCAGAGCATGTCAATGGCGTTGTGCCGTCCAATGTCTTCCCGGAAGAGCAGCATTTCGTCCGGGGTGCAGAGGGAGGAGTTATGGCAGCCCCGGGTGGCGGCGTAAAGTTCGGAACTCTGATGCAGCTCCGCCACCAGGGTCAGGATCTGGTCCGGTCGTACGCGGACGTCTCCGTTGAGCTTGCGCCGGGAAATGGTCTGCACGTTGCGGCCAAAATTGGTGCCCTTGCCGCAGCCCGAGGTGATGGACCGCTCCATGAGTCGGTTTTCCCACGGGTCGTGGCAGGTTTCCACATCCACGAAAAGATGCTCGTCCTGCTCGGAAGTTTCCAGGTCCATGATCTGCTCGGGGCCGGTGAGAAAGGCGTCGGATTTGAGAAAACCCACGGCGAGCTGTTCCGGGTATTTTCCGGTGCAGAGCAGGGTGACCACCTCCCGGCCATTGAGCCGGATGGTCAGGGGCACTTCGCGGATGGGGCGGATCGGGGTGGGATTGAAGCGGCCTCCGGTGTACTCCAGAATCCGGTAGTCCTGGGAATCCATGCCTGTCTCCTCTGGCCTGCGGATGGATCAACGGGTTGATTTCATATATATCGGATTCCATTGGGGGCGCGCAATGAGTACGGATATGCCCCAGCTTTCACACCAACACACGGGAGCGGCATGCACACCAGAATCGTCTGCATCGTGGGTAAGAAAAAATCAGGCAAGACCACGTTTCTGGAGGCCCTGATTCCGGCCCTGGAGGCCCGGGGCCTGTCCGTGGGCACGGTGAAGCACGATGCCCACAGTTTTGAAATGGACCGGGAGGGCAAGGACTCCTGGAGGCATCGCCAGGCCGGCGCCCGAAGCGTGGTTGTTTCCTCCCCCACCCAGCTGGCTTTGATCAAGCAGGTGGAGCGGGAGCGCTCCCTGGCCGAAATCGCGGCCGAATTCATGGCGGATCGGGACGTGGTGCTGACCGAAGGCTATTACCGTTCGGCGTTCCCCAAGGTGGAGGTGCATCGGGGAGCGGCCCATGCTGCGCCGCTGACCCGTGCGGAAAATGCGGGCCCCAGGAACGTGCTGGCCCTGGCCACGGACGTGCCTTTGGAACTGGGGGTTCCCTGTTTCGGTCTGGACGAGGCTCCGGCCGTGGCCCGGTTTTTGGTGCAGCGGTTGTTCTGATCCGGCGCGGAAGGCAAGGGCGGACCGCCCCATTCGTGAGGAGCGATTCAAGAGCCGCTCAGGAGCGACTCAGGAGCGAGGCCCGGGCCCGGGCCTGCCGGAGGTCTTCCGGGGTGTTCAGATTGCGGAAGGAGAGCAGCTCTGGATCCTGTTCCCGTAGCCGCGCCACAGGCACATCCACCAGCCGGACTTTATCGAAGAAGTTGATAATTTTGTAATCCCCCTGCCGGAGCTGGGCCGTGATGTGCGGCAGGCAGCGGCGGGAATAAACCGCGCAGAGGGGTTCGTGGTAGCCGTCCGCTTTGCGCGGCAGGATCACGTCCGCCTCGGGCTGGACATGCTCCAGCAGCACGCGCACTAGGCCGGGATGCAGGAAGGGCACGTCGCAGGCCACGAAAAAGGCGTGCTCTGCGCGCACGGCGGAAAGCCCGGCGTGAATGCCCGTCAGGGAGCTGCGCGCCTCCATGCGGTCCAGGGCCACAGGCACGCCGTATTGCGCATAGGGTCCGGCGTCACGTGCGGCAATGACGATCTCCGTAAACAATTCCCGAAATACGTCCAGGAGCCGTTCCACCAGAGGAATGCCATCCACTTCCAGGAACGCCTTGCTTGTGCCGCCCATGCGCTTGCCCTGGCCGCCCGCCAGAATCACCCCAGCTACCTTGCTTTGCATGGACGGACCGTACCGCGCCCCTGTGGGAAAGAAAAGGTGCGGAACGAAAAAATGCTTGGTCACACCCTGGGGATTCGTCCGGGTCAACGCCGCACGTTCCGTTCCTTGAGCAGGGCGTAGAGCCGGGCGCGGGAAAGGCCAGAAACAGTGCAGGCCTGGCGGATGTCCCCCCGGGTTTGGAGGAGCAGGGCGCGCAGGTAGCCCCGTTCGAAGTCGTACAGGGCCTTGGCCCGGGCGTCCCGCAGGGGAGGCAGCTTTTCCGGGATGGGCACGGGGTCTTGCGTGGTTTTTTCCACCCCCGGACCCATGCCTGCTCCGGCCATCTGGGCGCGGATGTGCATGGGCAGGTGGCGCGGGTAGAGCAGCGGCTCGCTTCCGGCCATGGAAACGGCCCGTTCCAGGGCGTGGAACAGTTCCCGGATGTTGCCCGGCCAGTCGTAATTCATGAGTGTATCCAAAAAATCCGCGGAAAATCCTTTGCGCGGCATGGTCAGGCGTTTGCAGACCCGGCTGATGTGGTGGCAGGCTAGTTCGTTGATGTCTTCACAGATGTCCCGCAGGGGCGGCAGTTCAATGCCCATGCCGTGCAGCCGGAAAAGCAGGTCGCTGCGAAAACCGTCCTCCCGGGCCATTTGGTTCAGGTCCCGGTTGGTGGCGGCCACCAGCCGGAAGTCCGAGCTTTCCTCGCGGGTGGCTCCCACGGGCCGGTAGCGCCGCGTCTCCAGTACGCGGAGAAAGACTTTTTGCACGGCCGGGGGCAGTTCCCCCACTTCATCCAAAAAAAGAGTGCCCTTGTGCGCCTGTTTGACCAACCCTTGGGCACGCATGTCCGCACTGGTGAACGCGCCGCGCTCGTGGCCGAAGAGTACGGACTCGGCCAGCGTGGCGGGCAGGGCCGCACAGTCCACCACGATGAAGGCATTGGCCGAACGACGGCTGTTTTCGTGCACGGCCCGGGCAAACAGCTCCTTGCCCGTGCCTGTTTCTCCGGTGACGAGCACGTTCACTTCACTGGCCGCAGCCTGGGCCACCTGGTCCAGGGCCGCCAGGAGCGGCGGGGCATTGCCCAGGATTTCCCGGCGCTTCAGCGCCATGGCCGTGCTGCGGCGGGAGCGCCGGAATCCTGAAATGCGGCTGGAAACCACCAGCAGGCGTTCCAGGCTGGGCGGCTTGGCAAAAACATTCCACGCCCCGCTGCGGATGGCCTCCTGGGCAATGTCGTGATCGCGATTGGCGGCCAGCACGACCACCTCGGGGGCGTCTTCGTTTTTTCGCAATAGGGAAAGGGTGGAGAGCACTTCGGCGTCGGGCAGATTATCGGCCAGGAACACGGCCTCGTATTCGTGGAGCTGCACGAGCCGCAATCCCTGGGCCTGGCTCGTGACGCAGTCCACCTGTACGCCTGCATTGCGCAGGGCCGTGGCGATGCGCTCCACGCAGGCCGCGTCGTTGTCCATGATCAGGATGCGGGCCAAGACTGCCTTCCCCCTTTGGCATGCCGTGCCGTTCCCTTCTACGGGGCGGGTCTCCTATGCTGTGGCGTCCGGCGTTGGGTATCGGGACGCTCTATAGGACCGCGCCGTACACAAGGATGAATATCCATTGTATGCGCTGGCCGCGTCCAAATGTCAATCCTGCCTTTGGAGGCATTTTTCGTCGGAAATTGGGCAGTTGCAGACCGTTTGCCTGGGGAATCCGTCTTGCTGGGCAAGACAGTGAGTACTTGCCCCCTCTAGAGAGGCGCTGGAGAGTCGGGCTCCCGGAAGTTTCGGTGGATTCCTCTTCGGCACTAATACGGGTCTCCTTGTTTTCCCTGTCTGTCCAGCTGGGGAAGACAAGTCTTTCAGGGCAAGATGGATAACCTGGAATTTCGGTCTGTTCCACGGTGCGTTAAAAATA
Organism: Desulfovibrio sp.; assembly: GCA_028708865.1. GTDB lineage: Bacteria > Desulfobacterota > Desulfovibrionia > Desulfovibrionales > Desulfovibrionaceae > Paucidesulfovibrio. The sequence goes on along the minus strand of JAQVYA010000094.1, from coordinate 9,096 downwards.
TTTTCCACAGGCATGGCACTGGATTGCCGGGATATTTTCCACAAGGCACGCTTCTTGAGAAAGAGACGTGGAGAGCGGCGCGTTGCCTGCCGGGGCAGCGGTTCGGCCGGGTGGCCGAAAAAAGTCGTGGCATGTCCAGGGCTCGGGGTGGCGCGAGGCATGCCGTTCCGGGATTCCGGCAGGGGAATGCGGCTCACCATGTCACCAGCGGGTCGCCGGGGCTGGAAGAGAGCGGCCAGGGGAGGGAGCGTCTTGAAGCGCAGAAAATGGAATCCGGAAACCAAGGCCAGGATCGTGCTCGACGGGCTGCTCAACGGTCAGGTCAGTGAAGTATGCCGCCGCTATGAGATTCGGCCCGGCCAATATTACAAATGGCGGGATTATTTTCTGACGCACAGCGCCCGCGTGTTCGAGGGGCCGCCGCGCAATCCGGACTCGGCCGCCCTGGTCGCGGAAAATGAAAAACTCAAGCGGCTGGTGGGGGAGCTGACGCTGGAATTGAACCGCAAAAGCGGAGTTTGAGGCCTGGGGCCCTCAACCTGTCAGGAGGATGCCGAAAATGTCCAATCGTATCGGGGTGTACATTTGCCATTGCGGGACCAACATCGCCAAGAAGGTGGATTGCGCGGCCGTGGCCCGCTTTGCCGGCGGACTGCGGGACGTGGTGGTGGCGCGGGATTACCAGTTCATGTGTTCGGACCCGGGGCAGGATCTGATCATCAACGACATTCGCAATCTAGGGCTGAGCCGGGTGGTGGTGGCGTCCTGCTCCCCTCGCCTGCACGAAAAAACGTTTCAAAAAGCCCTGGCCCGTGCCGGATTGAATCCCTATCTGCTGCAACATACCTGCATCCGGGAGCACTGTTCCTGGGTCACCGAGGATCCGGGCGAGGCCACGGCCAAGGCGCGTATGCTGGTGGCTGCGGCCGTGGACCGCGTGGACCGGCATGGGGAATTGTTCTCCCGTGAAGTGGACGTGCTGCCCGACGTGATGGTGGTGGGGGCGGGCATTGCCGGAATCCAGGCCGCCCTGGACATCGCCAAGTCCGGGCATCGGGTGCACCTGGTGGAAAAGGGGCCGTCCATTGGCGGACACATGGCCCAGTTCGACAAGACCTTTCCCACGCTGGACTGCGCGGCCTGCATTTCCACGCCCAAGATGGTGGCCGTGGCCCAGGAGCCGAACATCCATCTGATGACTTGCGCCGAAGTGGTCGAGGTGTCCGGGTTTGTGGGCAACTATCAGGCACGGGTGCGCTTGAACCCGCGTTACGTGGATACGGAAAAGTGTACGGGGTGCGGCACCTGCCTGGAAAAGTGCCCCACCAAGGTGTCCAGCGAATTCGAGGAAGGATTGGGAACGCGCAAGGCCATCTACCGCAATTCGCCCCAGGCCGTGCCCAATACTCCTGTCATTGATCCGCTGCACTGCAAGAAGATCACCAAGAACAAGTGCGGCGCCTGCGAAAAGTTCTGCCCCACCGGGGCCATCGACTATCATCAGGTGGAGCGATTCGTGGATCTGGAGGTGGGCAGCATTGTACTGGCCACAGGGTATGACACGCTGGATCCCACTCCCCTCACGGAATACGGCTTTGGCCGGTACCCCGAAGTCTACACCGCGTTGCAGTTCGAGCGGTTGAACAACGCCACCGGCCCGACCCAGGGGCGCATTGTCATGAAGGACGGCCGGTCCCCGGAGTCCGTGGCCGTGATTCATTGCGTGGGGTCGCGGGACAAGAACTACCACGAATACTGTTCGCGCACTTGCTGCATGTACGCCCTGAAGTACGATCACCTGCTTAAGGACAAGGTGGGGCACCATGTACGGGTGACCAATTTCTACATCGATATGCGCTGCTTCGGCAAGGGGTACGAGGAATTCTACGAGCGGGTGCAGCAGGAGGGCGTGACGTTTATCCGGGGCCGCCCGGCCGAGGTTACGGACCGGGCCATTCGGCCGGAAGAGGAAGGCAAGCTCGTGGTGGTGGCCGAGGATACGCTTTCCGGCCTGCCGGTGCGCGTGCCTGTGGACATGGTCATCCTCTGCACGGCCATGGAGGCGCGCCAGGGTGCCTCCGAGGTGGCCCGCGTGTTTGGCGTGGCCCAGGGGCAGGACGGATTCTTCCTGGAAGAGCATCCCAAGCTGGGCCCTGTGTCCACGGCAACGGACGGCGTGTTCCTGGCCGGAACATGCCAGGGCCCCAAGGACATCCCCGACGCCGTGGCCCATGCCTCGGGCGGCGCGGCCCAGGCTTTGGCCCTGGCTGCCCGTGGAAGGGTCGCCATTTCGCCCACCACCAGTTGGATCAATCCGGAAATTTGCGTGGGGTGCCGGGTCTGCGTGGGGTTGTGCGCGTATTCCGCCATTGAGTTCGACGAACGCCGCAAGGTGGCCGTGGTAAACGAAGCCATGTGCAAGGGATGCGGTTCCTGCGCGGGATACTGTCCATCCGGCGCGGCCCAGATCAAGCATTTCAATGAACCGCAGGTCTTTGCGGAACTGGAGGGACTGCTCATGGATTTGGAGCGGCCCGGCGCAGTGCGCGTGCCCGTGGAGGACGGCGACCAGGGACCCCTGCCGGATGAACACCCGGCCCGGGAAAGCGTGACCAACTGACCAAGAGGAGGACGACATGGACGCTCAGGCAACACAGGCCGACGCGGGACGGCGGCGGGACGCGCAGACCGCGCCCTCCGTGGCATTCGAACCCACCATCGTGGCGTTTGTCTGCAACTGGTGCACCTACACGGCTGCGGATCTGGCCGGTACCTCGCGCATGATCCAGAAGCCCAACCTGCGCTTGGTGCGCATGATGTGCACGGGCATGGTGGACCCCAAGTACGTGATCAAGGCCCTGCTTTCCGGCGCGGACGCCGTGCTCATCAGCGGCTGCCATCCCGGGGACTGTCATTACATCAACGGAAATTACAAGGCCCGGAGGCGGGTCAAGCTGCTCAAGGAGATTTTGCCCCAGTTCGGGGTGGATACCCGGCGGGTGCGTCTGACCTGGGTAGGCGCCAGCGAAGGCAATGAATTCGCGGCCACCGTGAATTCGCTGGTGGAGGAGATTCGGGAGCTGGGCCCCATTGAGACGCGCGGTCTCAAGGCGTTGTGAACGGGAGGGAGCGATCATGACCACGACGGCGAAGCTGGATGTGCAGGACAACAACCCTGTGGCCGCGTTGCAGGAACTGATGCGGCGCATGCTGGAACGGGGCGGCGTGGGCGGCGTGCTCACCCCGGTGCATCTGGGACGGGGCACCCCTATGCCCACCCTGGTGACGGACCCGGCGGAACTGGCTCTGGCCGACCCCCTGGCCCCGGCGTTTCCCATGAACGGAGCCAAGATGCTGGCCCGGCTCACCAAGGGGCACAGCGGAGAACGCATTGCCGCGGTCATGCGACCTTGTGAGATTCGCGCCTTTATTGAACTGGCCAAGCTGAACCAGGGAAGCCTGGACAATGTGCTCTTGATTTCCGTCGATTGTCTGGGTGCTTACGACAATACCCACTATTTGCGGTTCAAGGGAGCGGACGACGCGATTCAGACCACGCTCGGATTCCTGGGCAAGGTGGGCGGCGGCAAGGACACGGCCCGGGACGGGTACGACCTGGCCGGAGCCTGCCTGGTCTGCGAGCATCCTGTGGCTGCGGCCGCAGACGTGAGCGTGGGGCTGGTGGGCCTGGACCTGACCGCGGCTTTGCCGGTCATGGCCGAGACCGCCAAAGGAGAGGCCTTGCTGGCCGCCCTGGAACTGGAGGACTGGCAACCTCGCGAGGACCGCGCCGAAGCCCTGGCCCGGTTGGTGGAGCGCCGCACCCAGGAGCGGGATGCCATGATCGAACGCACGGCCGAGGCCACGGGAACCCTGGCCGGGCTGGCCGAATATCTTGCCGGTTGCGTGAACTGCCTGAACTGCCGGGTGGCCTGTCCGGTCTGCTACTGCCGGGAATGCGTGTTCGCCACGGACGTGTTCGACCACAAGCCCTGGCAATACATGGGCTGGGCGCGGCAGAAGGGCATGCTCAAGATGCCCACGGACACGGTGTTCTACCATCTTACGCGCATGGCCCATATGAGTACGGCCTGCGTGGGCTGCGGCCAGTGTTCCAATGCCTGCCCCAACGACGTGCCCGTGATGGAGCTGTTCCGCACCGTGGCCACGCGTACGCAAAAGGGGTTCGACTATGAGCCGGGCCGGAGCATGGACGATCCGCCACCGTTGTCCGTGTTCAAGGAAAAGGAATTTGAGGACGTGGTTTCGCACATGGCCTAGCTGCGGGCCGCGGCAAGGGAGGACAACATGCGGAAGGAATACGGAGCATTGGTGGTCGGAGCCGGGATCAGCGGCATTCGGGCGGCCCTGGATCTGGCCGTGTCCGGCCACAAGGTCGCCCTGGTGGACCGCCGGCCCCATCACGGCGGACTGCTGGCCCAACTGGACCATCAGTTCCCCAGCGACAACTGCGGCATGTGCAAGATGCTGCCGCTCATGGCCCGGGACTCGTCCAGCCAGTACTGTCTGCGCAAGGGCCTGTATCACGACAATATCGACATCTGGTTGAATACGGAATTGACCGGACTGGAAGGGGATCCCGGCCAGTTCCAGGCATCCCTGACCCGGCGATCCACCTTGGTGGATCCGGCCCGGTGCATCAGCTGCGGCGAGTGCGCGGCCGTGTGTCCGGTGCAGGTGCCCAACGAATTCAATGCCGGGCTTTCCGAGCGGGGGGCCGTGTACCTGCCCGTGCCCCATGCCATTCCCAACCATTATGTGGTGGACCTGGAACATTGCACCCGCTGCTGGAAGTGCTTTGAAGCCTGCCCCACCGGGGCCATCGACTTCAAGCTGGACCAGCGTGACGGCTTTCGCGTGCTGGCCGTGACCCCGGATTCCACCGAGGCCCAGGAACTGCTCTCCCTGCTGGATAAGGCCGGATTCCCGGCCGTGTTCGCCCTGGACCAGGAAAAGGCCTTGGATCTGCTGGCCGATGGAGACCCTGCCGGGCTGCTGCTTGTGGACATGTCCATGGGCGAGGGCGTGGTGGAGCGGATCATCAACCGCGCAGCCGAATTGCGGCCGGAGCTGCCCGTGGTGCTCCTGGCCGGTGCCGGAGAGAGCGACGCTGCCGCCCGCTTTGTGGACCCGGAGGAATCCCCGGCCGGAGGCGGCCCCCGGGGAGCACGCGAATGGATTGCCAAGCCGTTGGAGGAGGCTGTTTTCATCCCCTGGCTGGATAAGCTGCATGTGCGTCTGGCCTCGGACGAACACCTGGTATTCGACGTGGGAGCTGTGATTCTTGCGGGCGGCTTCGACTGCCATGATCCCGGCCCTGTGGACGATGTGCTGGGATATGGCCGGTATCCGGGCGTGGTGACGGCTTTGGAATTCGAGCGCATGCTGTCGTCTTCCGGGCCCACGGGAGGACGCTTGGTCCGTGCCGATGGCAAGCCCGTGCGCCGTATCGCCTGGATTCAATGCGTGGGCTCCCGCGACCTGCAAAAGGGAGCGGGTTGGTGCAGCTCCATCTGTTGCATGTTTTCCGTGAAGGAGGCGCTCCTGGCCAAAAAGGCTCTGGGGGACGAGGTGGAAGCCACGATCTTCTTCATGGACATGCGTACCTTTGGCAAGGATTTCCAGCGGTACCGGGAGCGTGCCGAAAATGAGGAGGGGGTGCGCTTTGTTCGGGCCCGGCCCCATTCCGTAATTACGGACTGGCAGGGCGGGCTCAATGTGGGCTGGTTCGGGGACGACGGCCGTCAGCATGAGGACGGGTTCGACATGGTGGTGCTGGCCGTGGGCGCGCGCCCGCCCAAGGGCGTGGACAAGCTGGCCCGGGCTGCTGGTGTTGAACTGAACGAACACGGCTTTGTGGCCACGCGGCCCCTGGCTCCGGCGCGCACCAGCAGGCACGGCGTGTTTGCGGCAGGCGCGTTCGCCGCGCCGCGGGACATCGCCGAATCCGTGATCATGGCTGGAGCCGCGGCCCAGGGAGCCGCCCGGATGATCAAGATTCACGACGTGCTCGCGGGCATGCAACGGGAGGAGGAACCAGAGTATCCCGATGTCTCCCGCGAGGAGCCGCGGGTTCTCGTTGCCGTGTGTTCCTCTTGTCCCACCCTGGAGCAGCGGCTTGATCTGGACCGGCTTTTTGACCGGCTGGAGCGGCTGCACTCCGTGGTGAGCGTGGCCCGGGTCGGCTCGGCCTGTACGGCCGAAGGCTGGGGCGAGGTGGAGCGCCTGGCTCGGGAGGAAAAGCCCAACCGCATTCTGATCGGTGCTTGCATGCCGTATGCCTACGTTCCCCGGCTCAAGGAACTGGGCCGGACCGTGGGGCTGAACCCTGCGCTCATGGACGTGGTGGACATCTATACCCCCACGTTCCCAGGAGAAGAGGGGCCGGACGCGGCCGGGCGACGGGAGCGGGAAGTTTATGCGGCCCTGGCCACGGCCGTGGCCAGACTGGAAGGCGCGGACCCGGTGCCGCCCCCGGTGACCGTGAACGTGGCCCGTGCGGCTTTGGTGGTCGGCGGCGGCGTGGCGGGCATGACCGCTGCCGTGGCCGTGGCCGATCACGGATATGAAGTCTGCCTGGTGGAAAAGGAAGAAGAATTGGGCGGCATGTGCATGCGCCTGTATTCCACCCTGGAGGGGGGGGACCCGCGCAAGCACATGGAAGACCTGATCACCCAGGTGGAAAAGCATCCCAACATCACGGTGTTCAAGGATTCCCGGGTGGTGCTCTCCCAGGGGACGGCCGGGCGTTTCCGCACGGCCATGTACACGCCGCGAGGAGCATTGCGCTTTGAGCACGGCGTCACCATTCTGGCGTCGGGAGGGCGCGAGTCCAAGGTCTACGATTACGGCTTCAAGGTGCACAAGTCGGTCATGACCCAGCTTCGGCTGGAAGAGGCCCTGGCCACCGGAACCCTGGATGTTTCCGAGTTGCAGCGGGTGGTCATGATCCAGTGCTGGCGTTCGCGGGATGAGGAGCGCAACTATTGCAGCCGGGTCTGCTGTTCCCAGGCGCTCAAGAACATCCTGGCGCTCAAGGCGCGCAATCCCGGGCTGGAGATCGTGGTCTTCTACCGCGACATGATGGCCTACGGGTTTAAGGAAGCCTTTTATACGCAGGCGCGCCGGGCCGGGGCCCTGTTTGTACGCTACGAACCGGAGCGTAAGCCCAAGGTGGGGTTTGACGGTGGCAAGCCCGTGGTTACGGGGCTGGACCCTGTGTTGGGTCGCGAGGTGCAGGTGCGGGCGGATTTGTTGGTGCTTTCCAGTGGGGTGGAGCCTGCGGAAACCGATGAACTGGTGGAAATCTTTGGGGTGGAAACAAACCGGGACGGCTTTTTCCAGGAAGCAGAGTCCAAGTGGCGGCCCGTGGATTTCCTCAAGCAGGGAATTTACCTTTGCGGTCTGGCCCACTCGCCCATGGATATGGCCGAGGCCATTGCCTCGGCCCAGGCCGCGGCCCAGCGCGCCCTGCGCATCCTCAATGCCGAAACCATTGCCCGGGAAACCGTGGTGGCCCAGGTCCGGCATTCCCTCTGCTCTTTGTGCCAGCGTTGCGTGACGGCCTGCCCGTATGGAGCCCGGCAGGTGGACCTGGAGCATGGCCGCATTGTGGTGGATGAAATTCTCTGCCAGGGCTGCGGCTCCTGCGCCGCGGTCTGTCCCAATTCCGCCACGGTGCTGACCGGGTATCACGACGGTCCGGTCATGGCCTTGATCGACGCGGCCTTGGAAGAGCCGCGCCACGTGGAAACACCAAAGGAGCGTGAGCAATGAATGGGAATCGCAACGATCCGGCAGCGGAACTGCGCGAATACATGGCAGCCTGCATGCAGTGCGGCACCTGCTCGGCCTCCTGTCCCAATGCGGAGTTCATGGACGTCAGCCCGCGTCGGCTCTGGCGGCTGGCCCAGCTGGACCGCATGGACGACGTTCTGGCCAGCCGGACTTTCTGGATGTGCAGCTCCTGCTACTCCTGCATGCTGCGCTGTCCGCGCGGGCTGCCCACGACCCGGGCCATGCAGGCGCTCAAGCGGCTGGCCGCGCAACAGGGGGCCGCAGGAGCCCGCCGCGGGCAGGCCTTTTGCCGCGCCTTTACCGAGAACGTGGAGCGGTACGGTCGGGTGCAGGAGGGCGCGCTCATGAACACCTATCTGCGTCGCCGGGCCAATCCTGCGTTGGCTTTGTCCTATGTGCCGCTGGGCTGGAAGCTGCTGCGCCGGGGCAAGCTGCACCTGTTGCCCGGGTCCGGGCACAAGGGGCGGCTCGCTCCGCTCGTGAACAAGGTGCGCGAAATGGAGGCCCGGTCATGAAGTACGCTTACTATCCCGGTTGTTCCCTGACCTGTAGCGCTGTGGAGTACGACATCAGCACTCGGGCCGTTCTGGAAGCCCTGGGCGTGGAGGTGCATGAGATTCCGGACTGGACCTGTTGCGGGGCCAGTTCCGTGGAAAATGTGGACGAGCTGCTTTCGCTGGCTCTTCCGGCCCGGAACTTGGCCCTTGCGGAGCGGGATTTGCCCGGCATGGAAGTGCTGGCCCCGTGCAGCGCCTGTTACTTGAACCTGCGCCACGCCCGGGAGCGGGCCCGGTCCGAGCGGAGCGTGGCCGCGCGGCTGGGCGAGGCCCTGGACGCGGAAGGGCTTACCCTGGCGGCGGCCGCGCCGGTGCGGCATCTGCTGGACGTGCTGGCCAACGACATCGGGCCTGAGCGCATTCAGGAAGCCTGCGTCAGGGATCTCTCCGGCCTGGCCATTGCGCCGTACTATGGCTGCCAGGCCTTGCGGCCCTATCCGGATTTCGACGATCCGGTCCGGCCCCGGAGCATGGACGGCCTGATTCGGGCCTTGGGCGCGGAGCCCGTGGAGTGGGACATGGGCGCGCGTTGCTGCGGAGCGTCCCTCATGGTGACGCACAAGGAGGCGGCCCTGGATGCGGTGTCCGCCATTTTGGGCGCGGTACAGGGGGCCCACGCCGTGGTTACGGTTTGCCCCATGTGCCAGATGAACCTGGAAGCCTATCAGGGGGAGGCCTTGGCCCGGGCAGGGGGCGGAGAGCGTGTGAGCGTGCTCTACCT
>JAQVYA010000093.1 GCA_028708865.1 Desulfovibrio sp. | reverse complement strand
AGAACTTCATTTTGTCTTCCGACGTCTTGAGCAGGGGACAGAATTTGAATTTCGCCTCGTTTTCCGAAAGGGGCATGGCATCCTCGATGGCTTGCAGGGTCAACGCTCCGGCTGCCGAAGCGCCTGGGAACAGTGAATCAATGGGGCTCGGTATGCGGTGGGCTAGGCCCGGGGCGCAGCCGTGCCGATAGCGTATGGTAAGCGGGGCGTGCGGCTTTGGCAAGCCGGTTTGCCGGAAGGCAGGTGTACAAAGGACCAGATGCCGGAAAATCAAAGGCCAAAGGGCCAGAGACGAAAGGACCAAATGCCAAAGGGTTGGTTGGGAAAAGGTGTTCTCTGAATAAAAACGGACCTGCAAGGGGCAGAGGTTCGGGCGGCCGAACGCCAACGGCTTGGACGACAAGCCAAGGGATGCCGTCCAATCGGGCATGAACCACAGGGTGCCGGGCCCTCGGATGCCAACGCACAGGGCATCAATCCCCCGGGTACCACCCCGCAGGGCATCAGAAGGGCGGGTCCTGGTCGTTGTCCGTTTCGGAAGTGGGAGTGGCCGGGCGGGAACGGGCCGGGGATTTTCCATCGGTGCGCTGGTCCGCCTGTTTCTTTGAAGCGCGGTCTCCGGAAGCGTCCAGCAGTTCGGCCCGTCGCAGGGCCTTGGCACCGAATTTTGAACGGATGGCGTCCACTGTGCGCTCCAGGTCCTGTTCCCGTTCGTCGGGTCGCTCGGACGCTGCTTCCAAAAGGGAAAGTTGGCGCGCCCGGGGCGCAAAGTTGGATACGCCCACGCCTATGAGGCGCAGAGGGGTGCGTGGAGCCAGTTCTTCCAGGAGGGCCACCGCGGTGCGGTAGATGACGTTGGTTTCACTGGTGCGGTGGTCCAGGCTGCGGCTGCGGGTGACCTGGCGAAAGTCCGCGAATTTGGCCTTCAAGGTGATGGTGCGCCCCCGGACTTGGTTTTTGCGCAGCTCCGCGGCCACGCGGTCGCTCTGGGCCAGGAGCCAGCGACGCAGCCTGGAGTGGTCCAACGTGTCCTGGTCAAAGGTGTTTTCCGCACTACAGGATTTGGGCGCAGCATACGGCACCACTTCGGTGGAGCCGCGTCCCTGGCAGCGGTCAAAGAGTTCGCCGCCCCATTTGCCGAGCCGCGCCTCCCAGAATTCCCTGGGACGGCGGGGCACGTCTCCGGCATGGCGCACGCCCAGCGCCTTGAGGGTTTCCTGCCCGCGCCGCCCTACGCCAGGGATTTTGGCCACGGGCAAGGTACTTAAAAAGAGGGGAACCTCTTCGGGGTGGAGAATGAAAACTCCGTCGGGCTTGTTCTGGTCCGAAGCGATTTTGGCCAGAAAGCGGACCGGGGCCGCGCCCACGGAGCAGGTCAGCCCGCCGGTGACCTCACGCACGCGCCGGCGAATGGCCTCGCAAAACTGTTGGATGGGGCCGAAGAGTCGTTCCAGGCCGGTGCCGTCCATGTAGGCCTCGTCCACACTGGCTTGCTCCACCAGGGGAGAAAATTCGTGCAGGGCAGCCATGACCCTGGCGGAAACTTCCTTGTACCGGCGCATGCGCACCGGGAGAAAAACTCCCTGGGGGCAGAGCCGACGGGCCGTGGCTCCCGGCATGGCAGAGCGCACGCCGTATTTGCGGATTTCGTAGGACGCGGCAGAGATCACGCCGCGCCCGCCCATGCCGCCCACGGCCACGGGGCGTCCCCGGAGTTCGGGTTGGTCCATCTGCTCCACCGAGGCGTAAAACGCGTCCATATCAATGTGCAATATCCAGGTGGGTTGATGCATGGAGGGCTCCGATTGCAGTGGGCCGTGTTTTCTCATGGGATAGACTTTTTGGGGCCTCCGGACTACCGTGGCGATTCTATTTCATTTCCTTGCCCGAACCGGCTGGGTTCGGCCCGTTGCGTGAGGTACATGATGATCTGCCCCAAATGTCGAGCTGAAATGCCGGAGCAGGCCACCTACTGCATTCAGTGCGGTGCTGCTCTGGGAAAACAACGGTCCGAAACGTCTTCCGCCGCCAAGGGAAAACCGGCCAGGGAGGAGGAGCCGCACGTGCAGGGCGGCCAGGCTCCCGGGGTGGCGGAATCACAGGATACTACGCGACCCCCTGGGCAGGCAACTCTCCACGGCGGTGGAAAGGATGCGGAAATGGGCGGTTTTGGATTTGAGGAGGCACCGGTCCGGGAAGGCCGGGGGCGCGGTTTGGGCGCGGTGCGCCGGAACTGGCGTCAAAGCCAGCCCATGAGCCTGGAGGCTGAACGGGCCCAGCTCAAGGCTCGGGAAGGGGAATGGGTTCCCCCGGCGGGATATGCTTCGCCCATGCAGCGGTTGGGCGCGTTCGTGGTGGACATGGTATTGCTGACGGCGGGTGCGTTTTTTCTGACGTTCATGGCCGCGCTGGTGATGCCGTTCTGGTTCGACGATCCTGAGTTTACGGTGTTTTTCACCAACGCTCTGCCCATGCCGCTGGGCTGGCTGTATTATGCGGTATTGGAAAGTAGCCCCTTGCAGGCCACGCCCGGCAAGATCATGCTCGGCGTAAAGGTCACGGATTTTGACGGCAACCGGGCCGGGTTGCTGCGGACCACGATCCGGCATTTTGCCAAGATTCTTTCGTCGGCCTTGTTCATGATCGGTTTTTTGATGATTTTGTTCACCCGCCGTCGTCAGGGGCTGCACGACATGATGTCGGGTTGCCTTGTGGTGCGCCGGGCTGAAGGGGAGCGCTTGGCCGAGGCTTCCGGCAAGCATTCCTAACATTCTTAGAAATGAAAAAAGGTAAGACACCGCCTTCGCTCGTGTGCGAAAGGCGGTATTTTTTTGCCGTGCCCCTTGCAGGCTCAGGCGATGTATTCGCCGCCCGGGCATTGGTTTGCGGCCAGAAACGTGTCGTATGTATTTTTGGTGGCGCGTTGCAGGCAGCCTTTGCCTTGAGCATGGCAGTATTGCTTCAGGGTTTCCTTGACAAAGGGGTCCTCGATGTTGGCGTAGGCTTTGTAGAATGGGCATTGCGGAATGAGCGGGCACATGACGGCAACCTCCCTGCGTGTTTTCCGCTTTGGGCATAGCACGCGCCAACACTTGGACAATGGGGGTTTCCCCTGTTTTTTCCCCGAAGCTGTTGGGATATTTTCCCTGGGTCTTTGGGCAGGCGCATCAGCTACCCGGCCGGATTTGGATTCTGTCCAATCTTTTTAGCGCCTTCCGGTCAGTGTTGGATGTTGAAGATGCGCGGGGCCGCCTGTTGCAGCGCGGCCTGCACCGCGTCCATGAGTTCGCTTTGCAGGTCCCATTGGTGCCAGAACATTTCTACGGGGAGCGGGCTATCCGGCACCAGTTCCACCAGTTCTCCGGAGGCCAGATGCGGCGCGGCCTGGGGAGCGGGAATCATTCCATAGGCCAGGCCCAGGCGCACGGCGTCCACGAATTTGATGGACGAAGGCAGATAATGGCGCGGGTAGTTGGGGAGTTTGTGTCGGGGCAGACCGGTTTTGGCGCTGAGAAAGGCGTCGTGCAGTTCGTCCCGGCGGTTGAAGAGCACGGCCGGGGCGTGGCCCGCTGATTGTGCATCCGGACCGCCGTGGGGAAACCATTGGGCCGCGAATTCCGGCGACGCGCAGCAGACGTAGGGCATGACCCCCAGGCGTTGGCAGCGTGTACCCCGCAGGGGCTGGGTGCGGGTGGAAAGACAACCCGCCACTTCTCCCTGGACCAGAAGGGCATGGGTGCGTTCCTGGTCGTCCATGACCAAGTCCAGGAGAATGCGCTTTTCGCGTACCAGGGGGGCCAGGGCGTCCAGAAGCCAGATGTCCAGGCTGTCCGCATTTACGGCCAGGGGCAGAGAGCGAAAACCGGGTTTGTCCTCCTGCATTTCCAGGGCAAAGTCACTTTCCAGCAGACGGACCTGCCGATAGTGCCGCAACAGGGCCTTGCCCGCCTCAGTGGGCCGCAGCGGCGTCCCTCGCACGAGCAGAGGGCGGCCCAAACGCTCCTCCAGCAGCCGCACCCGTTGGGATACGGCCGACTGGGTCAGATGCAGAGAGCGAGCCGCCTTTTCAAATCCGCCTTCCGCCAAAACCTGAGCCAATGCTTCCACCAACTTGTAATCCAACATATCAAATCATTAGCAAATTTAATACACATTAAAAAGAAGTAATTTTACTTCATCGTCACCCCAGGCTATACCTCTTCCTACCGCATTGCCCGCACAGATTTTCCCTTTGCGGCCAGCCCATACCAGATTCAAAGGTTTTCTCGGATAATTTGCTCCGGCCGCGCAGCGCGCGAGCCGGGAAATGGGATTCTTAAGGGCCGCGGGCCCTTAAGCCGCCGGAGGCAGAGCCCCGCAGGGCCGCCGGAGGCAGAGCCCCGCAGGGCCGCCGGAGGCAGAGCCCCGCAGGGCCGCCGGAGGCCAAGCCCCGCAGGACCGCCGGGGGCCAAGCCCCGCAGGGCCGCCAAGGGCCAAGCCCGCAGGACGATTGAAACCAAGCCCTTTCCTGATTGCAGGGCAGGGCGCTGCTTCACGACATTTATTTGCTTACGGGAGAAGATATCCATGCTTACCGCAATGACGACTTCGGCCCAATGGGGAGCCTGGTTGCAGGGTTTTGGCATGTGTGGCGGGCTGATCGTGGCCATTGGGGCGCAAAATGCGTTCTTGCTGGGCCAGGCGGTACGGCGTGAACACCACTATGCGGTGGCTGCGCTGTGCCTGTTGTTTGATGTGCTGCTGATCGGCATTGGCGTGGCCGGGGCCGGGGGGCTGGTGGCCATGTACCCGGCGGCCGCGTCCGTGGCCACCTGGCTGGGAGCGGGGTTTGTGTTTTGGTACGGCCTGGGCGCGCTGCGCTCGGCCGTGCGGGGCGGGAGCCTGCGCGCCGGGCGGGAAGAAGGCCTGAGTTTGAAGCGGGCTCTTTTGATCACCACGGTGGTGACGTTGCTGAACCCGCAGGCCTGGCTGGATACGGTGGTGCTGATTGGTTCCTTGAGCGGCACGTTTGAGGGCGGGGCGCGCTGGGCCTTTGGCGTGGGCGCGGTGAGCGCCTCGGCGGTCTGGTTCCTGACGTTGAGCGCGGGCGGAGCGCGGCTGGCACCGCTGTTTCGGCGGCCCGGGGCCTGGCGCGTGCTGGATGGCACTATCTGCCTTGTGATGTGGGGGATTGCGTTTTCTCTGGTGCGCGGTCAGTTGGCCGGCTGATGGGGATCGCGTGTCCTGGTCCGGGCCAGAAAAGGGGAGGCGGAGCGGAAAATTGGCTGAACCGGGTGACTCGCCGGGCCGGAAGAAAAGCCGTGCTGGAAGAAGGACGGCGCCAGAAGAATTGTGGGGCTGAGAAGCGGGTGCAGGGGACTTCCGTCCGGTGGAGACCTGGCTGGACCGGACGGAGAAGAGCGCAGGCCCTGGGGTGGCGTGGTCTGAATTGATGCGACCAGGGATACTGTGGTCGGTGGGCATGCCGAATCGGCGGAGTCCATGTTTTTCAAGATTTTTTTCACGCGGGACGGACGGTATTGCCCTCTGGACATGCTTTTGGTGGGATCTATTCCCTTTTTCAATTAAAGATCAGTTATGCTGTGTATTTAATAAATAATGAAAACAAACGCGTCCCATGCTCGGGCAGGGGAAAAGGGACCGTGATTTCGTGAACGGTGCGGGAACCGCCTTGCTCGGGGCATTGCCGCAGGCCTTGAATTGCGCTACCCACGCGGGAGAACGAGCTTTTCCCGGGAGGCGGCGTGCGGCGCAAACTATGGTCCTGGGCCCTGTACGACTGGGCCAATAACGGGTTTTTCACCCCGATTCAGACCTTTGTCTTTGCTGCGTACTTTGCGCGTTCCGTAGCGGAAAATCCGGAAACAGGAACTGCCATGTGGGGCAGCATGCTGGGGATTGCCGGTCTGGCCGTGGGGCTTGGCGGCCCGCTTTTGGGCGCAGTGGCGGACCAGTCCGGGCGGCGTAAACCGTGGATCGCTGTGTTTACGCTGCTGTGCGTGGCGAGCACCATGCTGCTCTGGTTTGTGCGGCCGGAAACGGCCTGGGCCTGGCCTGCTCTGGTTCTTGTCTGCCTCGGGACCATCGGGGCGGAATCCTCCATGATTTTTTACAACGCCATGCTTCCGGACCTGGCTCCGCCCGGCAGGCTGGGCCGCTGGTCCGGCTGGGGCTGGGGGTTGGGGTATGTGGGCGGACTGCTCTGCCTGCTGCTGGCCCTGTTCGGCTTCATCATCGCAGACCCCTGGTTCGCCCTGCCGCGTGAAGGCGCCGAACACGTGCGGTCCATTGGCCCCCTGGCCGCGGCCTGGTACTTGGTGTTTGCCCTTCCTCTTTTTTTGTGGGTGCCGGATGCTCCGGCCTCGGGCCGCGCCCCTATGGACTGCGTCCGCGCCGGGCTGCGGCAGATCCGGGATTCGCTGCGCAATGTGCGCGCCCACAGGCACATCATGCTTTTTTTGCTGGCGCGCATGCTCTACAACGACGGGCTGACCACCATGTTCGCCTTTGGCGGCATTTATGCGGCAGGCACGTTCGGCCTGAGCACGGAAGAGGTGATCTGGTTCGGCGTGGGGCTGAACATCACGGCCGGGCTGGGTGCGGCGGTTTTTTCCTGGCTGGACGACCGGCTCGGGGCGCGGGCCACTATTCTGGCCTCCCTGGCCGGGCTCATCGTGCCCGGGCTGGTGATCCTGACCACGGAATCCCTGGCCGTGTTCTGGATTTTCGGGTTGTTGCTTGGTATCTTTGTTGGTCCGGTACAGGCCTCCAGCCGTTCCTGGCTGGCCCGGACAGCGCCGTTGGAGTTGCGCGCGCAGATGTTCGGGCTGTTCGCACTTTCCGGTAAGTTAACGTCTTTCGCCGGTCCGCTGCTGGTGGGCTGGGTCACGCTGCTGGCCGGGAGCCAGCGGTGGGGCATGAGCATGGTAATTTTGATGTATGTTCTTGGGGCGCTGGTGCTGCTCGGGGTTCCCCGGGCGGACCAGGTGCGACCCCAGGTGGAAACAAAGGAGTAGCAGATGCCCCGTCAATTCGTTTTTTTGATTTCCGACGAGGAAAAACAATACCTTCGGGATTTGGTGCGCCGGAGCATCGCTTCGGGCCTGTCCGGCGAGGAGGCGCAGCCGCCCGAACCGCCCACGGACAAGCTGCGCGAATCCCTGGGCGCGTTCGTGACCTTGACACGCGGTGGGCAGCTTCGCGGCTGCATCGGCAATGTGCAGGGTTCTGGCGAAGTCTGGCGCACGGTGTGGGAAATGGCCCGGGCCGCTGCTTTTTCCGATCCCCGTTTTCCGCCTCTCAAGCCAGAGGAGTTCGAGGACGTGGAATGGGAAATTTCGATCATCAGTCCCATTGAACCGTGCCGGGACGTGAACGAGATCGTGGTGGGCAAGCACGGGCTCATTGTGCAGCGGGGCGGGCATTCCGGCCTGCTTCTGCCCCAGGTGCCTGTGGAGTGGGGCTGGAGCCGGGAGCAGTTCCTGCGCCAGACCTGCGTCAAGGCCGGATTGGCTGAAAACAGCTGGAACAAGGCCGGAACCAATTTGTACTGGTTTGAGGCGGAGGTTTTTTAGGTCATTGGGGTTATGGGTCCGGCGGTCCGTTGCAAACCGCCGGGTCTTCGAGCGGTACCCTGGACCGGGACGTGGGTCCGGGGGGAGAATGTTGTAACGGAACCAAACGTCAGTGCGCGGTGCGCCCGTGGCGCAGCGGACCGTTGGCGCGGTCCGCGGGGGTCTGGCGGGTCAGGGCTGTTTCCAGGGGGAATGCGGCTTTGGATCCGGCCGGGCTGCTCCGGTCCGCACGCTGGAGGGAGGCCATGACTCAAAAGCAAAGTCCTCGATTTGAGGAGCGTCGGCTGCACGTGCGCTATGTCTGCACGGCGGGTGCCGTGTGTGAACTGGCCATGCGCTCAGGACCACATGCATTCGCCGTGGAGGATATTTCCGCAGGGGGCATGCGGATCAAAACGCCGGATAAAGAGGCCCAGAATGTGTTTCACGAGGATGATGCCGTGCGCATCGTTTCCGGAGGACACGGCGAACCGATTTGCCCGGTGGAGGACCTCACGGGCCGGGTGATCTGGGTCGGGCAGGAAGATGGCCATGTATTTGTGGGCATCGAGTTTGACGAACCCTTGGAATCCAAATTGGATTATTATCTGCATCTTTTTTTGGAAAGCGGGGCGAACGCCCGTTGAATATTTGATGAATAAGGCATGATTTTTGTAGTTTCCTGACAAAGAAATTCTTTGCCGGGAGCAACTATGATCGCCATACAGGAACACTTGGACGCGGCCGGGGAACATTCCACCGATGCCGCGGCCCTGGGACTGGTTCCGCCGCCCGACCTGGCCGTACAGTTCGGAGGCGGTGACTTTTTGCGCATTGGCCGCAACCTGCTGCAACGCCTGGTGGACTGGTGCGGCCTGCTGCCCAGTGAACGGGTGCTGGACGCGGGCTGCGGCGCCGGCCGGGCGGCCGTTCCCTTGACGGGTTACCTCGGCCCCCTCGGAGGCTATGAAGGGTTCGACGTCTATCCTTTGGGGGTGCAGTGGTGCCGCACGCACCTGACTCCTGTCTTTCCCAATTTCCGCTTCCAGGTGGTGGACGTGTACAACGCCCTTTCCAATCCGGCAGGGACGGTTCACGCCCGCGACTTTCGTTTTCCGTTCCAGGATGCTTCGTTTGATCTGGCGCTGCTCAACTCCGTGTTCACGCACATGCTGCCCGAAGACGTGCTGGGATATGTCGGAGAGTTGGCCCGCGTGCTGGACCGGGGCGGCCGGGCCTATGTGACCTGGTTTCTTTTGGATGAGCAATCCTTGCGAATCGGCCCGGAACGCACGGTGGGAGTGCGTTTGGCACACCGTTGCGGACCTTGTTACTTGCAAAATAGGGCGGATCCGGAAGAGGCGGTTGGCTATGCCCGGGGATTTGTCCTGGATTTGTTCCGGAACGCAGGGCTGGAAGTGGTGGACGTGCGGCCCGGGGCCTGGCGCGGCATCAAGAGCGGGCACTACCAGGACGTGACCGTGGTGCGCGTTGCGAATTAAGAGCCGTGGCCTGGAATATTTTTGTATGACCGGAAAACGGTCGTGGCCGCGGGCGGTGCGGGCGGGCGAGGTTATTTTCGGGACGGCCCGAAATCTTGCGGATCAGGAAATGCCGGACTTTGATCCGGTGAACCTGGAGTCTGCTGTGGGGCATCCGTATCCTGGCCCTGGTGCGGCGCGCTGTGCGGCGTTGCAGCCGGGGCGTCGTCAAAGCACAATCGACACGGCCTTTGGAAGCATTCCCTGAGTTTTTTCAATACATAATCGTATCCCTCCGGAGTGTGCGGAATCATGCAGCGGCTGCAATCCTTGTGGCCGCTTTTAAGTCGCGTGAATCGTCCGCCGCATTGGTCCAGGAAGTACAGCGGGCAAAAGCAGAACAGGCAGTTAAACTGTTCCGGTCGGCTGGTCTTGTGGCAGGGAAAATAGCGGCAGTCCGGATTACTGATGAAGCGGTACGATGGTTTGGGCCGGGACATGGGGCCTCCCTTGGCTGAAATGCGCTGCATGATCTGAAAAAAGATGAGGCGTTTTCCCCGGGCGACGAAATACGCAGAAAAAGTCCAATGTCTGTGAGTGGTTCCTTACTCCCGGGACTTCTCCCCAAATTGTCTGGGGCCGCTTGAACCGGTGAACCGGCCTGCGTATAGTCGCTCCAATGAGAAAAGCGTCTTTGCCATCGTCGCATGCGGCGACGTCAAGGGCAAGAGCGAGGGGGAAATATGAAACGCATTGTGACGATTATCGCTTGTCTGGGTTTGCTGCTCCTGGGGGCCGGGGCGGCCATGGCCGCAAGCGTCACCGCGTCCTATGGCATCGGGGACACGGACGCGCCCAATCTTGAGCAGTTTTTGTTCAACAAGTACATCGACCACGTCACGGAGACGTTCGATGTGGACCATGACAACCTTTCCGCCGGAGCAACGCTTTCCAGCACCGGGTTCATGCGGCTCAACGTGGGCCCCATGATCGGCAGCGGCGGCTACGTGGCCGACGGCAGCACGGCCAAGCTCGGGGAATTCGCCGTGACCGGGGACCGCTTCTTCAGCAATGGTGTGGACGGAGCCGAGGGCACTTCGGGATTCCACGTGGCCTTTGATGCCAACCGGGAACACCGCGCCGTGGGCTTCTATCTTTCCGGATTCGACACCAATTCCATGTATACCGTGACCTTTGGCATGCGTGACGGCACGTCCTATACCGTGGACCTGGCTGCTTATGTGGCCGAGTTGGTGGATATCGGCCTGCCCATCTATTTTGGGTTTGAAACGGACGGATCCTTTGACGGTATGTTCTTCCACAAGTCGCCGGACAACTTCGGCCTGGACAACCTCTCCACCATGACCACCCCTATTCCGGGCGCGGTCTGGCTGTTGGGCACCGGGCTGTTCGGACTGCTGGGGTATCGCCGTTTGCGCGGCTGAAGTAGAACAAGGATCCAAAGCAAGGCGGCGGGCTGTCCTGCCGCCTTTTTTTGCCTGGTCCACTTTGAAATCATTTGCAATGTTGTTTTCTTGCCGTCTCATACTTTAGTATGAGGCGGATCCGTTGTTTCCCGCGGTGCAAGCCCGCTGTGCGGGGCCAGAGCTTTGACGCCGGTCGAATACCTCAAAGCCAGGTCAACCACGGAAATCTCTACTTTCAGGTGGCTCTAAGCTGGGGAGGTTTACACTATGACGTCGTGCGAAATGCGCCCTTCTTGAATGAAGATGAGCTTGAAGAGTTCTTGTCTGACGACCTAGTCAGTGAAGAGGACAATGAAAGACGATCGAGCCTCCCTCTTTCATAGCCGATCAGTCTAAGGAGACACCCCTCGCCAAGAGGTTTCGTCGAGCCTCCCTGACGAACTGATCATACCTTTCGTAGAAGTCGGTTGCTGCCTGATTAATTACTTTGGCATTCTTGAGTCCCGTTATTTCTTCTTCAAAAGTCGCATCAGAAGTGAAGACTCGGTTAAAGTCGGTTGATCCATATGAGTAGGTCTTATATGCAAGAAGGTGAAAGAACTCCGCAGCCAATATGAGCAACTCTCTCTTGCTTCTCTCCAGAAACTCGTCTTGAAACTCGTAGTCAGCAGCCTGCCAATTGTTGATAAAGACAGAATAGGGGTGCATTTTTTTTGTTGAGAAAGCCCCGCCAAAGTCATGATCTCTTGAAAAATGAATTACTTGATGTGGAGGCAACAGCTCACAGAAACGCTGAAACAGAGCACCATCGTGTCTGTCGGCTGCGCTAGGACCATGTGGTCGATGCTCAGCTTTGATCTCCATGCTCTTGCAAATAGCATTGTACAACAACCCTATCCCAACAAGGCAAAGTCCATAAATTGGAGCCAAATCCCCATTGAACGTTAGATCGAAGTATCTCTTCAATATCGCTTCGGCAACGCGCTCAAAGAATGGAGCTGACATTATTGCCAAGCCAGCCAGAACTATCGTCCATGTTATTCGGTTATAGAACTTAGGCTTGAACAACCTGTATAGTGTGCGTCCTAGCTCCTCCCACGATATTTGCTTCAATCTCTCAAGCATTGAACCACTTTATCCATAACTTACGTGTTCTCGGCCCATCGAATTCACAGAAATAAATTTTCTGCCATGTTCCGAGCTGGATCTTGCCCTTGTCCACAATCACCATCTGGCCGCAGCCGAACATGGATGACTTGATGTGCGCGTCGGAATTACCTTCAGCATGCTGGTAATCCCCATTCTGAGGGACAATCCGGCGCATGTTCACCGTGATGTCGCGGGCAACGTCCGGGTCCGCGCCTTCATTGATGGTGACGGCCCCGGTGGTATGGGGGCAATAGAGCAACAGCGCGCCGCTCTCCCAGCCGCAATGCTCCACGAGATCGCGGACCGGGCCGGTGATGTCGAGCAGTTCCTCGCGTTGTCGGGTCTGGACTTGCATGACTTCCATGATGCCTCCTTGGCGTGCTTCAACGTTTCCTGGTCCGCCTCTGCCCGGTCTTCCGGTGCGGCTTCGGTCTGGCCCCTATTCGGTATCTGCCCGGTTTTTGTTCAGCACGGCGTGGAATGCCTGGGCTCCTGCAAGGGGCAGGCGGGGGCGGGCGTTGACAAAAGGATACAAGCGGGTATGGCTTGAATCAACAGGTTCTGAGCCGGTTCTGTTTTGGGACCCGGGCTGGTGCCCGGCCAACGTTGGGATAGCGCCCGAACCTGTGCTCCACCACCTGCGTCCCATCCGTGCTCGAACGAGCGTCTAGGTCAACATGCGGACCAATGCCCGGACCAGGTACACGGTCAAGACGTGTTCAGGATCCGGAACAAACATTCAGGGCAACCAGGGCTGGGGCGTCCCGCTTCCATGACCGGATTTTCATGAAGGAACCAATGCATCGAATTTTGCAGTGGATTGTTTTGCTCTGGGTTCTTTTCCTGGCCGTGCCGCCAGGAGGCCCGGGACTTGGCGCGCAGCAGCCGTTGGGAGCGGATTCCGGTCCGGCCCGGCTGGCTTCGGCCGTGCCCGGTGCCGTGTTGGCTCCGGCGGATATGCCCCAGCGCTCCGGCCCTGCTTTTTCGGACAGGCATCCTTCAGCGGCCCTGCTTCCCGAAACCCTGGCAGCTCCTGCCGCCCGGGAGGCCTTGCTCTATTCTTTCCGGGCCGGATCCGGCCGTATCTGGAGTGCGGGCTTTCGATCTTTTGCCATTCGTGCGCCGCCGTTTATCGGCTAGGAAAAAGCGTTTATCGTTGCGCCCGGGCGTTGCGGCCCGAGGCGAATTTTCCTTTCCGACAACAACGGAGTGCATATGTCGAAAGACAATCCCGTTTCTGCCGATATGGAAAGAAAGACCGGGACGCGGCCCACCGCCCC
>JAQVYA010000207.1 GCA_028708865.1 Desulfovibrio sp. | reverse complement strand
GGAGCGAGGAGGCTGAATTTCGTGGCTGTCGATCCCAATCGATATACCCAGATGTTCTCTGTTTCCTGGGAACAACTGCACCGGGACTGCCGGACCCTTTCCTGGGAGCTTTTGAAAAAAGGTCCCTATCAAGGCATTTATTGCATAACCCGGGGGGGGCTGGTTCCCGCCGCTATTTTGGCCCGGGAACTGGATATCCATCTTATCGATACCGTCTGTATTTCCAGCTATACGTGGCAGGAACAGAGGAAGGCCAGCGTACTTAAGCCCATCCGTGGAGATGGAGAAGGCTGGCTTCTGGTGGATGACCTCGTGGACACCGGACGGACCGCCAAGCTCGTACGGGAAATGCTGCCCAAAGCGCACTTCGCCACAGTCTACGCTAAGCCGGAAGGGCGCCCCCTGGTGGACTCGTTTGTTATGGAAGTAACCCAGGACACTTGGATTTTGTTCCCCTGGGATGCGGGACATCAATTTGTGGAACCCATTGCACAATATCATTCAAAATAGTTTTTGACTGTATCTGCAATGGCTTTAGGCATTCCGGCGGGTAATGCGAGGATGTTCGGTATTGCCTGTGGAATGCGTGGCAATACCTTATTTTGATACTTCTGGAGGGAAACAATGCAGAAAGCGTGGAAAGTCGTATTTACGGTTTTGATGCTGGCAGCCTTTGCCGTGGCCCTTGCCGGTTGCGGAGACAAGGCTGAAGAGGAAAAGGCTGAGGCTCCGGCCGTCGAACAAGAGCAGGCCGAAGCTCCCGAGGCCAAGACCTTCAAGGCCGGGTTTGTGTATGTGTCGCCCATCGGCGATGCCGGATACTCTTACTCCCACGATCTCGGCCGTCAGTATGTGGACAAGATGGATGGAGTGGAGACTTCCTTTGCCGAAAATGTGGCCGAAGGGCCGGACTCCGAGCGCGTCATCCGCAACATGGCCCGCAAGGGATTTGACGTGATCTTTGCCACCAGCTTTGGTTTCATGGATCCCATGATCAAGGTGGCCTCCGAATATCCGGATCTTAAATTTATGCATTGCTCGGGTTTTAAGACCGCGGACAATGCCAGCAACTATTTTGGCCGGATGTACCAGGCCCGGTATCTCACCGGTTTGGTGGCCGGTTCCATGACCTCGTCCGGTCAGATCGGCTATGTGGCCGCCATGCAGATTCCCGAGGTGATCCGCGGCATCAACGCCTTTACTTTGGGCGTGCGGGAAGCCAATCCCGATGCGCAGGTGCGTGTGGTCTGGACCAATACCTGGTATGATCCGGTTTTGGAAAAGGATGCCGCCATTAGTCTGCTGGACGCTGGCTGCGACGTGATCGCTCAGCATCAGGACTCGCCCGGACCGCAGGAAGCCGCTGAAGAGCGGGGGGCGTATTCCGTGGGCTACAACTCGGACATGACCGCTTTTGCTCCCAAGGCGCACCTTACTGCCGCTATCTGGAACTGGGGACCTTTTTATAAGGAAACCGTGGAACAGGTACGCGACGGCTCGTGGAAGGGCGGCGAGTCCCACTGGATGGGAATGGAAAAGGACATCGTGGATATCGCCCCGTTTGGTTCCATGGTCCCCGAGGATGTTCGTGAACTCGTGGAGGCCAAGAAGGCCGAGCTGCATCAGGGCAACGATTTCGTGTTCACCGGACCGATCAAAGATCAGGCCGGTGAAGTTGTGATTGCTGAAGGTGAGACTCCCTCGGATGCCGAATTGCTTGGCATGAAGTTCTTTGTCGAGGGTGTCGTTGGAAACATCGACTAACAAAAGCTGAGTGATATGAACACGTTCCGTATAAGGAAACGTGAAGAACCCTGGAAGTGGGGCGCCCTGGTTACTTTTCCGGGCGCCCTGCTCTTTTCCCTTTCCATCTGCGCGTTGCTGCTGCTTTGGCAGGATAAATCCATCGCACAGGGAATGCAGGTGCTTTGGGCAGGGACCTTCGGCGAACTCTGGGCCCTTGAGGAGGCGCTGCTCAAGGCGGTGCCCATCTTCCTGTGTTCCCTGGGCGTGGCTGTGGCTTTTCGTATGCAGATCTGGAACATCGGTGCCGAGGGGCAATTCGCCCTGGGAGCCATCGGAGCCTCGTGGATGGCTTTGGCGTTTCCGGATTTGTCCCACTGGGTTCTCATCCCGTTAATGTTTCTCATGGCCTTGGTCCTGGGGGGATGCTGGGCCATCATTCCGGCCTTTTTGCGTCTGCGTCTCAAGGTCAATGAAATTATTTCCACCTTGATGCTGAACTATATCGCCATATTGTTCATCGACTATCTCGTGCTGCGGGTCTGGAAGGATCCTTCCGGGTTTCCCGTATCGCCGGAGTTCAGCGACGGTGCCACCATAGGCATCATGTTTGGACGAATGCATTGGGGGCTGTTGCTTTGCGTCGTCTGCGGGTTTGTGGTCTGGGCGTTCATGCGCTTTACCCGGCTGGGCTACGAACTCAAGGCCAGCGGGGAGGGGGCGCGGGTGGCTCGGTATGCCAAGCTTCCGTATTCCTTTCTTGTTCTTTTTGTCATGGGGGTGAGCGGCGTTTTGGCGGGCTGGGCCGGGGCCATGGAAGTGTCTGCCGTGGTGGGGCGTCTTCAGCCCAGCATCATGGCCGGGTATGGGTACACTGCCATTGTTGTGGCCTGGTTGGCACGGTTGCAGCCCTTGTCCATAGCCGTGGTGGCCTTTTTGCTGGCCTCTCTGCGTGTGGGAGCGGAAAACCTCCAGATCGAATTGCAGATACCCGCTGCTTACGGGGTGATCATGGAGGGCTTAATCTTGTTGACCGTCCTTGCGGCGCAATTTTTTACCACCCATACCATTGAACGCACCCGGGAGGGCGACGAATGAGCTTTGAATTGATCATCGCCCTGCTGGCCGCCACAGTGCATTCGGGGACCCCGATTTTGTTCGCCACGTTGGGCGAGATGCTTACGGAAAAGGGCGGAGTGCTCAACCTGGGCGTGGAAGGGATGATGAGCGTTTCCGCGTTTGCGGCGTTTATGATTTGTCTGACCACGGGGTCGGCCTGGCTTGGTCTGCTGGCCGGGGGAGTGGCCGGTTTGCTTATGGGAGGCGTGCATGCCTTTGTTACGGTGAACTGTCTGGGCA
>JAQVYA010000206.1 GCA_028708865.1 Desulfovibrio sp. | reverse complement strand
AGACCGCCTTGGTGGCCTTGCGCAACAAAATGCGCGCCCGCTCCGTCGTATCCCGGCCCAGCTGGGGGCCGGTCATGCCCTGAGGATAGCACACATGGCCCAGACTGGCCGTGACCGACACCGCGTCCCCGGTGACGTCGTCCGTATGGGTGAGCCGGGAAATGCCCGAGCGGATCAACTCCGCCAGTTGAAAACAGGCGCGGGGCCTTGCCTCGGGCAGCAGCACAGCGAAGCGGTCGTTGATCAGCCGGGCCGCCACAGCGTGGCGCGGGCAGATGCGCAGCATGGTGCGGCCCGCCTCCTCGGCAATGGCGTCACCCACGGTGTAGCCGTACCGTTCGTTGATCCACATGAAGCGGTCAAGGTCCAGGGAAATGACCCCCAGGCCGCCGGAAAATCCGCCGCTACGGCCGGGCCCGCCCGGCTGGCCGGCGTCTCCGGCCATAAGTCCGGCATCCACCAGTTCGATTTCCCGTTCCAGCATGTCCAGGAAGTGATCCCGGTTGAACAGACCGGTCAGCGGGTCCGTGATGCTCCGTTTGTAAAGCGCGAACTTTTCCAGCTCGGCCGAAGCCAGGGCCGCGAGGTAGCGCGGTGCGCTGCGCGGCGCGGCCAGCCGCACCCCGCGCGCCACGAACCAGCCCAGCAAATGGTCCTCAAGCACCAGCGGCAGCAGCAGCTCACGAGCTGAAGCTCGGTACGAAGGTTTGGGGGCGCCCCGGTCCTCGTTCATGGATTCCGGGAAAAAGAGGCTGTAGGATTCGAACGGGACGTGAACGCGCAGGGCGTCCTTGAGGGCGTGCTCGAATTCCACCAGGTCCCTGCCGTTCAAGGGGGGCGTGCCCCGCATCAGATCATTGCGCTTCACACTCATATCCGGGAACCTTACTCCTGTGGGGCGGATTTCTCAAGCATGGGCCTGGACAACCGGTAAAAAATGGCATAGCGCTTTGACCCTCGCCGGAGGCTATTTCCTATGCTGACAATTACCGATCCCCAAGCGTTGCAGGCCGCCTGCCGCTCCTGGCGCGACCAGGGGCAAAACGTGGCATTGGTGCCCACCATGGGCTACTTCCACGCCGGGCATCTTTCTCTCATGGACCGCGCGCGCCCCCAGGCCGACAGGCTGGTGGTCTCGCTGTTCGTCAACCCCACCCAGTTCGGCCCCCACGAGGACCTGGACAGCTATCCCCGGGATCCGGACCGTGACGCGGCCCTGGCTCGGGAGCACGGAGTGGACGCTTTGTTTCTCCCTGATCCGGGAGCCATGTATGCTGCGGATCACGCCACCTGGATCGAGGTGCCGGAACTGGCCAAGGGCCTGTGCGGAGCTTCCAGACCCGGCCATTTTCGGGGGGTTTGCACCGTGGTCGGCAAGCTGCTGCACCTCGTGCAGCCTGAAGTGGCCGTATTTGGCCAGAAGGACTGGCAACAGCTGGCCATCATCCGCCGCATGGTGCGGGACCTGAACATGCCCGTCCGCATCGACGCCGGCCCCATCGTACGCGAACCCGACGGCCTAGCCCTCAGCTCGCGCAACGTGCGCCTCTCCCCGGAAGAACGTCTCCAGGCCCCGCGGATTCATCAAGGACTGCTGGCCCTGCGCCAGGCCCTTCAAGCGGGTGAACGCTCTGTTCCCCAGCTCCTCCAGGGGCTGCACGAGTATTTCGATGCGAATCTGCCACTGGGAGAGGTGGATTACCTCACCATAGTAGACCCGGATTCGCTCACGGCACTGGAGACAGTGCGTGGCCCGGCGCTCGCAGCCGTTGCCGTGCAGTTCAAAAGCGCCCGACTGATAGACAATCTTCTCCTGGAGGTGTAATACGATGCCCGACAGGTGCTTTCTCAACGCTAAAATCCATGGCGCCACCATCACCAGGGCCAACCCGGAGTATCACGGAAGCCTGTCCGTGGACCCCCGCCTGCTGGAGGCGGCCGGAATTCTGCCTTACGAGCAGGTGGACGTATATAACCTGGGCAACGGCGAACGCCTGACCACGTACGCCATCCCGGGCGAGCCCGGCGAAATCTGCCTCAACGGTGCGGCCGCCCTGCGCGGAGAGGCCGGACAAAAAGTCATTGTGGCGGCCTATGCCTGGCTGGATGCGGAAGAAATCGGGAACCACGCAGCTCATGTGGTTCTTGTGGACAAGAACAACAACATTGAAGAGATTTTGGAACAGCGTCCCTGTGGCTGACCACTTTGCAAGGAGGATACCGCATGTTTTTTTCGCCTCAAGGGAAATACATTTTTACTTCGGAATCCGTGACCGAAGGGCACCCCGACAAGGTGGCCGACCAGATTTCCGACGCCGTGCTTGACGCGCTCATCGCGCAGGATCCCGCCTCCCGCGTGGCCTGCGAAACCCTGGTGACCACGGGCATGGCCTTCATCGCCGGTGAAATCACCACCTCCGCCTATGCGGACCTTCCTGAAATCGTACGCAACACCATCCGGAACATCGGATACAATTCCTCGGACACCATGGGATTCGACTGGCAGACCTGCGCTGTCATCTCCTCCATCGACAAGCAGTCCCCGGACATCGCTCAGGGTGTGGACCGGCAAAAGCCCGAAGAAATGGGCGCGGGCGACCAGGGCATGATGTTTGGCTTCGCCACCCGCGAGACCGAGCCGCTGATGCCCACCCCCATCTACCTGGCCCACAAGCTGTCCCGCCGCCTGACTTACGTCCGCAAGGAAGGCGTGCTCGACTTCCTGCGGCCCGACGGAAAGACCCAGGTGGCCGTGCAGTACCAGGATGGCAAGCCCGTGCGCATCGACAACGTGGTGGTCTCCTCCCAGCATGATGAACACATCGCTCATGCCGATCTGGTGGAAGCCATCAAAAAGGAAGTTATTTTCCACTCCCTGCCCCAGGACCTGCTGGACGACGACCTCAAAGTCTACGTGAACCCCACGGGACGGTTCGTCATCGGCGGCCCGGTGGGCGACTGCGGCCTCACCGGCCGCAAGATCATCCAGGACACCTACGGCGGAGCCGGTGCCCATGGCGGCGGCGCATTCTCCGGCAAGGACCCGTCCAAAGTGGACCGCTCCGGAGCCTACATGGCCCGCTACGTGGCCAAAAACGTGGTGGC
>JAQVYA010000092.1 GCA_028708865.1 Desulfovibrio sp. | reverse complement strand
GCATCTCTTGCATCGCTCGCGGCTTGCGCCGCTCGAAGCCTACGCCCCGGGCGCGCGAAAGCGCGTCCGGTAAATGGGGTTCCAAGGGGCCACGGGCCCTTTGGCCGCCGGAGGCATCTCTTGCATCGCTCGCGGCTTGCGCCGCTCGAAGCCTACGCCCCGGGCGCGCGAAAGCGCGTCCGGTAAATGGGGTTCCAAGGGGCCACGGGCCCTTTGGCCGCCGGAGGCATCTCTTGCATCCCTGCTTAGTTAAGCCGGTTATCAGGCGGCGAATCAGGATTCTTCTTGCAGCAGCACGTACCCGCAGCCTTTTTGCGGACAGGCCACGTGGTCGCCCTTGGCCTTGGTGCGTTTTTGCACGAGCACGGGATGGCCGCATTCGGGGCAGGGTCCGGGCAGCGGATAATTCCAGAGGGCGTAATCGCACTTGGGGTAATTGGAGCAGGAGTAAAAGATTTTCCCGCTGCGCGAGGATCGTTCCACGAGTTCGCCATCGCAGCCTTCGTTGGGGCAGGGCACGCCCGTGGAATAGGGGGCGGTGTGCTTGCACTTGGGGTAATTGGAACAGGCGATGAAGCGGCTTCCGGTGCGGGCCCGTTTGATGATCAGGTCATGACCGCAATCCGGGCACTTGCCCACCACTTCGGGTTCTTCCTGGGCCTGGGGCACAATTTTGCCGTCATCGTCGCGTTTGAAGTTGAGGATGTTGCGGCAGTCGGGGTACCCGGAGCAACCCAGGAACTCGCCCCGTCGGCTGCTCTTGACGACCATGGGCTTGCCGCACTTGTCGCAGGTTACGCCGGTGTCTTCGTCTTCCAGCGAATCCACCACCTGAATAGTGCCGCGCTCGTCCCGGGTGAAGTTCTTGATGGTTTTGCAGTCGGGATAGCCGGAACAGCCCAGGAATTCCCCGGTCCGGCCGAATTTCACCACCATGGGCTTACCGCAGTTTTCGCATTGAATGCCCGTATCCATGACGGCCTTGGCCATGCCGGTGCGGGCTTTTTCCAGGGTGGGGTAAAATCCTTCGGCAAACCCGTTGAGGAGCGCGGTCCAGTCTTTTTTGCCCAGGGCCACGTCATCGAGCTGGTTTTCCATGTTGGCCGTGAATTCCACGTCCATAAGCTCGTTGAAATGCTGGGAAAGCTGATCGCTGACCAGAAAGCCCAGTTCCGTGGGGGCAAAGCGTTTTTCCTCCATGCGCACGTAGTCGCGGTCGCGCAGGGTGGAGATGATGCTGGCGTAGGTGGACGGACGGCCAATGCCTTTTTCTTCCAGCTCCTTGACCAGGGAGGCTTCGGAGTAGCGTGCGGGCGGCTGGGTGAACTTTTGTTCCTTGCTCAGTTCCTGCACGTCCAGTTCTTCGCCCTGGGCCAGCTTGGGCATTTCCACGGCCTGTTCCTCGCCGGTGCGGCCCATGGCCTGCAAAAATCCGGGGAAGAGCAGACGTTCGCCCTTGGCGCGCCAGAGGGTGCGACCGCACTTGACCGTGACCACGGTATCCTTGAACACGGCCGGAGCCATCTGGGAGGCCATGAAGCGCTGCCAGATCAGGGAATAGAGCTTGAACTGCTCGTCCGGCAAAAACGGACGCACGGTTTCCGGGTCCAGGGTGGCGTCAACGGGCCGCACGGCTTCGTGCGCGTCCTGAGCCGAGCCTTTGGATTTGAAAGCATTGGGCTTGGCCGGATAAAAATCCTTGCCCCAGCGCTGGAGAATTATTTCTTTGGCCTGGTCGCGTGCGTCTTTGGAAATACGCACCGAGTCGGTACGCATATAGGTGATCAGCGCGGTGACGCCGCGCTGGCCCAGTTCCACACCCTCATAGAGCCGCTGGGCCACGCCCATGGTCCTACGGGCGGAGTAGCCCAGACGCCGGTTGGCGTCCTGCTGCAATGTGGAAGTGATGTAGGGGGGCAGGGCGCGCTTTTTGCGTTCCTTCTCCTCCACCTTGTCCACGGTAAAGGGTTCGGCGCGCAGGTCCGCTTCCAGGGCGTCGGCGTCCTTGGCATTGCGTACGGGGTTGGCCTTGACGGTCTTTCCCGCGATCTTCCAGAGGTCCACCATAAAAGGCGGCGGATTTTCCCCGGCGAGTCGCGCCTTGAAGAGCCAGTATTCCTCGGGCTTGAACGCACGGCGCGCTTTTTCGCGCTCCACGATGATCTTCAGGGCCACGGACTGCACCCGGCCCGCAGAGATGCCCCGCTTCACGTTCTTCCAGAGGATGGGGGAAATTTTATAGCCCACGAGCCGGTCCAGGATGCGGCGGGCCTGTTGGGAGTCGAACAGGTCGGCGTTGAGGTCCTTGGGATGTTCCAAGGCCTCCTTGACGGCCCGAGCCGTGATCTCGTTGAACTGGATACGGCTCACGTTGGAATTTTGCTTGTGGATCAGCTCGGCCACGTGCCAGGCAATGGCCTCCCCTTCGCGGTCCGGGTCCGGCGCAAGGTAGACGCGACTGGCCTTTTTGGCCGCCTTTTGCAGCCGTTTGACCACGTCTTCCTTACCGTTGATGACCTGGTAGCGGGGGGCGAAGCCATTGTCCTCGTCCACACCCAATTCCTTGGTGGGCAGGTCGCGAACATGGCCCACCGAGGCTTCCACAAGGTAATCCTTCCCCAGAAACTTGCTGATGGTCTTCACCTTGGCGGGAGACTCAACGATGATCAGATCCTTTGGCATGACGGTTCGCGTATACCCACCCGCCGCCCGCATGGCAAGGGCGGCGCATCAGAGTTTCTATGCCGGTGCGGCTGCGCAGGGGGCACGCGAAAGAAGAAAAACAAGGAAACCGCATGGCATAATGAAAAAAATAAAATTCCCTAAAGGGATTTCCCATGCCGCAATCCGCCAGATGATACGGCATGCGAAAGACAAAAATCAGTTTTCCGGATCAAGCTGGTACGCCGAAGCCTCGCCGGACGCAAGGGAATCATCTTCCGCCTCGATCTTTTGCATCAGCCGCCGGACGTAGTCGCGCAGGGCCAGGGCCTGTTCGTGGGCGGGGTTCATCTCGAGACAGCGGGCCACATGCTTCAGGCAGGCCTCGGCCTCGCCCTGTTCAAAATAGGCCCGGGCCATGTTGTAGTGCAGGTTCTCGTCCTGCGGGGCCATGGCCAGGGCGCGTTCGTAATATTCAACGGCCTGTTCCAGCAGCCCGTTCTTGCGCAGGTTGATGCCGAACTCGTTGAAAAGGTGCTTGTGCTCCTCGTTGAAGGCGGCCTCCAGGTTCACGAGCCGCTGAAAAATATCGTCGGCCCGGGTGGTGTCGCCCCGTTCCATATAGGTCAGGCCCAGGCCAAAGTTGGCACGCACGTTGTCCTCGTCAATGCTCAGGGCCTTGCCGTATTCGAATTCCGCGCTATAGGCCTGCCCGTTTTTGCGGGCCGCCTCGGCGCGGTCGATGCTCTCCTCCAGCTCCCGCATGCGCGGGTAGACCTTTTGCTGATAAAATTCCGGCTCGGGCTGATAGTCGCGCAAAAAAACCTCGCGCTGCACTTCTTCCACCTCACCCGAGGGCACCAGGGAGCTGTTCAGGGGTTGAACGCGCAACGCGCCGTCTGTGCTCTCGGTCACAAACCAGTAGGATTTGCTGATGGCGCGGCGTTTGGTGGTGCCGGTGCCTACGTTGTCCAGCTGCTGCGTGGAAAAGACCCCCTGGATGACGCGGGCTGCGTCGGCCGCGCGTTGCCCCTGGCCGGAAGGAGCATCAGGGCGGGAATCTGCCGTGGATGTGGCCGCGCCCGGGGCCGGGCCGGAAGGGGAAACAGCGGAGGCGGATTCGTTTTCGGGGCCGGAATGCTGGTCCATGTGAAGCTCCCTGCGTTAGACGGTTGAAAAAAGTCTACCTTTGCCCATTGCGCATGGCAACCGTCCTAGAGTACGTAACCAGGAAGGTTAACAGTGATAACAACCAAAATTCATTGGCACTGAGCGGTTTTATGTGACAAGTACGCGGGTTTCTGCTATCCGCGCATAGAATGGGAATCCCTTCAGAGGGGCCCCCCAGGCAGCCAAAGCCGGAAATGACCATTGC
The DNA here is from genome assembly GCA_028708865.1 of Desulfovibrio sp. Lineage (GTDB taxonomy): Bacteria > Desulfobacterota > Desulfovibrionia > Desulfovibrionales > Desulfovibrionaceae > Paucidesulfovibrio. Next base: position 8,918 of record JAQVYA010000092.1, on the reverse strand, counting down.
GGCCTTTACAACCGGCCCTGCTTTGGGAAATGGTAAGGGCACGGTCCGCCTCAACTCGGCGGAAGAGGCGACCACGAACATGTGAAAGGAGGATTTCATGACACAAGGCAAAGTCGGGGCCAGAGTCCGCTCCTATCGGGAAAAAGCGGAACTGACCCTTGCTGATCTGGCGGAGCGCACCGGCCTGGACGAGGCGTTCATCAAAGCCATCGAAGAGGAAGACCTCTACCCCTCGCTGCAACCCCTGGTGAAAATCGCCCGGGCCCTGGGCATTCGCCTGGGGACCTTCATGGACGACCAGGTCTCCCGCGATCCGCTCATCGTACGCGCCGCGGACCGCCGCGAGGAACTGACCATGCACCACACCGGCGAGGACAAGGCCGCCTTGCGCTTCCACTCCCTGGGGCGCGGCAAGTCCGACCGGCACATGGAACCGTTTTACATCGAAATCCTACCTGAATCCGCCGAGAACGTTAAACTATCCTCCCACGAGGGAGAAGAATTCATCGTCGTGCTCTCCGGCAGCATCGAGGTGCACTACGGCCAGGAGACCACGGTGCTCTCCGAAGGCGACTCCGTGTACTACAACTCCGTCGTGCCCCACCACGTGGGCGCCGCCGGAGGGGAGCCCGCCAAGATTTACGCCGTGCTTTACTTCCCGGAATAGGAGGGCGCAGGCATGAGCAATCTGCAAGAACGGACCCTCGGCCAGATCCTGGACGAGACCGTGGAAAAATATCCGGACAATGAAGCCGTGGTCTACGTGGACCGCGACTACCGCCAAACATACCGGGAATTCGCCGAAAAGGTGGACACCCTGGCCAAAGGGCTTATGGCCCTCGGCGTACAGCGTGGGGAAAAAGTGGCCATCTGGGCCACCAACATCCCCTACTGGGTGGCCTTCCAGTTCGCCACCGCCAAAATCGGGGCCGTGCTGCTCACGGTGAACACCTACTACCGCAACCACGAACTGGACTACCTGCTCAAGCAGTCGGAAACCGAAAACCTGATCATCATCGACGCGTTCCGCGACGTGGACTACGTCCGCACCGCCTATGACCTGGTGCCGGAACTGAAGACCATGGAACGCGGCCACCTCAAGAGCGCCAAATACCCGCACCTCAAGCGGGTGCTCTTCCTGGGCCAGGAAAAACACCGCGGCATGTACTCCATGCCCGAGCTGGAAGCCATGTCCGTCATGGTCTCGGACGCGGAATACCAGGCCCGCCAAGAAGAGCTGGACCCGCACGACGTGGTCAACATGCAGTACACCTCGGGCACCACGGGGTTCCCCAAGGGCGTGCAGCTCACGCACTACAACATCGGCAACAACGGCTTCTGGATCGGCGAAAACCAACGCTTTACCAACCAGGACCGCGTCTGCCTGCCCGTGCCGCTGTTCCACTGTTTTGGCTGCGTGCTGGGCGTGCTGGCCTGCGTAACCCACGGCGCCACCATGGTCATCCTTGAAGGCTTCGACCCCTTCCTGGTCATGGCCAGCGTGGATTCTGAACGCTGTACCGCGCTCTATGGCGTGCCCACCATGTTCATCGCCGTGCTGGAACACCGCAGCTTCAAGCGGTTCGACTTCTCCAGCCTGCGTACCGGCATCATGGCCGGATCGCCCTGCCCTGTGCCGGTCATGGAACGGGTCATGGACGTGATGAACATGAAGGACATCACCATCTGCTACGGCCTCACCGAAGCCAGCCCCGTGATGACGCAGACGCGCATCGGCGACCCCATCCGCAAAATGACCGAAACCGTGGGACGCCCCATGCCCGAGGTGGACGTGGCCGTCATCGACCCGGAAACCGGAGAACACTGCTCCCCCGGAGCGCAGGGCGAAATCTGCTGCCGCGGCTACCTGGTCATGAAAGGCTACTACAACAACCCCGAAGCCACGGCCAAGACCATCGACAAGGACGGCTGGCTGCACTCCGGGGACCTCGGCACCTTTGACGAGGACGGCTACCTGGTGATCACCGGACGCCTCAAGGATATGATCATCCGCGGCGGAGAAAACGTCTACCCGCGGGAAATCGAGGAATTCCTCTACACCATGGAAGGCATCCAGGACGTGCAGGTGGCGGCCGTGCCCAGCCGTAAATACGGCGAGGAAATCGGCGCGTTCATCATCCTCAAAGAAGGCGTGGACATGACGCCCGAGGACGTGCGCGACTTTTGCCGGGGCAAGATATCCCGGTACAAGATCCCGAAGTACATCGCCTTTGTGGACGAATACCCCATGACGGCCAGCGGGAAAATCCAAAAATACAAACTGCGGGAAATGGCCGGGGAACTCTTCCCCCAGGCCATGAAATAGATCGACCCCGGGGAGGGGGGCACCTGCCGCTCTCCCCGGCTCTGCAAACCACTCGGCGGCGCAGGCGAAACAGGCAACAGCCCCGCTCCCCGCGCCGCGCACGGAGGCATTGATGCAAGAGGCGTATAAGGAAATCGCCCCCAGACTCGTGGGACTGCGCGACGCGCTGGACCTGAGCCTGGAAGCGTTCGCCGCCCGCGTGGGCGTGGACGCGCAAACCGTGCAACGCTACGAGAGCGGCGAAACCGAAATCCCGGTGGGCTACCTCCTCCAGGTGGCCAAAGCCACCGGCGTGGAACTGAACACGCTCATCGCCGGTTCGGAATCGCACCTCAGCTCCTACAGCATTGTGCGGGACGGCAAAGGACTCGCCGTTGAACGACGAAAGGACTACGACTACAAAAACCTGGCCTACCGCTTCAAAGGGCGCAAAATGGAACCGTTCAAGATCATGGTTCCGCCCAAAAAAAAGGAAGACGTCACCTTTACCAGCCACTCCGGACAAGAGTTCATCTACATGCTGGAAGGTCGGCTCGAAGTGAGCCTCGGCGACAAGGTGGAAGTCCTCGAACCCGGAGACAGCCTCTACTTCGACTCCCAAACTCCCCACGGACTTCGCGGCCTCGACAACAAGCCCGCCTTTTTCCTCGATGTAATTCTCTAGGGCTGACCAGGAGCCTTGGTCAGCCCCGGCGTTGCTGCCCGGAATGGTGTGCATGACACGCCGCGCCCCAGGCGCGTGCGGTGCCGGCCCGACACAACCCCGATGAATTACGGAGAAAAACATCATGGAAAAACTCAGACCTGCTGATTACGACCAATTTTTGAAAGAATTCCAAATCACTATCCCGGAAAACTACAATTTCGCCTTTGACTTCGTGGACGCCGTGGCACAAAGCGACCCGCACCGGCCCGCCCTGGTCCACCTGGACCCGGAAAAAAATCGCCGCGACCTGGACTTCGCCTGGCTCAGCGAACGCTCCAGCCGGCTGGCCAACGCCCTGGCCGAACAAGGCATCGGCCGAGGCGACCGCGTCATGCTCATCCTCTACCGACGCATAGAATTCTGGGAAACCATGCTCGCCCTGCATAAACTCGGCGCCCTGCCCATTCCCTCCCCCTCCCTGCTCACGGCCAAAGACATCGCCGAACGGGCCCAGTATGCCGACATCAAAGGCATTGTCTGCGAAAACAGCATCACCCAACGGGTGGAAGACGCCCGCTCCCGCTGCACCGCATTCCGCGTGCTCGTCCAAGTGGACGGCGATGCCCCGCCCCAAGGCTGGGAAGCCTACGAAGACCTCATGCAGCGGGGAGATGCCGAGTTTCCGCGCCCGGCCGACGCCGCAGGCGGCAACGACCCCATGATCATCTTCTTCACTTCCGGCACAACCGGCATGCCCAAAATGGTGACCCACTCCCACACCTACCCCCTGGGACACTACACCACCGGCGTCCACTGGCACGACCTGGAGCCCGGAGACCTGCACCTCACCCTCTCGGATACGGGCTGGGGCAAGGCGCTCTGGGGCAAGTTCTACGGTCAGTTCTTGGCCGGAGCCACGGTCTTTGTCTGGGACTTCCGGGGGAAATTCCATCCCGCCGAGCTGCTGGACGTGATCAGCGAACACAAAGTCACCACATTCTGTGCACCGCCCACAGTCTACCGCTTCCTCATCCGCGAAGACCTCTCCCAATGGGACCTCTCGCACCTGCGCCACTGCAATACCGCAGGCGAACTGCTCAACGAATCCGTGTTCAACGTCTGGAAAGAAGCCACCGGACTGCCTATCTACGAAGGGTATGGCCAAACAGAAACCTGCCTGCAAATGGCCACCTTCACCTTCATGGAACCCAAGCCCGGATCCATCGGCAAACCCACGCCCGGATGGGACATCGTGCTGCTGGACGAAACCGGCGCACCCTGCCCACCCGGCGAAGAAGGCGAAATCTGCATCCGGCTCAAAAACGGCAACGACCCCACCGACGTGCTCGGACTGTTCCAAGGCTACATGGACGAACCCGGGAAAACCGACTCGGTCATGCATGACGGATTTTACCACACCGGCGACAAAGCCTGGGTGGACGAAGACGGATACTACTGGTTCCTCGGACGGACCGACGACCTGATCAAAGCCTCGGGATACCGCGTGGGACCGTTCGAAGTGGAAAGCGCACTCATCACCCACGAAGCCGTGGTGGAAGCCGCCGTCACAGGCGTCCCCGACCCCGTTCGAGGCCAAGCCGTGAAAGCCACCGTCGTCCTGGCACCCGATTTCGACCCCTCGGACGAACTCACCAAGTCCATCCAGGATCACGTCAAACGCGTCACCGCGCCATACAAGTACCCGCGCATCGTGGAATACGTGGACGAATTGCCCAAGACCATCTCCGGCAAAATCAAACGCAAAGAAATCCGCATGCGGGACCTGGAAAAATACGGCAAAACAAACTAACAAAAAAATGTGCAGCCCATGCGATAGCAAGAGCTTATGTTCTGTTATAGCAAGATATTAAGCCTATCAAAATCTGAAGCACTCTTTTGTTGAAAAGCTTCCGGGGGAAAACCTTTCTGAAGAAAGGTTCTTCCCCCGGGCCCCCTTTCCAAAGACTTTTATCGCTCGCGGCTTACGCCGCTCGAAGTTTATGCCCCCGGGCGCGCGGAAGCGCGGCCGGTAAATGGGGTTCCAAGGGGCCGCGGGCCCTTTGGCCGCCGGAGGCATTGCTTTTGCTTTGATTTTACTGATAAGTTTGCTTTCCGGGGGAAAACCTTTCTGAAGAAAGGTTCTTCCCCCGGGCCCCCTTTCCAAAGACTTTTATCGCTCGCGGCTTACGCCGCTCAAAGTTTATGTCTCCGGGCGCGCGTGAGCGCGGCCGGTAAACGGGGTTCCAAGGGGCCGCGGGCCCTTTGGCCGCCGGAGGCGTTTCTTTTCTTCAATCTTAGCGGCTAATCTCCCGAACGATATTGCTTTTCCCTCAAGTGTATGCCTACGTGCCCCGGAAGCATAACAACTTTTGGCGTACATAGTGAGGAGTACTGAAATGAAGGTAGGTTTTTTGGGCACGGGCAACATGGGCGGTGCCGTTATCCGCTCTCTGGCCGGGGCCGAGGACGTTACGATTTATGGTTTGAACCGCACGAGATCCAGGCTGGACGCCTTGGCGCGCGAGACCGGGCTGATCCCTTGCGACACGGTCCAGGAGCTCGCGGCGCAGTCGGATGTTGTGGTTCTGGCGGTCAAGCCGCAGCAAGTCCATTCTATCTGGCCGGAGCTGACGCCGGTTCTGACCCGTGAAAAATGCCTGATTTCCGTGGCTGCCGGGCTGACATTGCAGACATTGAAGGAGAAGACCGGGGGCGCGTGCCCGGTGATCCGCGCCATGCCCAACACTCCGGCCCTGATTGGCGAGGGGGTCACGGCTGTTTGTTTTGATGATGAGGATCTTTCGGAGCGGCAAAAGGAATTTGGCCAAAAATTATTTGGATATTCCGGAGACGTACATGTCCTTCCTGAAGATCAGTTCGACGTCTTCACCGCGGTGATCGGTTCGGGTCCGGCTTTTATTTTTTATCTTATTGAGACGTTTATCGAATCGGCCGTGGAGCTGGGACTGCACCGGGACGCTTCGTCACGTATGGTCAAAAAACTGTTCCGCGGTGCCGCCCTCATGGCCGAGCAATCCGGCGAACACGTCAGCATATTGAAAGAAATGTCCATTGCCCCGGCTGGAACAACCATTGCGGCCCTGGCCCACTTTGACCGGACCGCGGTACGCGGAAACATCATGGACGGCATTCGAAAGGCCTATGCCCGGAGTATTGAATTGGGCTGAAGCTTGCTTCGAAAGAAAGTTAGAAAAACTTTAGAAAGAATTTAACCTGCTAAAAAAAGGGGTGAAAAAAGGGATATCCTTTTTCCGCCCCTTTGGCTTGGTTACTTTTCTTCTTCTTTTTTCTCACGCAGCCGGATGCCCAGCTCGCGCAACTGCTTGCGGGCCACTTGCGAGGGGGCCTCGGTCATCATGCAGGTGCCTTTCTGGGTTTTGGGAAAGGCGATGACGTCGCGGATGGACTTGGCCCCGGTCATGATCATGACAAGCCGGTCCAGGCCAAAGGCGATGCCGCCATGGGGCGGTGCGCCGAACTTGAGGGCGTCCATGAGGAACCCGAACTTGGCGCGGGCCTCTTCTTCGCCAATGCCCAGAGCGGCGAACATTTTCTCCTGCATTTCCGGGGTATGGATGCGGATGGAGCCGCCGCCGATCTCGTGTCCGTTGAGCACGAGGTCATAGGCGCGGGCCAGGGCGTCTCCGGGATTTTCCGCCAGGGTATCGAGCTGGCCGGGCTGGGCCGAGGTAAAGGGGTGGTGGCGGGCTACCCAGCGCTTGTCTTCTTCGTCCCATTCCAGCAGCGGGAAGTCGGTGATCCAGAGCGGGGCAAAGGCATTTTCGTCGATGAGGCCGAAGCGTTCGCCCATCTTGAGCCGCAGGTTGCCCAGGGCCGCGTTGACAATGTCGGCCTGGCCTGCCTGGAAGAAGAGAATGTCCCCGGGCTGCACGCCGGTGTGCTGGGCCAAGCTGGTCTTTTCCTCGTCGGAGAAGAACTTGACGATGGGGGATTGCCACTCCCCGTCCTCTTTGACCTTGATCCATGCCAGGCCCTTGGAGCCGTAGATTTCCACGAACTTGGTGTAGTCGTCGATCTCTTTTCGGGTCAGGCTGCCGCCGGCGGGCACGCGCATGACCTTGACCAGGGAGGCCTGGGCAAAGACCTTGAATCCCGAGCCGTTGAAAATATCGCTCACGTCCTGGAGCTTGAGGTCAAAGCGCACATCGGGCTTGTCCACGCCATAATCGCGCATGGCGTCGGCAAAGGTCATGCGGGGGAAAACTTCGGGCAGGTTCACGTTCAGGGTTTCGCGGAACAGGGTGCGGACCATGTTTTCGGCCATGTCCTGCACCATTTCTTCGTCCACGAAGCTCATTTCGATGTCGATCTGGGTGAACTCGGGCTGACGGTCCGCGCGCAGGTCTTCATCGCGGAAGCACTTCACGATCTGGAAGTACCGCTCCATGCCCGAAACCATGAGCATTTGTTTGAAGAGCTGGGGGGACTGGGGCAAGGCGAAGAATTCGCCAGGGCTCAGGCGGCTGGGCACCAGGAAGTCCCGCGCCCCTTCGGGGGTGGACTTGGTCAGCACCGGGGTCTCGATCTCCAGGAAGCCGAGATTGTCCAGATAGCGACGCACGCTTTGGGCGGCCTTGTTGCGCAGAACAAAGTTGCGCGCCAGGGCCGGGCGGCGCAGGTCCAGGTAGCGGTACTTGAGCCGCAGGGTTTCTCCGGCCTCCACGCGATTTTCAATGGGGAAGGGCGGAGTTTCGGAAGTGTTCAGCAGCTTCCATTCGTCCACCACGATTTCAATTTCCCCGGTGACCAGGTTGGAGTTGGCCATGCCCTCGGGCCGGGGGCGCACTGTGCCGCGCACGGCCACCACGTATTCGGGACGGATGGCGTGGGCGCGTTCGTGGGCCTCGGCGTTATGCTCCGGGCTGAAGACCACCTGGGTCAGGCCTTCGCGGTCGCGCAGGTCGATGAAGATGAGCCCGCCGTGGTCGCGGCGGAACTGCACCCAGCCCATAAGGCAGACCTGTTCGTCCATATTGGCCGCAGTGAGCTGGTTATTGTGGTGGGTGCGTCGCCAGCCGCCCAGATCGTCGATCCAGCGGTATTTGTCGTAAACGCTGTCGTCCTGAAAAATTGGTTCGCTCATGTTTGCTTGGTCCTTGTTGTGCGGGGTCGGCCCGGGCGCGGCCGTTGTCATAACCCTGGTTACCGTTTGCGCCCGTCCAGCAGCATCCGCCGGCATTCTTGGGCCGGTACGGTGACCTGGGGCGCGTCGCCCACCATGTCCTTGACGGTCACGGTATGATTCACGTTTTCCTCTTCGCCGAGGATCAGGCAATACCGGGCATTGATGCGGTTGGCGGCGCGCAGGCGGCTCTTCATGCTGCCCGAGCCGTAGCTGACCTGCCCGCTGAGCCCTGCAAGGCGCAGGTCCTGGGCCAGGAGCAGGGCGTTGTTGGCGGCAAGAGGCGTGGTCACGGCCACGTAGAAATCCGGTTGGTCCGCGGGCGCGTCACCCAGCAGCAGGGCCAGCCGCTCCATGCCGCAGGCAAATCCCGTGGCGGGCACGTCTGGTCCGCCCAGGTGCTGGACCAGTCCGTCGTAGCGTCCGCCACCGGCCACGGCGGTCTGGGAGCCGATGTCGCCGGAGGTGATTTCAAACGTGGTGCGCTGGTAGTAATCCAGCCCGCGCACGAGCCGGGGATTGAGCACGTAGGGCAGTTCGGCCCGGTCCAACACTTCACGCACCTGCTCGAAGTGCTCGGCGCATTCCGCGCAGAGGTGGTCCGTGACCCGGGGCGCGTCCTTGACCAGCTCCTTGCAGGCCGGAACCTTGCAGTCCAGCACGCGCAGGGGGTTGGTGTCCTTGCGGCGGCGGCAATCCTCGCAAAGTTCCTCCACCGGCAAGGAGTTGAAATAGTCGGTCAGGGCCTGGCGATAGGCCGGACGACACTGGGGGCAGCCCAG
>JAQVYA010000005.1 GCA_028708865.1 Desulfovibrio sp. | reverse complement strand
ACCGTAAGAAAAACACGGCGTGGTACGAGCTGTGGCTTCCTGGCCAGGATGAACCGGAATACTTCCGCAAGCTGGGGCGGGGCATGGTGCCGGACGAAGTGCGCGATGCCCTGCGTCTGGACGAAGTGCTGCTGGAAAACGGTTCCCAGGTGGATGTGCACATTGGGGACCAGAAAAAACCTATTTTTTTGTTGGACGTGGATGGAGCGGATGCGCGGCTGGCCGAATTTTTTGCTGCATCGAGCGAAGGGGCGCACCTGTTGGCCATGCAGAAGGCCCTGCATGCCCGGGTGCGAGAGGCGCGCATCCGGGAGCGCAGCGTGGCCCGGCGCATGGAGGAATTGCAGTGCGGTCTGGACCGGCTGGCCGCCCTGCCGGAGATCACCCACCGCGGGAGACTGGCCCGGGAGGCTGGAAACGCGGCCCAGTCCGTGGAGCAATCCCTGCCTGGCCTGGAACAGGCCCTGGCCCGGCGTCAAGAGCTGGAACAACAGGCAGGCCATGCGCAAAAGCGTTCCCGCGCTCTGCGTTCCCTGGCCGCCCTGCCGGAACTGCGTGAAACGGACCGGCTGCGCAACGCTTTGGCCCGACTGGCTGAAACGTCCCGTTGCCGTGCCCGGGCCATGGGCGTCTCCAGGGCGCTGGAACCGTTGCAGCCTGTGCCACAGCTCCAGACCACAACCGACCTCAACACCTGTATTCTTGAATTGAACCATCTGAAACAGAAGACAAAATTTATACGTTCCAAGGCCGAAGCACTGCAAAATATGCAATACGTGCCCGAAGTCTACAATGTCCAGCCATTGGGCGGACTACTTCAGGAACTGACCAGTCTGGACAGCCGGTTGGCTGCGGCTCGCGAGGCGGCCAAAGGCCGCGCCCGGCAATTGGAGGACCTGCGCCGGCAGATTCAAGACCGCCTGGAAGCTGTGGGCACCTGCCCCCTGTGCGGTGGAAGGCTCCAGGCCGATACCTTTACCGGCGGCGGGGAAGTGGCGGGGCATGTCTGCGAGGGCTCAACGGAGCGCGGACCAGCGGCTCCCAAGGAGGGCGGCCATGACCGATGAATCCAGCGTCACACAAACGCTCTCCGTGGGGCCCCGGCCCGAAGTGGACCTGCCCTGCGTGACCGGGCAGGGGCTGTTTTTCGTGGCTGATCCGCACGTGGCGGACGTGCCCCCCGGTCAGCGGCTGCCCGGCTATCGGGAGCAGGTTCTGGACAAGCTGGCCGCCTGCCTGGAGGAGGCCAGCCGCCGGGAAATGCCTCTGGTGCTCCTGGGCGATCTATTCCACTGGCCACGCGATAATTCCAATACTCTGCTGGTTTCACTCATGGAATTGTTCCGTCCGCACCAGCCTTTTGTGCTTGTGGGCAATCACGACAAATATCAGGCCCGCTGGACCCGGGATGTTTCTCTGGCTGTGCTGCGCGAGGCCGGAGTGGTGCGGCTCATGCACGAGCCTGGGCCGCAATTTGTGCTTGAATCGCCCCAAGGCCGGGTCCTGGTGGGGGCCACGCCGGACGGGTTCCGCCTGCCCCGCGGCTACCCCGGTCCCGGCAAGGACCAGGGCCCGGATCGCTCCCAGGTGGACACCGTGGTCTGGTGTACGCACCACAACATCAGCTTCCCGGACTTTCTGGACCGGGCCGGACGCATTCGGGAACTGCCCGGCATTGACTGGCTCGTGAACGGGCACATCCACCGGGTCCAGCCCCAAGTGCGGGCCGGGAACACCCTGTGGGCCAACCCCGGCAACATCACCCGGCTGACCTTTACGCGCCTGTCCCGCGAGCGTGTGCCCGCGGCAGCGGTGTGGACTCCGGGTTGTGAGGAACTGGAGCGTTGGCCTGTGCCGCATCAGGATTTTTATACGGTGTTTCCCCGCCAGGAATTCCCTCCCGAAGAGCAGGAGCAGCAGGGGGAGTCCCGCTTTTTGGAGGGGCTGGAGCGCCTGGCCATGCGGCGCAGCCGGGAGGGTACCGGGCTAAAGGATTTTTTGTCCGCCAATCTGTGCGGCGATGCGCCTGAGAGCGGATTGATTTGGGACTTGTACCAGGAGGTGGTGGATGGCGATCAATAACGGAAGGCAGGACGCGGATCAGGTATTGCAGCTTGAACTGAACGAGTTGAAGCGCGAATATGAACGGCTGCGCGATGAGAAGGTCCGGGCGGACCGGGACGTGGAAACCCTAAACCGCCAGTTGGAGGATTGCCGGGCCCAGGCCGAGCAGGAGTACGGCAGCTCCGATCCGCAGGAGCTTCGGGCTTTGTTGGAGCAGCGGCGCAAGGAAAACGAGCGTCTCGTGGCCGAATACCGTCGGCATTTGGAGGCGGTGCGCAGCGGCCTGGAGGCCGTGGAACAGGCCGAGGCCCGCGCCGGAGAACCTGACCAGGGCCGCCAGGGGGCGTTGTAGGCGATGGACTTCAGCGCGCTGGACGAACTTTCGGAACGGGTGGCCCAGCTGGGGGGCCTGGCGCGCAGCCGCCATGAACAGTATTTGAGCTCCCGTCGGGAACATGACGAGATCGGGCGTTTTTTGGAACTGGCCCCCAAAGCCTCCCAAACGCTGGATCAGCTTTCGTCCACGCTGTTCGGCGAGCTGCTGGACGAGATAGAAACCAACCTGACCCACGCGGTGCGCGAAGTCCTGGGCCAGGATCGTACCGTGATCAGCGAACGGAGCACCAAAAGCAACAAGCTACAGGTGCATTTTTCCATCCACAGCGGACCGGACCCGGAACAGCGCGAAGACATCCTCTCCGGCCAGGGCGGTTCCGTGGCCAATATCCTTTCCGTGGGCCTGCGGCTCATTGCCCTGTCCCAGCTGGACCCGTTCCGGCACCGGCCCTTTCTTGTCCTGGACGAACAGGACTGCTGGCTCAAGCCCGAGCTGGTGCCCCGGTTCATGAAGCTCATCGCCCAGATCGCGGAGCGGCTTGGGTTGCAATTGCTGGTCATTTCGCATCACCCGGTGGACAAATTTTCCACAGCCGCGGACCGGATTTTGGAATTGATTCCCGACGATGAGCACGGCCCCCGGGTGCGCGCCCTGCGTACCGAAGAAGACCGCTGACAACGCGGGCCACGTCGGCCCTTGCCGTAGGGACCAACATTCCTGGTCCGAAGCCTCGGTGACGAGGGGCTGGAGGGGCGGAATGCCACGGATCCCAATATGCTGAAGCGCATTGGGCATTGTATGGGGCCGCAGTCTGAAGGCCGGGCTGCATTGCTGGAGGGCCGCTTTACCCCAGGCAGCGGTGCTGGAAAAAGTAGCTGGTGCCGTCCTTGGTGAGCAAACCCAGTTCCAGGAGGCGGTTCAGGTCGCGCCGGGCCGTGTGCTCGCTGACATCGTTGTAGAGCAGCTTGTAAGGCTGCTTGAGGAAGAGGTCCTTGAGCAGGAAGGGTAGGGGCGCGCCTGTTTCCGGGTCGGTCTCCCGGTCCAGCAGGAGCAGGAGCAGGTCGTGTGTGCGCCGGTTGATGCGCCGGTCCTCGGCCAGGACCCGGAACCGGTCGGCCAGGGCCAGGCGCCGCAGGGGGGAATGGAGCTGCTCCCGAATTTGTTCCAGATTTTCCCGCAGGCCCTGAAGCATGAAGACGAGAAATTCCGTGAGCGAGTCCTTGAGAGGGGGCTGCTGGTCCGGAGACGGGAAATAGCGGAGATATTCGTCCATATGCCGCCGATAGTACAGGGGCTGCATCAGGCAGGCGAAACGGTAGCCTCCTACGGCAAGGATGGAGCTTTCAAAAAACCGGGCCACGCGGCCCGTGCCCGTGGCAAAGGGTTGCAACCGATAGAGATGGAAGTGGAAAATTCCGGCCCGTACGGCCTGTTCCAGTCCGGACATGTCCTGGCCATTGATGCGCGTGACCAGGGCCAGGACCGGGTTTTCCGCGTCCGGCACGAATTCCCCCATGCCGCCCGGGACCGTGCCCTGGACCATGACCGCGTGCACCTTGCGCAAAAAACCGTCGGAAACGCCGAACACTCCGGTTTTGGTGCGTTCTTTGGGCAGGGGGGCGTAGGCGAGCCCCAGGTTGGCGATTTCGCGCCGGGCGCGGGCCACGGTGGGGCCTGCCGGGTCTTCGGGCTGGGCTCCCTGTTCAGAGAGGCACTCCCGCACTTCATCCAGCCGCATGGGGTTGCCGGCCATGGCCGCGCTGGCGTGGATGGACTGCTCCACCAGCTCCTGTTCCAGACCACGAACCAGGGAGGGCTGCACAGGAAGCGCGTTCAGGGCTTTGCACAGGCCGCGCACCTGTCCTGCCAGGGGCAGGACCTCCACAGGGTCGAAATGTGTGGAGAATTTTTTTTCGCGATCCATTTTGCACCACCTATCCTGTCGTAATTACATCATTCCAAGTGTGAAGTAGAATAGACCGTGCTATGTGAGCTGTCAAGATGGCACTGTGCAGGGAGTCCGGGCATTGCGGGAGAAGGGCCGGAGTAGCGTCCGGTTGAGCCTTTCCTGCAATGGCGCCGCAAAGCGGGCGCTGAGAAAGTCGGCGCTTCAGGACGCTTCAAGGCGCTTCACGTGGTCAGGGCTGCGCGGGCATGGGCTTGTGCGCATGGTACCATTGGAGAAAGGGCTCGGCTGTTCCCTGAAAAGCAATACCTGTGAGCTGCTCCCAGATTTGTATCAGGGCGCGGTGCGACGGCTCGTAGTCGGCGTGGTTGCGGTTCAGCAGAGCGTGGGCCAGGGCTTCCAGAGCCGGGCCATGATCCGGGAACCGGGCCAACAGCGCGGCCAGCCGGTCCTGGGGAGCGGCCCAGGCGTGGCGCAGCCCGTGGGCCAGCCGGTCCAGCACCTCCGGCCCCAGGGCGCGCACCTCCTGTTCCACGGTCTGCACCGGGTAGGTCCGGTCCAGTTGGGCCAGGAGCAAATCCGCGCAAAGCCCTGCATCCCGAAGGCCCTGTTGGGTCGCGGCAGCGAACCCGGCCCGGGATGGCGGCAAGGTGGAGGCCAGGAGCAGGGCCAGGCAGCGTTCTTCCAGGCCGGGGGAGACCCAGAGCCGGTCCACCAGCGCATTCCGCCCGGGAAAGTCGTTTATCTCCGCCAGGGGAGCTTGCACCGGTACGGCGCACAGGGCTCGGGCATAGGCCCGGACCAGGGCGGGCAGTGGCTCGCGGGCCAGGGCCAGCAGGGCGGGCCGGGCGTGCTCTCCCTGGCCGGGGAATCGGGCCAAGCATTGCAGCGCGTACCAGCGCACAGGGTAGCGCGGGTCGGCCAGAGCTTTTTCCCAGAGTTGGCGGGGCAGGGGCACGGTGGGGACATCTTCGGGCATGAGCGCGGAATTGGCTGCGGGTCGGAAGCGTTGCCGCCCGTCCAGGTCCAGCGGGGCCGAGTCAAACGAAAACGGCAAATACGGATCGGTGAATCCGTTGTCCACGAGTCGCTGGGCTGCCTCTTTTGCAGTGAAGGAGCGCAGGTCCTGGGGACCGTACATGGCGGTCACCGCGTCCAGGGCCCGGGTAAACTCCTCGGCAGCAAGCGCGGCAGCGCGCCGTTCGGCCCGGCGGACCAATTCCGGGTAGGTTTCCGGCGGGGCGGCGTGGGCGGCCCGGCCCGAAGTGGCCGCCAGCAGGAGCAACGCCATCAGGGCCAAACAGGCCAGCAATCGGCCCAGGCCTGGCCGGCGAACCGCTCCAAGCCTCCAAAGACGATTGCGAAGAACGTACGGATGCAGTAGAGGGGAAACATTCCTTTGAGAAATACGTCTGTTCTTCATGGAGATCAGGAGCCTGCATAATGGTGGACAAAAAAATCCGCATCCTGGTGGTGGACGACTCCAGCGCCATCCGGCGGATCGTGACCGGGGCCTTGCGCCAGATTGGATTTCGGAACGTGGTTGAGGCGGCGGACGGCAAACTGGCTTGGGAAGTGTTGCAGGGGGAGAGTGTACAACTGATCCTCAGCGACTACAAGATGCCGAGAATGTCGGGAATGGAATTGCTGGAAAAAGTACGGGCCAGCGAGAAATACCGCGCTACGCCGTTCATCATGGTCACGGCCGAGGCCCAGAAGGAGGCCGTGGTGGAGGCGGTGCAAAAAGGCGTCAGCGGCTATATCGTCAAGCCGTTCAAAGCGGACGCCCTGGGGCGCAAAATTTTGCAGGTGCTGCGGTAGCGGGCGGGAAAAGGCGGTACAAAAAAGAGTTGCGCAGCTTGCCGGGCTATCCGGCGGTTCCCCGGCTGATGCCTTGGGGACTTGATGCTGCGCTCTACTTGTGTTCTGGGGCGGCTCCATCCGCCATTCTGTTCTGCTCGGCTTTTATTTTGGCTTACCCTCCGTTGTGGTTGTTTCCCTCTGCCCTTGAGTAAGAAATAAGCACGGTTTGCCGTTCGTCAAGGGGATTTTGCGATTGCCGTGGCGAAATTTGAAAAAATGGCCTCTGCAATTTCGGTGGGTTGCAGCGGTTTGAAAAGTTGCCGGCCCTGGACGAAACGGAGCGCACGTCGCGGTCCGCAAGGCCTGCGGCCTTGCATGTTGCGGGGCCATGGGCTAGGGCGTATCAGTTACAACACAATATGTAGGAGACCGGAGGGAGAGCTATGAAACGTATCCTGACCCTGTTGATCGTGCTGGCGGCCCTGTGTGCGGCCGTGACGGCCCAGGCCGATGATTCCTGGGAAAAGGTCCAGGCCAAGGGCGAACTGGTCATCGGCCTTGACGACGCCTTTCCGCCCATGGGCTTTCGTACCGACGACGGCAAGCTCGTCGGGTTTGACATCGACGCCGCCGAAGAGGTGGGCCGCCGCCTGGGCGTGAAGGTCGTCTGGCAGCCCACGGCCTGGAAGGGCGTGATCAACTCCCTGAACAGCAATAAGTTCGACGCCATCTGGAACGGCATGACCATTACCGAGGAGCGCGCCGCGCAGGTGCTCTTCACCCAGCCGTACATGATGGACGGCCAGATCGCTGTGGTGCGCATGGACGAGAGCGCCATCAAGGCCCTGGAGGACCTGGGCGGCAAGAACGTGGGCGTGCAGGCCGGTTCCCCGGCTCTGGAAGCGGCCAAGTCCCTGCCCATGGCTCCGGCCCAGATCCGCGAATACGACGACAACCCCAAGGCCTTCCTGGACCTGGAATCCGGTCGTCTGGACTCCGTGGTGGTGGACAACCTCTCCGGCCTGTACTTCACCGCGGCCCAGCCCGGTAAATACAAGTCCCTGCCCGGCTTCATCACGAAGGAACCGTTTGGCGTGGCCTTCCGCAAGGCGGACGTGAACCTGCGCGACAAGGTGCAAGAAGCCCTCGATGCCATGGTGGCCGACGGAACCATGGGAGAAATCTCCATCAAGTGGTTTGGCGAGGACATCACCAACCCCGAGACCTTTTAGGCGGCTGTTTTGATGCAAACGCGCGCGAAACGCGACGCGATGAAACGGAGCGGAGCCGTTTTGGTTCCGCTCCTGATCGTGTTTCTCTGGTGGGCGCTGCCCCTGGCAGCCAATACGGCAAAGGCTCCGGCCAATCCCGCCCAGCTGGTGGGGCAGGCCAAGACGGCACTCAACCAGGGCGACATGGATGCGGCGCGGGAGCTTTTTTCCAGCGTGCCCGCGCCTGAGGACGGCGCCCGGGGGGGCACATACCTCTACGCCCGCATGCAGCTGGCGCGCATGGCCTGGGCCGATCAGAACCTGGATGCGGCCGAAGGCTACGTTCGCGACGTGCTGGTCATCTTCCCCGACAACATCGAAGCCAAGACCCTGCTGCGCTCCATTGAAGAGGCCCGCCTCCCGGCCTGGAAAAAGCTGCTTCAGGACGCGCAGCGCTTTATGCCGTCCCTGCTGCACGGCACCCTCATGACTTTGCTGCTGGTTTTTGTGACTATGCTGGTGTCCCCTGTGGGGGGGCTGTTCATCGCCTTGGGGCGGCTCTCGCGATTCAAGGTGTTTTCCTCGGCCTGCTGGCTGGTCATTTGGGTTTTTCGCGGTACGCCTCTGCTGCTGCAACTCTTCTTCATCTATTACGGCCTGCCCGCCGTGGGTATTACCCTGGACCCGCTCACAGCCGCGCTCCTGGGGCTGTGCCTGAACTATTCGGCCTATCTGGCCGAGATTATTCGTGCAGGCATCGAATCCATCGACGCCGGTCAGACCGAGGCGGCCAAGGCCCTGGGCATGACCTACCGCCAGACCATGCGCCGGGTCATCATTCCCCAGACCTACAAGCGCATCATCCCGCCCTTTGCCAACGAGTTCATTGCCTTGATCAAGGACACGGCCCTGGTTTCCACCATTGCCATGGTGGAGCTCATGCGCGCGGCGGACCAGATGTTCAACGCCTACTTCAACGTCAGCGTGCTGTTCTTCGCAGCGCTCATCTACCTGGCCATCACCACGGTGTTCACCGTGACCTTTGAGTGGGTGGAGCGGCGCGTGGGCGTGTACGAGCGGCGCTAAGGCCGCCTTAATCCGGCAAGGAGTCTTGTTTTATGCAGCCCATTCTGCAATTGCGGGGCGTGGTCAAATGTTTTGGCAGCACGCTGGCCGTGGACCATATCGACCTGGACATTGAACGGGGCGAAAAAGTGGTCATCGTGGGGCCGTCCGGCTCGGGCAAGTCCACCCTGCTGCGGACTATGAATTTCCTGGAAACCATGGACGAGGGGGAACTGATCTTTGAAGGCCGCGGCTGCGGCTGGACCGAGCGCAAGGGCCAGCGCGTGCCCGCGCCCCAGTCCCGGCTTTGCGCTTTGCGGGCCGAAATCGGCATGGTCTTTCAGCAGTTCAATCTTTTCCCGCACATGACCGCCCTGGGCAACGTCATGGAAGGGCCCCTCACCGTGCAGGGCAAGCCCCGCGCCCTGTGTAGGGAAATCGCCCTGGCCATGCTGGAAAAGGTGGGCATGGTGGACCGCAAGGACCATTACCCGGCCATGCTCTCCGGCGGGCAGAAACAGCGTGTGGCCATTGCCAGGGCCCTGGCCATGCAGCCCAAGCTGATGCTGTTCGACGAACCCACCTCGGCCCTGGACCCGGAGCTGGTGGGCGAGGTGTTCGATACCATCCGTTCCCTGGCGGACGAAGGCATGACCATGGTCATTGTTACGCATAACATGGGTTTTGCCCGCGAAGTGGCGGACACGGTCATCTTTATGGAAACCGGCCGGTTCCTGGCGCAGGGCTCGCCCTCCCAGTTCTTTTCCGAAGGGGCGGACAACGAGCGTATTCGTTCCTTTCTGGATAAAATGCTTTGATCCGGGCCACGGCCTGGGTAGGGGCCGGGGGCACTCACAAGGACGCCCGGTGCGGCCCCTTTTTTCTCAGGATTCGCGTTTGCTGCATACGTGCGACCACCTGGGGGCAGGGCGCGTGGGGCGTGGCGTTGGCCGACTCGGAGGCGCCGGAACCCGCTCATATCAGATCGTAACCTCGGGGCCGCAACCTTGCCCGGGACCACAGGGCCGTAATTTCAAAGCCGTTACTTCAAAGCCGCGAAGCCGGCCCTTGCCTTTCCTGCCGGACACGCGCATGATGCGCTCCCCACTTTGCCCCAAGCCCGAAGCGCAAAAGGCTCCTGACCGAAAGGCTATCGAATGCTTTCCGATTCTCCATTGCCTCGAAAAAGAACAGAATTCGGCATCTGGTCCCGGGTGTTCTCTCCGGTTCCTTTACGTCTGACCGTGCAGGCATGCTTTGCCCTGTTCCATGTGTTTCTGGTCTGGCAGCTGGCCCGGCATGTTGCCTGGGTTTTGGGTCGCGCCGAGCAGCATGTGGCCGCGCCTGCGGCCGTGGACGGCTGGCTTCCCATTGTCTCGCTCATGAGCCTGAAACGCTGGCTGCTGACAGGCCAATGGGACGGCGTGCATCCCGCCAGCCTGACCATCTTTTTGGCGCTTCTGGCCATGTGCGCCATTTTTCGGCGAGGCTTTTGCGGATGGATTTGCCCTTTGGGCGGGTTGTCCAACGGGCTGGACCGGGTGGGGCGGCGGCTGGGGCTGTCCTGGCGCGTGTCCGGCCGCTGGCGTTATGTGCTCTGGGTTCCCAAGTATCTGCTACTGGTGGGCGTGCTGACGGCTTTTGTGCTGCTGCTCAGCCTGCCCGCCATCGAACAGTTCCGCTCCATGCCGTATTATGTGGCGGCTCAGGCGCGCATGTTCCAGTTCTTTGCCCAGCCTTCGGGACTCGTGCTGCTTGTTCTGGCCTTGCTGGTGGGGTTTTCCCTGGTGGTGCGCAACTTCTGGTGCCGGTTCCTCTGTCCGTACGGGGCGCTGCTCGGGCTGGCGGGATTGCTCTCGCCCGTGGCCGTGCAGCGGAATCCAGACGCCTGCGTCCAATGTGAGCGCTGTTCCCGGGCGTGCCCCAACGGTATTTCCGTGCACAGGGCCGGTCGGGTCAACACTCCGGAATGCGTGGGGTGCGGCGAGTGCGTGGGGGCGTGCCCTGTGCCGGATTGCCTGAGCATGCGGGCCGGGTCCCGGCGTGTGCGATTCTGGGTTGTGGGGGCTGGAGCCGTGGGCGTACTGTTCTTGTTTTATTTTTGGGGCCGTGCCACCGGGCACTGGGATGCGGACCTGCCGCAGGAGATGGTGCGCCGTTTGACCCGCATGTCCCTGGACGCGGGCATGGGCCAATAGGCCGACGCTCAATCGCGCGCCCCGACCGCGTTTTCAGGAGCCGTCCCAGGAGCGGTTCGGGGGCTGGTCGGTCAGTGGTCGGAAACCGTGGGACCTCCGGTTCCCCAGGCGCGCACGCCCACGCTGTCCGTGTCCCCTTGGGGCTCTCCTGGTTCGGGCAGGTCTTCGGAGACCACTTCTTGATCCGGGCCCACGAGAATCCCGGCGTGAAACACGCCGCGCACCACGGTGCCGTCCGTGTAGCGGAATTCCCCCACTCCGTGGGGCAGATTGTCCTTGAATTCCCCTTTGTATACGTCGCCGTTGGCGTAGTGGTAGGTGCCTTGGCCTTCCATGTCGCCTTCCACAAATTCCCCGCGGTAGGAATCACCATTGGGGAATTCGTAGGCTCCGTATCCGTGGCGGTGATTGTTTTTGAAGTCCCCTGCGTATTTGTGGCCCCGGGTAACCTTGGTGCCGGACCCGTTGATGCAGTCGCCCTGGATGCACTGCGCCGAGGAGGGCGGAGCCCAAAGCAGCCCTCCCAGAGTCAGACCGCCAAGGATCAGGCTGCCAAGCGCCAGCCGGCCAAGGGCCGAAGGGCCCCGCACCGAACGTATGGGAGAAAGGGCCGGAGTGGACAGGAAACGAGAAAACCGAAGATGGAACATGGTCTGCTCCGCTGTGTGCTGAAGATGAGGGGGTTGCAATGTCGGGCCGGTCAGTCTTTGGTAAGCGAAAAGAACTGGTCGGTCCAGGCATAGGCTTCGGCATAGGCCCGGGACACGGAACCCGTGGGCAAGCGCAGGTTCAATGCCAAGTGCCCCATGGCGTCCCAGTCGCCGTGTTCAATGGTGCGGGCCAGGGCCAGCCATGGGCCGAAGGGGCTGTCCTGGCCGCAGAGCGCGGCTTCCACGTCGGGCTCCAGGCAGACCAGGGAGACCACCTGGTGCATGGGCATGTCCAGCAGGGCGTCCAGCAGGGAAAAAAGTCCAATAAGAAAAAGCCGGGAGGCGTCTTCGCCATGGCCCGAGGCCAGGGCCAGCTGCTCCAGGAACCGAGCCCGGTGCGTGGAAAGGTAGACCAGCTCCCCGGTTTTGTCCTTGGGCGCCATGTCCGTCAGCAGGATCAGGCGCAGCCAGTTGCGCACCTTGGTCCACCCGGCCAGCACCACGGCGTGGTGCACGGACTGGATGGGCTGCGAAAAGCCGAAATACGGTGAATTCAGAAAGTTGAGCAGCCGGAAGCTGATGCCGGGATCAGGCTCCACGGCCCGGGCAATGGCCTTGAAGTCCGGTTCTTCCTGGTTGAGCACCTCGAACAGGCGCATCCGGGCGGTATGGGTGGCAGGCAGGCGTTTGCCCATGCGCACTACAGGCTTTTGATAAAAATAACCGTGGAACAGGGTGACACCCAGCTCCTTGGCCAGTTCCGCAGCCTGAAGGGATTCCACCTTTTTGCCCATCAGGGTGAGACCGCTGCTCACGGCCAGGCGTGAAAGCTGTCGCAAGTCCTGCTCATTTTGGGATTCAAAATCCAGTACCAGAATGTCTGCCAGCCGGACCAATTCGTCCAGTTCGCAGCCCGGAGCCAGGTCGTCCACGGCCACGAGGTATCCCTGTTCCTTGAGGCAGCGGATCATGTCCAGGTCATCCGGGCCGGCGCAACCCATGCGAGCAGTGATCATGGCTGTTCGTTCGGGCTGGAGCACCACGGGCAGTTCCTCGCGGATGGCCTGGCCGGGAAAGCGGATCATGGCCTTGGCGTGCCGGGGAATATTCCGGGCCACCATGGGCAAGGTGGCCAGAACTTCGGCCGTGGCTTGGTTCGGGTCCGTGATTTCGGCGCATACGTCGTCCTGGCAGGCGCGGAACAGCACCATGTATCCCCATGTGTTGAGCATGGAATCAAAGATGGGCTGCCGGGCCAGAAACGTGCTGGTGTAGTGCGCGGTGTGTTCCACTGTAGCCAACTGCCGGTGAATTCGGGTTCTCTTTCATGACCAGTTATGCTCTGGCGTTCCTTCTGTCAACGCCGTGCCTGACAAGGGTTTGGGCCGGTCCGGGCAGGCTGTCGAGGTTTCTTCATCAGGGGCGACACCAGAGACATCACCAGAGCGGGCATCTGTGTTTGTGCAGGGAACCTGGGCCGGCCGGTCCGGGGTCGGGGCCTTGGGGTTCGGCCGGGATTCTTCGCTCGGGGCACAGGCTTCAGAGATATGAAATCCTAGTTCGCGTAGATCTTCGGCACTGATGCAGCGTCCATGTTGATCTCGAAGTAAAAGCATACCGTTCATGCTGTATTCCCATTGTTTCAATTAAAGGAAGAGTCGAATGAGCGATATGTACGGATGTATAGACAGTGTGTCAACCATTAATTCTATATTTTGTATGCTATTACAAGGGTTTGAGTTTGCTAAGCGGATTAAATAAAATAAAAGTTTTTTCATTTTTTACGGTACAACAAGAAAGCGATACAATTGTACGTACAACGCATTGTGCATAGTATATAATATGCTGGAACACCATGCAAAATTGTTTCCCCGTTACTCTGTGCTATGGAAATGTGCGGGAATGTGTTGTACTTTCAAGGGCGGAGTCCGAAGCCCGGTGAAAATGGGGCGGACACACGGCCCTGCGGCCGTGTCACCGCCTGACGGCATGCCGGAGCATCAGGGGCTGCAATGCCCCCAAGGGTACATAAAACAACAGGAGTGGTATCATGCTGGTTCGCTATTGGATGTCCGAGGGGGCCATGACGCTCGGCCCGGAGGAAAATGTGGTGGCCGCGGCCGAGGTGATGCGCGCCCAGGGAGTGCGGCAATTCCCTGTGGTGGATGAGCAGGGGCTGGTTGTGGGCATTGTGTCGGACCGTGATATTCGCGACGCCATGCCGTCCAAGTATCTGCCGGGCGGGGCCTTGGAGGAGCAGGGCCGGGGCCTGGCCGAGCTGAAGATCAAGAGCATCATGACCGAGGAACCGGTGTGCGTGGGGCCGGATACGGCCATGGACACGGTGGCCAGCCTGCTGGCCCGGCACAAGGTGGGCGGCCTGCCCGTGGCGGACAAGGACAAGAAGCTGCTCGGCATCATTACGGAAGTAGACGTTTTCCGATTCCTGGCTTCAGCTACCGGCCTGGCTCGTGGCGGCGCCCAATTCGCTTTCCGCCTGGAGGCCAAGCCCGGCCCCCTGGCCGCCTTGCTGGAAGACCTGCGAACGCAGAATGTCCATTTTTCCAGCGTATTGACCTCACATGACCTTTCCCAGGCCGGGTACCGGCATGCCTACATCCGCGTGGAGCATCTCGGGGATCACAGCCTGGGTTCGCTGGTGGCTTACCTTAGCGCCGAGCATGAACTGTTGTATTATATTTTGGACGGGGAAGTGACGTTTCTGGACGACTGATGCCGTGTCCTGCCAGCCGATGGCGCCCGGGCCCTACTCAAGGGGGGCATGGACAGCCTTCGGAGGGAAGAGCTTTCCCGTGCCTTCTTTCCTATGGTGAGGGCGGCCTTCGCCGACTTTGTCCTTCTTCGTACTGCCCGGCAGCGTTTGGCCGGGCAGTGTCATTTTGAGGCGTCACGCAATGGCTGACGAGCGGGCCGGAATGGCGTATACAATCGGAGATGGGCGGCCAAGTCCGCCGGAAACACGACAACGTACCGGTACCGTATGCGAACGAGCCACTGGTTTTCCATTCTTCGGGGCGCGAGCTGCGCCGTTTTAGTGGGGCTGCTGCCCGCCCCGGCCCATGCTCATGGCTTCTGGCCGTTTGCAAACGGCCAACAACTGGGCTGGGCCCTGTTGATTCTGGCTCCGGTGGCCGTCCTGGGGCTCTGGGCCGCGGTCCTGACGATCCAGCGCCTGCGACGGGCCCGCTTCCTGAGTCTGGCTCTGGACGCTTCGGGCGACGCCGTAGCCATTATGGACCGGAACCATACGTACCGCGCCGTGAACGACGCCTACGCCCGGATGCTGGACCTGGACCCGGGCGATCTTACGGGACGCAGCGTGGGCCAGGTTTGGGGCGTGGACCTCTATGAGCAGGTCATCCGGAAAAATCTGGAAGAATGTTTCCGGGGTCGCAAGGTGCGGGACAAGCTGGTGGTGCCCATCCCCTCGCTCCAGGGACGCAACGTGGAAGTGGGGTACAGTCCGGTATTTCAGCGCGGCCGGGTCACGCACGCGGCTATTTTTCTCCAGGACGTAACCCGGCGGGTGCAGGCCGAGACCGCCCTGCGGGAACGGGAAACCCTGTACGGGACCTTGGTGGAAAGCGCCAACAGCATCATCCTGCGCATGACTCCGGACGGTTATGTCACGTTCATGAACAGCTACGGGCAACGCTTCTTCGGTTACGCGGAAGAAGAGATCAAGCATCGCCACGTGCTGGGGCTTATTCTCCCGGAAACCGATTCCGAAGGCCGCAACCTTCGAAAAATGTGGAAAGATGTTGTCAAGGATGTGGACCGGTTTGCCCTGAATCAGAATGAAAACGTGCGCAATAACGGGGAACGGGCCTGGATTCTTTGGAGCAACCGGGCCCTGCGGGACGAGCGCGGCCGGATCACCGAAATTTTGAGCATCGGGCACGACATTACCCCCTTGCGGAAAAGCCGCCAGGAACTTGAAGGGCTTCGCCTGGCCCTGGACCAGGCCGGGTATGGCATGGCCGTGACCGACCTGGACGGCAAGATACGGTACATCAATCCGGCCTGGGTGCAGATGCACGGACAGAACGAAGTTACTTCCGGAAGAATCCAAAATATTAAGGATTTCTTTGTAGTTTCCCCGGAAGATCCTCCGTTGGAAGCGATCCTGGAACGCGTGCTGGCCCAGGGCGTGCATCAGGAGGAAATGCGGCATGTAACCTCTGATTCCAGAACGTTCGACGCGCTTACCTCCGTGACCCTGCTGCGCGGCCCCTCCCATGAGCCGGACGGGCTGGTGGTCATGGCCGTGGACGTCAGCGAGCGCAAGCGCCTGCTGGCGGATCTGGAGCAGGGCCGGAAGCGGCTCAAGGTGATCATGGACAATATCCATGACATCGTCTTCAGCCTGGATCCGCAGGGACGCTTTACCTACGTTTCCCCGGCGTTGCGGACCATGTTCGGGTATTCCCCGTCCGAGGTGGAAGGAAGGCACATGTCGTTTCTCACCCATGCCGACGACATGACCCGCGCCCGCAAAGTGCTGGAGGAAATTTCCGAAGGAGACACTTCGGGCCGCAGCCTGGAAGTTCGGGGCCTGCGTAAGGACGGGGCCACCATCTGGCTGGTGGTGAACATTTCCTGCATTCTTGGCGAGAACGGAGCATTGCACCAGATCGTGGGCGTGGTGCGGGACATGACCGAACACCGCCGCATTACCAACGAGCTGGAAGAAAGCCGTGAACGGTTTCGGGAACTGGTCAGGGCCATTGAAGAAGCCTACTGGTTGCAGGAAGGGGGACGGCTGGTCTACGTCAGCCCCGGGTTCGAGCCGGTATTTGGTCTGCCCGGTCGGGAGTTGCAGGACGAGCCTGCCCGGCTCATGCAGGTGGTGCACCCCGAAGACCAGGCCATCGCCCGCAGCCTTTTGGGCGGGCAGGACGATACCGGGTCCATTCAGGATGTGACGCTGCGGGTGCTTTCACCCGGCGGCAGCGTACGCCATGTTCGGGCGCGGACGTTCCCGGTGGTGCGGGACGGCCGGGTGGTGCGTACGGCCGGCGTGGCCCAGGACGTGACCGCCTACACCGAAGCCGTGCAAAAACAGCGCGCCGCCAAAGAGCTGGCCGAAAAAAGCAACCGGGTCAAAAGCGAATTCCTGGCGCGGATGGGCCATGAATTTCGGACCCCGCTCAACGGGGTGCTGGGCATGCTGCAACTTCTGGCCCTGGAAGGACAGGACCCGGAGACCCGCCGGGAGCGCCTCAAGGAGGCGGAGCACAGTGCCCGGGCATTGCAGCGCCTCTTGGAGCGACTTCTGGAATTCGTGTCCCTGGAAACTTGCGTTACGGAAATCGAGACCTATCCCTTCAGCGTGCGTGACGTGTTGCGCGGGTTGAAGTCCACCTATGGCGACATGGCCGAGGCCAAAGGCATCGGTCTGGAAGTCCAGATAGAGCCGAGCCTGAAAGACTTGCGTGGCGACGGAACCAAACTGCGTCGTATTTTGGATCAACTGGTTGAAAACGCAGTGAAGTTTACGTCCGAAGGCCAAGTGGTGGTGCATGTTTCCCAGGAGGAGACCGACCACGACACCCTGTTCACCTGCTTCATTGTGGACGACGCCGGGCCTGGTATTCCCAATGAAATGCGGGAAACCGTGTTCGAACCCTTTACGCAGATTGATGGCTCCTATACCCGCCGCTACGGCGGCACCGGCCTGGGCCTGGGCATTGCCAGGCAACTGGCGGTCTGCCTCAAGGCCGAGTTGATCGTGGGAGAAAGCCCTCAAGGCGGAACCCGCATGAAATTGTGTGTTGATCTCAGAACAGCCTAACCATGTCCCTCCCAGACGTCCGACCTGGCCGCCCATGCAGCATTTCCGCGGTGAAAGACCATGCAGCGGGCGTGCTGAAAGTGTGGACATTTCCTTGTAAATGGAATACCTATCGAACTTCCGCAGGGCACGCTGCGGGAAATCGAAACCTATGCATACAAATTACAAACACAATTTAGCGGCGCAAGCGTCCCGGCTACGGCCCGGGCGGATGGTGCGGCGTCTGATTCGGGTCGTAGCCCTTTGCACCCTGTTGCTCGTCTGCGGAACGGCTTCGGCCCTCATGGGCGACGCTCCAGGGGAAACTGTACTCGGCCAGGGCGATTCCTGGGAGCACCCCCTTGCCTCGGGCAAGTACGCCTACCGCATTGATTATCTGGACGGGGACATGTTCGTCACCGTCAACACGCAGTTCCTCGGCCCAGAAGGGGGAGTGCTGCTCGAGACAAGCCATACCCTGGTGCGCGACCAACGCATGAGCGTGCAAAAGCATTTTCGCACGGAAAGCGTCTCCGAAAGCAAACGTCCGGAAAGCATACGCTTTGCCTGCGATTCCGGGCGCGTTCGCGTTGCGCTGCATAGCGAGGCGCATTGATCGACATGCTATCGGTAACTGTCTAATAGAAGATGCTCTCCAGGGGCAAACCTTTCTGAAGAAAGGTTCTTCCCCCAGGCCCCCTTTCCAAAGACTTTCATTGCTCGCGGCTGTCGCCGCTCGGGATTATGGCCATGCCCCCGGGCGCGCGTGAGCGCGTCCGGTAAATGGGATTCCAAAGGGCCGCGGGCCCTTTGGCCGCCGGAGGCATTGCTTTTATCTTGATTTTATTGGCAAGCTTGCTTTCCGGGGGCAAACCTTTCTGAAGAAAGGTTCTTCCCCCGGGCCCCCTTTCCAAAGACTTTCATTGCTCGCGGCTGTCGCCGCTCGGGATTATGGCCATGCCCCCGGGCGCGCGTGAGCGCGTCCGGTAAATGGGATTCCAAAGGGCCGCGGGCCCTTTGGCCGCCGGAGGCATTGCTTTTATCTTGATTTTATTGGCAAGCTTTCTTTCCGGGGGCAAACCTTTCTGAAGAAAGGTTCTTCCCCCGGACCCCCTTTCCAAAGACTTTCATTGCTCGCGGCTGTCGCCGCTCGGGGTTATGGCCATGCCCCCGGGCGCGCGTGAGCGCGTCCGGTAAACGGGATTCCAAAGGGCCGCGGGCCCTTTGGCCGCCGGAGGCCTTCGTGGTCTTAGTTGCGGTTATACTCCAAACAGCCAGCGGGCCAGGGCCACAAGCCCCATTCCCATGGCCACGGTACCGAAAAAGCTTCGTGTTTTGATGCAGATGGGCAGCAGGATCAGGCTGACCCAGAGGAAGATATTGGACCCGGAAAAGTCGAGCTGGGCATTGGGAGCCAGCAGCGAGGGCAACAGCAGGGCGGACAGTACGGCCACGGGGACGAAGGAGAGGAAGCGCCGCACGGGTCCGGGCAGGCTGCGGGATGAAAGGGTCAGCGCGGGCAGGGCGCGGGGAATGTAGGTTACGAGGGCCATCCCGAGGATGGTCAGCAGCAGCGTTCGTTGGTCCATCGTTCCTCCAGGTAGGCGCCCAGGGCCGCGGCAATCACGGTGGCTAAGATTACGTTCCATTGGTTCACGCCGGCCAGCAGCAGCCCCGTGGACAGGAGTCCGGCCCCCAGGCCGATGCAAAGTTGCAGGCGGCTGTGGGTCTGGGCCACGAGCAGGGCGATGAACATGGCGGGCAGGGCAAAGTCCAGCCCCACGGGTCGGACGTCGGCGATGAGTGTGCTGGCCGTGACCCCGAGCCAGGAACCGAAGACCCAGGCGCAGTGGGCCGTAACGTTGAGGGCAAAGGTTTCGGCTTTGGCGGCGGGCCCGTGCGGATCCTGAAAACGCCCAGAATGCAGGGCAAAGCTTTCGTCCGTGAGCTGAAAGCTGAACAGGGCTTGTTCCCACTTGCTCATGTTGCGCAGGTGCGGCGCCAGAGAAGCGGACATGAGCATGTGCCGCAGGTTGACGATGAAGGTGGTCACAATGATGGTCAGGGGGGCGGCCCCGGCCGCGAGCAATCCCGCAGCGATGAGCTGGGCCGACCCGGCGTAGACCAACACGGA
Source organism: Desulfovibrio sp. (assembly GCA_028708865.1). GTDB lineage: Bacteria > Desulfobacterota > Desulfovibrionia > Desulfovibrionales > Desulfovibrionaceae > Paucidesulfovibrio. The sequence continues at coordinate 30,296 of JAQVYA010000005.1, read as the reverse complement.
CATGAGCACCACGTTGAACACGCTGGCCCCCACCTTGGCCCCGAGCACGCCAAAGGCAAAGCCCACGGGAATGTACCCCAGCACCACGGGCAGAGCCTGGCGGACGCCGGAAGCTATTTTCTCTTGGCGGGAGGCCTGGCCGGGCATGTCTGATGTTGTGGCGGCGTTGTCGGTTGAATGCATGCTGGCTCCATGCGCGTGCCAGCGGAAAAGAAACTCGTCGGGTCGTCTTCCGGGAGGATCGCGCAGGGCGATCACATGAGGAGGGGAGCGTGGAGGCGAACCGACGAGTGGAAATTGCCGTTGGACTTTGGGCGCGGGTCGAATGGGTTCTTGTTTGCTAAGGAGCAGTAAACCAGATATTCTGTCACCAGTACAGATACAGTTTACTTTTGATTCGACGGATACAGTTCGGAGTTCCCATGCAGCCATCTTGGCAAGAACCGTACCTTTATCAGGCCGTTGAACGGCAAATATTGGAAATGATCGAATCCGGGACCTTGGGCCGGGGTGACAAGTTGCCGTCCCTGCGCGCCATGCGCGTGCGTACCGGGCTGTCCCTTTCCACGGTGAACCAGGCCTATATGGAACTGGAGAGCAAAGGGGTGATCGAGTCCCGGCCCCGCTCGGGTTTTTTTGTTCGCCGTTCGTTCCGTGCATTGGAGCCGCCCCGGGCCCGGGCTTCGGATCCGGCTCCGCGCGCCGTGAACCGTGGCCAGTTGATTCAGACCGTGCTTGGCGCCGTGGGCAGTCCGTTGCTCGCCCCGCTGGGGGTGATCTGCCCTACGGAGGAACTGTTGCCCACCAAGGCGTTGGCCCGGTTCTTGGGCCGTGCCCTGCGGGAGCATCCCACCCGGGCCATGAGCTATGAAACCATTCCGGGCAACGAGGAGCTTCGGCGGCAGATCGCGTTCCGCTGTACCGATCCTGAAGCCGGAATCGGCCCTGATGATCTGATCATCACCTGCGGAGCCATGGAGGGGCTTTCCATTTGCCTGCGCGCCTTGACCCGGCCGGGCGATAATGTGCTCATCCAATCGCCCACGTATTATTGCTTTTTGCAGCTGATTGAAAATTTGGGACTTCGAGCCGTGGAGATTCCTTCCTGCCCGGGGTCGGGCGTGGACCCGTTGGATGTGGCCTCGGCTTTGGACAAATACCAGGTCAAGGTGTGCATTCTTTGCCCGAATTTCAATAATCCGGACGGGGCCTTGACCCCTGAGTGGGCCAAGAAGGAAATTTTGCGTTTGCTGGAGGCCCGGGACATTCCGCTGGTGGAGGACGATGTCTACACGGATCTGCATTTTGCAGGGCCGCGTCCCGGCAGTTTCAAGGCTTTGGATGACAAGGGGCTGGTCATGCTCTGTTCGTCTTTTTCCAAGACCGTGTGCCCGGGCTGGCGCGTGGGCTGGCTTGCGCCGGGCCGCTTCCGGGACAGGGCCTTGGAAGTCAAGGCCACGACCAACGTCTGCACCGCGAGCCCCAATCAGATGGCCATGGCGGAATATCTGGCTGCGGGGCAGTATGAGCGGCAGTTGAAGCGCCTGCGTACGGCCGTGGAAAAACAGATGCGGCTGATGCGCTCCCAGGTGGGGCGGTGTTTTCCGTCCGGCACGCGGATTACCGAGCCGCGCGGGGGCATTGTGCTTTGGGTGGAACTGCCTGGCGGGGTGGATGCGGTGGAGCTGTTTTACCGTGCCCAGGAGCAGGGCATCGGCATTGCGCCGGGACCGATCTTCACCACGCAGGAGGGGTTCGATAACTGCCTGCGGTTGAGTTGCGGCGGGGTCTGGTCCCAGCAGTTGGAGCAGGCCCTGCACACCCTGGGGGAACTGGCCTCGGAGCTGGCCGTGGGCTGACGACAAACTGCCGAAGAACCGTGTTGGCGGTGCTTCGGCAGTTTGTCTTTTGGGATGTCTTTTTTGTTAGAAGGAATCCAATTCCCGGGGCCAGGTTTCACCGTCCTGGTTTTCTGCCTGATCCTTTGAACGGGGTTGGCCCTGCGGGAGCTGCTGACGTTCTGGCGCTGCGGAGCGGCGGCGAGGCCGCGAATTGGAGCTGTCTTCTGCGGAGGCGGACTCATCTTGCAGGGATTTGGTGCGGAAGCGGGTCAACACGTTACGCAGCCAGGCGGCCTGGGATGAGAGCTGCTCGGCGGCGGACGCGGTCTGCTCTGCGCTGGCCGTATTGGCCTGGGTGACTTGTTCCACCTGGGTCAAACCCTGGTTCACCTGGCTGACGGCCTCGGCCTGCTCCCGGTTGGCGTGGGCGATTTCGTCCACCAGCTCGGCGGCCTTGGCCGCGGACTGTACGATTCCGGCCAGGGCTTCACTGGTCTGGGCCGCGATTCCCGCGCCTGCATCCACCTTGACCACGGAATCTTCGATGAGCTGGGCGGTTTCCCTGGCTGCCTTGGCGCTGCGGGAGGCCAGGTTGCGAACCTCCTCGGCCACTACGGCGAATCCCTTGCCATGCCTTCCGGCCCGGGCCGCTTCCACGGCGGCGTTCAGGGCCAGCAGGTTGGTCTGGAAGGCTATTTCGTCAATGACTTTGATGATTTTGGCCACGGACTGGCTGGACTCGTTAATGGCTTCCATGGCTTGCAGCATCTGCTCCATGCTTTTCTGACCATTGCCTGCCTGGTCCCGAGCTTCCCCGGCCAGGCGCGTGGCTTCGCCCGCGTTTTCCGCGTTGACGCGTGTGCGGTTGGTTATTTCCGTGACGGAACTGGTGATTTCTTCCAGGGAGGAGGCCTGCTGGGTGGCTCCCTGGGACAGGGTCTGACTGGAGTCCGAAACCTGGTTGGCTCCGGCCGCGATTTGGTCCGAGGAGGACTGGACCTGCTGGACGAGCTTGTTCAGGTTTTCGCTCATGTCGGCCAGGGATTTCCCCAGGGTGTCTTGTTCCGAAGCCAGGGTCACGGTATCCGTGAGATCGCCCTGGGCAATGCGGGAAGCAAGGGCGGCGCGTCCTTCCTGGGCCTGCACCAGTTGTTGCAGGGCCTTGCCCATTTCCTCCATTTCGTCCCCGGTCTCAAGGTACATTCCGCAGCTCAGGTCGCCGCGGGAGACTTCACAGATGGTTCCTTGCAGGGCCCGGACCGGGCGGATGACCGCAAAATTGAGCGCCAGCAGCAGGAGCGCGCCGGGCAGGAGCAGCACCAGCAGGAAGACGCCGGTGAGGGTGAACCAGAGCGCATCCATGCCTGCCTGTTGCACCTTGGCGTTGATGGCGTAGGCCATGACGCCGATCTGTTCGCCCTGGTAGTCGCGCACCGGAAAAACGCTCAGAGCGTGGTCCGCGTTCCAGTGAACCTGGAGTCCTTCCCTGCCCTGGGCCAGAAACTCGGGGGACACGCCTTCCGCAAGGGCCTGGCCCATGTCTCCGGCCACCAGTACGAAGTCCTTGAGTAGCGGGAATTTTTGCGGGTCCTGAAGCCGTTTGGTGATGGTGAGCATTTCCGCATTCATGAACAGGAACACGGTGGAGCCGTCCTGGTCCTGGGCCGCGTCCAGGATGGGCTGGAAATCCAGCAACACTTCCACGGAGCCGAGTTGACCGCCCTGAGGGGTGCGCACCGGAGCCAGGCCGCGGATCACGAATCCGCCCCGGCCCAGTTCGATTCCCTGCACGGGCTGGCCGGTTCGGTTCACGTCCAGCACGGTTTGCCGGAAGGAGGAAAGGTCGTCGGAAACATCCACCCACTGGCCGTTGCGCTGGGTTTGTTTTTGCCGCCAGATGCGCAGGAGGCTGCGGCCGTTGGGCAGGTGGAAGTGCAGCTTGAGCGCGCCGCCGCTCACATTTTTGAAGCCCGCCATTTCTTGGGCCAGCTCACGCCGGAGCATTTCGCGTGCGGCCTGGGCCATGGAGTCGGTTTCATTGTCTATGTCGCCGCTGCGCGCCATCTCAAAGGCCTGAACCACAACAGGGCGGGAGCTGAACAGCGCTGCGGAATCCCGGGCCAGTCTGGATGCCAGGTCGATTTCCTCGCGGATGGCTTCGGCCTTGGCTTCGGCCCGGGAGCGGATGGAAGCGCCGTGCAGGTCGTCCAGCTCGCTGCGGACGATGAGCATGGCGACCAGGCCCAGGATGAGTACGCTGGCTGTGAACGGGATGATCATTTTCCAGCGGATGCTGATGCGGTTCAGCCTCATGGCAACCTCCATGGTCGGCATTGGTGGAAGGACATATTACTCCCACCAATAGCATGGCAGGTTTGAAAGAGAAACACTTCCACTGTAATGTGAGGCATGGCACAAGCGTTGAAACATGGTTTTGCACGTGGGCATGATTATTGCTAAAAATGCCCCAGAATGTTCCCAGGCAGGAGGACTTTCCATGAAAGATCAGGAAATTCAGGCAACGTTCGAGCGATTTTTTGAAAAATATAAAAAGACGGAGGGCGACCGGACCGCCTGGTCCGCGTTTTGGTCCGACCAGAATGCAGAGGGAGTGTTTGAAATCATCATGACCAAATGCCCCCGGGGCACCACGTTCAAGCCCTATGCGGACAAGAAAAAGCTGGCGGAACTCAGCGGATGGGAAGCCTTTTTCCAGGCCTTGCCGGAATTGGAGGCCCAACATGCCGCTTTTGACCGCGAAGCGTTTTTCTCGGGCATGCGGGAAATGATCTGATCGTTGGTTTGGGCTTGTTGCCCGGGTCAAGGGCATGGCGCGGGCCGACCGCCTTGGCCCGGGCAATGGCTCTTCAAAAGAGCGTCGGCCTGGCGGACCGTTGCGGGTCTACCCGCTTTGGGTGAGCAGGCTGCCGCTGGTCCGTTCGGGCGCGGCCAGAATGTAGGTGTTGGTGCGGTTGTCCTCAAAGAGATACGTGGGCAGGTGCTGCTCGTTGTAGCTCACGCTGGAGGCGTCCACCTCATTGACGGTGGTGCGATGGGTGTGGCTCGTCTGCTGCGAGAAGTCGAAGCTCTTGTGCTCCACGGCGGGCCGGGTCGGATCCGGGGGCACACGCGTGTCCAGAAGATCCAGCAGCGCGCCAGTGTCCACCAAGTCCGTGCTGAGCACAAAATTCATCTTTTCCGGCGGCTCCCAGGTGCTGCGTGAATCCAGCGGCTCCCAGGCCCGGGTATTCATGACATGCTGGAACTCGTCACTGGGCCAGTTCTGGTTGTGCTGCATCCGGGGCCCGTGGAAGTTGCTCATCTGGTGCGGGAAAACGCGGCCCGGGCTGGGCGGATTCACGCGGGCCGGAGGCGTGTTGGGATCGATGCCCAGCTTGGGCGCGATGGGCACATGCCCGCCGGGCACGTAGTGGCTGCCGCCCAGGCCGATGGCCACGCTGCCGCCCGGGGTGAAGTGGCTGGTGCCGGGCGTGGGGCGCACATCTCCGCCGGGGGTGAAATGAAAATAGCCGGGTGTGGGGCGCACGTCGCCACCCGGAGTGAACTGACCACCCACGGCCGTGCTGATGGGCACATTTCCCGCCGGAGTGAACACGCCGCCGGTGGTGCTGTGCACCGGGGTTTGCCCCGCCGGGGTGAAGTGGTTGTCCCCGCCGGTGGAGGGGGCATTGAGGGCCAGGGAAACCATGGTACTGCTTGTGGCCAGGCCTCCGCCGCCGCTGGCGCCCGGACTACCGCCCCCGCCGAACGCGGTTCCCATTCCCGGGCCATGCAGCGGAATCCAGCCGGGGGTGGTGTCGATGGGCACCCGGGCCTGGGAGGTGTCGATGGGCACGTGGCCCGCCGGAGTGACGGGAACGGACGCCGCTGGCCCGGGACGCACCTCTCCGGCCGGTCCGGCCGTGAAATGCCCGGCAGGTCCGGCAGTGGTCTGGCCCGGTGGACCCGCCACGATGAAGTCGGTAACGCCCGTCATGGACATGCTGGTTCCCCTTTGCCTGCGGCGCTTTCTGCGCACCTTACCCCAATTCTAATCCGTATCTCAGTGCACCACGATTGCCCGCTGCTGTCAAGGTCGGGCCATGCGGAATCCTGTCAATAGGGAACTTTCATCCTTTTGCCCTCCAAAGACTTTCCTTTTTCATCCGACGCGGAAAACCGGGGCTAGCATGGCGTTGCGCCGGGCCGAACCGGTGCGCAAACGCAAGGAGGAATGCCATGGGAGGATCCGTAGGAAGCGCTGTGATTGGTACAGCCGTGGGGCTGCTCTCCGGCGGCGCTTCGTCGTCGGGCCGGGGGGGATCCCCGAGCGCGGCGGACCAGCGGGCCAGGGAGCTGGAGGAGCAGCGCAAGCGAGAGGCTGAAGAGCGACGCAAGGAACGGGAGCGAAAGGAAGAGGCCCGGGAACTGGCCGAGGTGCGAAAGAAAAAGCGTGCCGGAGCCGGGACGCTGCTCGCCGGTGGGACTTTGGAAAGCCTGGGTGAGGCCGAGGTGCTTCAGGGCGGCCTTAAGGGGAAGCTGGGACAATGAGACAGGTCAATCCGGAATATGAATTGGAACTGGCCGGCCGCGTCAAGGGTCGGCTGGAGGCCATGGAAACGGCCCGGTCAGCCTGGGAACCGCTGTGGCGCGACATCAGCGACTACATGCTGCCGCGCAAGAACTCCTTTGAAAAGGGAGGCCGCCGTGGGGATGCCGGGGATGAATTGATTTTTGATTCTTCCCCTACCCACGCCCTGGAGCAACTGGCCTCGGGCCTGGGCGGCCTGCTGACCAACCCGGCCCTGCCCTGGTTCGACATCCGCGTACGCGGGGAACAGGCCATGGACCGCCGGGATGTGCGCGGATTTTTGCAAAAGGCCCGCGAACGCATGGTCCGGCTGTTCAATACCGAGGCTTCGGGGTTCCAGGCCCATGTGCACGAACTGTATCTGGACATCGTGCTGCTGGGCACGGCCGTCATGTACGTGGAGGCCGACCCGGACAGCGTGGTGCGCTTTTCCACCCGCCCGTTGGGCGAGGTCTATGTGGCCGAGAATGTGCGGGGCGTGGTGGACACCGTGTACCGCCGCTACGAGCTGACCGCCCGGCAGGTGGTGCAGGAATGGGGGGCGGATTGCTCCGAACGGGTGCGCAACCTGGCCGCGGACCGGCCCGAGGATACGGTGGAGATCGTGCATGCGGTCTTTCCCCGAGCGGACAGGGACCCCGCGGGCTTCACCTGCGCGGACTTCCCCTGGGCCTGCGTGTATCTGGAGTCCGAGGGAGGGCACATCCTGGAAGAGGGCGGGTACCTGGAAATGCCCTACATGGTGCCGCGCTGGTCCAAGGCCGCGGGGGAGACCTATGGGCGCGGACCCGGGCTCACGGCCCTTTCGGATGTGCGCGTGCTCAACGCCATGGCCCGTACCGCGCTCATGGCAGCGGAAAAGATGAGCGACCCTCCGCTGATGGTGCCGGACGACGGTTTTCTGGGACCGGTGCACACCGGACCGGGCGGGCTCTCCTACTACCGCGCCGGAAGCCGGGACCGCATCGAGGCGCTGCCCGTGGCCGTGGACCTTCGGGCCGCCGAGGAGATGATGCTCACCCGCAGGCAGAGCGTAGCCCGCATCTTTCTCACGGACCAGCTCGCTCCGGAAGGCCCGGGCACCACGGCCACCGAGGCCGTGATTCGGCAGAGCGAAAAAATGCGGCTGCTGGGGCCTGTTCTGGGCCGCATGCAAACCGAATTCCTCAGTCCGTTGATCCGCCGGGTCTTCAATATTCTGCTCCGGGCCGGCGAGCTGCCGCCCCTGCCCCCGGACATCCGCCCGCGGGACCTGGAAGTGGAATACCTTTCGCCCGTGGCCCGGGCACAAAAGCAATACGAGGCGCAGTCACTGTTGCAGATGATGGAATATCTCGGTCCGTTTTTGCAGGGCGGGGATGTGTTCCGCATCATGGACAACTTCGAAACGGATCGCATTGCCCGGCATGCTGCGGAAATGTTCGGCACGCCGGGAGACTACCTCCGGCCCGAGGAAGAGGTGCAGGCCGCGCGCCAGGCCCAGGCGCCAATTCAGGCCCAGGCCGCAACACAGGCCCCGGAGCAGGCCGAGACGCCGGAGCAAGACCCGGCAGCGCAGGAGATTGTATGATCTGGAATATTGAAGAATTGCAGGCCGCGTATGCACGGGTTTTTAGCGGACCGGACGGCGAGCGCGTGCTCGCGGATCTGCTTTTTCGTGGCCGATACGAAAAACCGCTGTTTTCCCCGGATGCACTGGAAATGGCCCATGCCGAGGGGCGGCGGTCCCTGGTGCTCCAGGTGCTGGAAATGGTCCGGCAGGGCCGCCGGGGCCACGGCGCAGCGCGCAGCAGCGGACCGGAAGGTGGTCCAACCGGAGGCGCGGCCCACGCCCTGGCCGAGGTTACGGCCACGGCCCGGCTACTGGAGCGCGTGCAGGGTGTTCAAATGAGTGACCCAGGTGCTCAGGGCCAGGGTCAGGGCATAAGCCGCCACCCCAAGCAGGGTCACGCGCAATAGTGAGCGAAGACGTCGCATGAAGCCTCCTTGAATTGGGTACCGGGCAAGGTCTGCCCGATGCGGTGACTGCCCGGGAGAGAAGCAAGGGGTGTGCCATGGGGACATGGGAAGCTGAGAGAAAAACTCTAGAAAAAATGGAGAAATCAATGAAGGAACAGCGAGTGGAACGTGTTGGCGGGGAGCAGGGCTGGTGGATGGACCTGCCGGCGGAGTGGACCGTGCCCGTGCGTGGGGAGGATGGCAATGAAGCGCAGATTCCCCTGCGGGAGCATCCGGCCCTGCGCAAATACGGCAGCAAGGATGAGGCGGTCAAGGCTTTGGTGCATGCCCAGCGGATGCTGGGCCGCCGCCCCGAGGGCTATGTGCGCGTGCCGCGCGGTGCGGCCGCTCCCGAGGAGATGGAGGAATTCCGGACCGCGCTGGGGTTGCCCGAGGGGCCGGAGGGCTATTCCCTGCCGGAGGTGGACCTGCCGGAAGGTTTTGAGTTGCAGGAGGAGTTGATCAATGGGTTCTTGAAAAAAGCTCATGCCCTTGGAATGACCCCGGAACAGGTGCAGGGGCTCTACGAATGGTTTTTACCGCTCAATGTGGAAGCCTTCGTGAACCAGGACCGGGACCGCGAACAGCAACGGGGCAGGGAGCTGGAGAACCTGCGCAGCGTGCACCGTGGAGAGACGCGTTCCGTGCTGGAGGCGGCGCGGCGGGCAGCACTGGCCCTGGGCGGCGAGGACCTCATGGAGGTTTTGGACGATACCGGGGCCTCGGACAGGGCCGTGGTCATCAATGCGCTGGCCCGGCTGGCTCCGGTGCTGCTGGAGGGGCGATTCCGGTTCCGTGGGGAGGATGCAGCCCAGGGCCTGACCCCGGCCAAGCTCAAGGAAATGATGCGCGACCCGCGCTACCACGATTCCATGCAGCGTGATCCGGAATTTGTGGCCAAGGTGTCCCGGGGGTTTGAGATGCTCTACCCGGGAAAATACGAGCCCGGAACCCGGGCTTAGGTTCGGGTGGAAAGGCGGTCCCGGTTGTGGCCGGGGCCGCTTCGGGCCGGGCCGCCGCAGGCATTGTTTTCCCTGTTTGCAATAGCGGCGGGGTGTGGGCCATCAATTGTCGCGGTAGGCGCCCATGAAGAGCAGCGCGGCAGCGCGGTTCCAGGAAAGGGAGCCTTCCTGTTCCCCTTCCGGCGCCCTGGGACGCAGGGGCTGCATGGGAGTGTCCGGGTATTCTTCGCTGACGGGGCCGGCCACGCGTACCGCATCGTCGGTGACGGGTACAGGACCGTGCTGGAGTTCGTTGGAAATGACGGCACCGAAGACGACGACCACAAGGGCCAGGACCATAAGGCAAAGCGTCTTATACATAAATCAACCTCGATCTTCCGGGAGCAGGCACGGGGACCATAGGGGGTGCGCGGTCCGGGAAGTGGTCTGGATAGAAGATATGAACACGCGCCGCAAGGAAAATCGTTATGCCCCGCCCGGCAGGATGTGGCTGTTGGCGGGGGACGGGACGGAACCCGGGAGCAGTGCGTCGTGTTGTTTTCGGTTATAAAAGTTAAAGAGGCGGCAGAAAATGAAAGTCTACTTCATTGGATTGAATGATGAAAATATATTTTTTTGAAAAACATTGTCAGTACTTTTGCATGGGCCTCAGCCGCGAATCCCCGGGCTGGTTTAGGGCCTCAACAACATATGAATAGTCATGTTTCACAAAAAGGCAAGCCATATGGTGGGGCGGTCTCAGGAATGCAGGAGGAACCAGCGCAACACGCGGCCGCGTCCGATCCGGCCCGGCAGGCGCAGGAGGTCCGCAGTGATGCGGCCCCGCAGGGACATCTGGCCCGGTTGGAACCCGGCCCGTCCCCGCTCCCGGAAGTATTGCCGGGTGAACCAGAAGGCCAGTCCTTCCTGCCAGGAAAGCAGGAGCGGCGCGAGCAGCGCGTCCAGCAGGCAGTGCGCGGCCTCGCGCAGGGGGTGGCGGTTCAGGTAGGCCAGGGCCAGGGCGCGGACCAGCTCTTGTTCCACCAGGGGGCCGTGCTCAAGGACGACGGGCCGATCCGGGACAATGGCCGCCAGGATGGGCAGGAAATAGACCAGGGCCACCATGAACGCCGTGAAAAAGAAAACACCGGGGTGAAACCAGCGGGCCCAGAGAAAAACCGCCCCGGCCACCAGCAGTCCGCCCAGCAGGGCGTAGAGCAGGCAGCGTCGCCAGCGCGAGGCCGTGAGCCGTGGTCCCGGGTCCGGGTCCTCCAACAAAGCTTCCTCGGTCCGGGGCAGGCGGAATTTGAGTTGGCCGCGCTTCAACCCGGGGGAAGGCAGGCCCAGATCGTTCCGGAACCAGCCGAGCACGTCCCGGACCAGGGCTTTTTCCGCGTTATTCATCGCTCTTCCGGACAAAGGAGTGGGCCGGGCCGCTGTGCAGCCTGCTCCCGGCAGAGGGGAAACCACCAACCGACCAGTGAATGGTACGAAAGGGGATAGCAAATGGCAACGAGTGTGATTGAAATCTGCAACAACGCGTTGCAGGACCTGGGCGAGGAGCCCATTGTCTCGCTTACGGAAGGGACCAAAGCGGCCCGGCTCTGCAACCAGCGCTGGCCCTCCATCCGGGATGCGGTGCTGCGCTCCCACCCGTGGAACTGCGCCATGACCCAGGCCGACCTGGCCGCCAACCTGGGGGCGCCGGTCTGGAAGTGGACCTGCCGTTATGAACTGCCCGCGGATTTTCTGCGTATTGTCACGGTGGTGGATTCCCGGCAGGACGTGGTGGAAAAATGGGAGATTCAGGGTCGGCATATTCTGTGCGATGCGGGAGCGCCCCTGTTCATCTCTTATGTGCGCCGTGAAACCGACCCCCAGCGATACGACGCCCTGCTCACCGAGGCCCTGGCATCGCGCTTGGCTTCGGCTCTGGCGTATCCGCTCACCGGGTCCACCTCGCTGGCCCAGGCCCACTGGGAAACGTATGGCCGCAAACTGCTGGAGGCGCGAGGCGTGGATGCCCGGGAAGGTGTGCCCGAGTCCGTGATGCCCAATGCCTGGCTTTCCGCAAAGTTGAACCGGCGCTGAGCCGCCGGGATTGAGCAGGGAAGGGCGGCAAAAGCCGGAGCAGGGCCGGGCACCCGGAAACGGAGGTGCCCGGCCCTGCCGCTGCGGAGCGGGGGCTGGTCAGCGGGGCAGATAGTGCGGAGGAAGCGGGTCCTCGCCCTGGTCGCTTTCGTTGTCGGCCATGGATTCGCGCAGGGCGCGGTAGCGTCCGGCCAGCAGATCCAGCCGCTTGCGAAGCTCGGCCAGTTCTTTTTGCTGCTCGGTGACCACGGCATTGAGCTGTTCCACTTCCCTGTCGCGCAGGGCTTGTTCCTCTTCCAGCCGGGTCAGGCGTTCCTCAATGGGGGGCGTCATGGCGTGCCGGTTCCTTTGATTTTGTACATTGGTGGTTCAGGGCAACAGGGCCAGGGCCCGGCAGGGCGCGCCATCCGCGTGCAGCAGGGACAGGGGCGCGCAAATGAAGGTAAAGCCCGCGGCGGGCAAATCTTCCAGGCGGCAGAGATTTTCCGCAAGCACGCAGCCCGATTCCAGCAGGGCGTGGTGGGCCGGGAGTCCATCCCGGTGCGGTCCTTCCAGGGAGGCCATGTCCAGGCCCAGGCCGCGCAATTCGCACCGGCCCAGCAGGGCCGCGGCTTCGGGCGTGATCTCCGGCTGATCTGCAAAATAATCGTCCGCGCCCCACTGGCTTGCCCAGCCCGTGCAGAGGAGCAGCCAGGCCCCGGATAATACTTCCGGCGGAGGCAGCAGGGGGCGGAGCATTTCCGGCGTGACGGATTGTCCCGGCTTCAGGGGGCGCAGGTCCAGGCGGACGCCCGGGCCGGTCCAGGTTTCCGGGGGGAGCTGGTCCAGGGTGGGGCCGGTGGGCAAGACGTGGGCCGGGGCATCGCAATGGGTGCCGGTGTGCGTGGTCAGGCTGAGGGATTGCTCCCGGAAGCCATGGTCGGGCAGGTCGGTCAGAGGGGTGCATTGGGGACCGGGCGTGCCTGGGTAGCTTGGCATGCCGGTGCGCAGGGGGCGGGTGAGATCCAGGGTTTGCATGAAGGCTCCGTTACATTTGGGTCAGGCTGCAACCGTGCTCGCGCAGCAGCTCCAGCATTCCTTGGGGGCCCAGCAGATGGCCTGCCCCCACGATGATCAGCACGGGCTCGTCCCGGTGCAGGTATTCCAGCACCTGGGCGGCCATGCGTTGGTTGCGGTCGAAAAATAATTTCTCATTGATGGGCCGGAACGCGGCATTGAAGAGCGGACTGCCAAAAAGGAGCTGCTCCATTTTGCCCGTGTCCCCCTGGGTCCAAAGCTTTGCCATTCGATGGGCCTGCTTTTCCATGGTGCGCTGTTGCAGCAGGGAAAAACGCAGGTATTCATCCTGATCCATCTCCTCCAGCCCGGCCAGGAGCCGGAACTGCTCTTCTAGGCTTTCCAGCTCGTATACGGGCATGTCCTGTTCATGAGCCCGGCCAAGGAAATGCATGTCAATGCCCATTTCCGGGCGGAATCCGGCCTTGACCAGGGCCTGGGCCTGCATGCTCAAGAGCGCGTACCAGGGCCGGAAACGGTCGTAGCGGGTCCAGTCCAGTCCGGCCCGTTCAAAGGCGTCCTTGGCCGCGTCCGAAAGCTCGCTGTTCAGGCTTTTTCCCTCGGGCCAGACCGCCAGCTCCAGCAGCAGCCGGGCCATTTTTTGCGGCTCGGACGCCACGTCCACCTCCACCACCAGGCCGCGGCTTTCCTGGAAGGCTTTTTCAAAGGCCGGATCCAGGGGGTACATGTCCTTGGTGGCAAAGTGCATGGAACCGGCCAGGTAAACCTTGCGCCCTTGGTCCTCCACCCGCCAGAGGAAGCTGGCTGCCCGGGCGGGCAGGGCCGCGCCCAGAACCAGGGTGGCGGCGGCAAGCACTGCCAGCAGGGAAATGGGGCGGGGTTGGTGCATCATGGACTCTCCTTGCGGGATCGGGAACAGGGCGCGGTCAACGTCGGCGTCCGGGGTTGCGTGAAGGGGTCGGCGCGGCGCCTCGCCATCAGGCAAGACGGCCGTGGTGAAAACAGGCGCGGACATCCGGCTCATTCCTGGGTCAACTTGCGCAGCAGATCGGCGTGGCCGGGCCAATGGCGCAGCAGTTCGCTCCGGCGGCCGTGTTCGTAGTCCGCGTATTCAAACCCCGGACACACGGTGCAGCCCAGGAGGGCGAAGGAAGCGCCCGATTCCAGGATGCTGCCTTGCCAAACCCCGCTCTGCACCAGCACTTGAGGGCGTTGGCCCAAGGTAAGGTCCGTGCCCAGGATCACCTCCCGCCCCTGGCCCGGCTCCGGTCCCAGTTGGAGCATGCGTACCGGCCCCCCGGCGTAGAGGTGGAATATTTCGTCGCTTTGCAGGCGGTGCATGGCGGAAAACATACCCGGAGCGAGCAGGTAATAAATGGCCGTGCCCAGGCAGCGGTGCGCGCTGTAGCGGCCAGGCAGGGCAGCCGCATCCAGCCTGTCCGGGCTGCGGTACGTCTCGGCGAAATAGCCTCCTTCCTCGGGATGGGGCGTCAGGTTCAGGGCATTGATGATCTCCCGGGCCTGATCCGGCAGCGTGTTGGGCATGGCCACTCCTTGTGCCTGAAAAACGGGGATGCGTTACCACCGGCAATGGTAGCAGACCCGCGCCCGGTCGAAAAGGGGCTCCCCCTCCCGGGAACCCGGCGCGGCACAGGCTGTCAAGAGGGTATTTTCATCCTTTTGCTTGGCTTTTGCTTTCCGTTTTCATCCCGCGCTCCAAACCGGGGGTATTCTTCCCGGAAAGACAACGCAGAGCAAGCGCCGCCCCGCAGGACGGCGCAAGGAGAAAGCGCATGAGCATTGCCACACCGGCCCTGACCAACTTTACCGCCGGAGAACTGAGCCCCCGCCTGGCCGGACGGGTGGACCTCTCCAAATACTACAATGGTTGCGATACGCTGCTCAATTTCATCGTGCACCCCCACGGCGGAGCCACACGGCGCAGCGGCTTCCGGTTCGTGAGCGCGGCCCTGTGCCCGGACGGCAACCAGGAAAAGCCGTCCCTGCTGGTGCCGTTCGAATACAATGCAGAGCAATCCTATGTGCTGGAGTTCGGGGAGGATGAACAGGGCCAGGGATGCATGCGCGTGTTCATGGATCGGGGCCGGGTCGTGGTGCCGCAGCCGGAAGAAGACCCTCCCGGGGAAGGAGCAGGGGAATCCGCTTCCGGGGAGAAGGCTCCGGACTCCGGGCCGGGCACTGCTGCCGAAGAAGGCGGGGGAAATGACTCCCCCGGGGAAAATCCGGAAGCGGAAAATTCTGGCGGCAACGATTCCGGGGAGGACGCCTCGCCGGACAAGACCGAGAGCACGGGAGAACCCGGGGAGGAGGTGCGGCTGGTCACGCCCTACAAGGCCCAGGACCTGGAACGGCTCGGCTATGTGCAGTCCAACGACACCCTGATCCTCACCCACCCCCGGCATGCCCCGCGAAAGCTGACCTGTACGGACCACCACTCCTGGACATTGGAGGAGCTGCGCTTTGTGGGCCAGCCGGAGCAATGGAAAGAGGACAACTGGCCTGCTGTGGCCTGCTTTTTTGAACAGCGTCTGGTCATGGCGGCCACTCCGGCCCAGCCCAATACGCTGTGGTTTTCCCGCACCGGGGAATACTTCGATTTTCGGACCAATACCCGGGAGGTCCCGCTGGAGGATTGGGACGACATGGAGGTCAAGTCCAGTGGGGAGGATCCGCGTGACGGAAGGGCGGGTCAGAGCTTTACCGTTTTGGACGGCGGCCGGTTTGAAAAACAGTCTGTTGTGCGCGGCCAAAGCCCGGACAAGGAAAAACGGTTCTTCCGCTACAAAGGCGAGGTGGAATTCCTGCCCAACGGGGCGGACCAGAAGGTGCTTTTTGCCGAAACACCGGGAAGCGGCGAAGTGGAATTGGTGCATGACGCCGAGGGCGCGCTCAACGGGGATTTTTGGGAATCCCTGAGCGTGGGCGACCGCATTGAGAACCCCGAAGCCGGAGAACCGCTGGCCGACGACGGACTGGAGATCACCCTGAGCGCGGCCCAGGCCAATGCCATTGAATTTTTGGTGCCCAAGTCCCGCCTCTGGGTGGGAACCAGCGGCGGAGAGTGGACCGTGGGCGGGGCCACGGCCGGAGAGGCCCTCAGCCCCGAAAATGTCAAGGCCGGTCAGGAAGGCACCTGTGGAGCGTCCGGTGCCCGGCCGGAGTCCGTGGCCACGGCCAGCCTGTTCATCCAGCGGGCCGGACGCAAGGTGCGCGAGATGCAGTACCGTTTTGATTCGGACGCCTACGGCTCCCGGGACCTGACCATTTTGTCGGAACACATTACCGCCCCCGGGCTGTTGCAGCTGGCCTATGCCCAGGAACCGGACTCGCTGGTCTGGTGCCTGCGGCGCGACGGACGTCTGCTTTCCCTGACTTACAAGCCGGAGCAGGAGGTGTTGGCCTGGGCCCGGCACGAGACCTCCGGCCAGGTGGAACGCATCTGCACGGTCTACAACCGCGAAACACTCACTGACGAGCTTTGGATCGTGGTTTGTCGGAACGTGAACGGCCACCGGAAACGTTTTGTGGAGTACCTGGAATGCACGTTTGAGGGCGGGGAAACCGCGGACGGATTTTTTTTGGATTCCGGGGTTTCCTATGCGGGGACGCCGTTGCAACACCTTGCTGGGCTGGAGCACTTGGCCGGGGAGCGGGTCAGCGTAGTGGCGGACGGATTGGTCTACCGCGACCGGGAGGTGGATGCCGCAGGCGGCCTGGACCTGCCGCAACCCGCGCACCAGGTGCACGTGGGCCTGGAGTATGAATCCGTGCTGCGACCCATGCACTGCGAAGGGGGCTCGGGTCGGGGCACGGCCCAGACCAAACAGCGGCGCATCGTGCAGGTGTCCGTGCGGTTTCACAATACGCTCGGAGGCGGCATCGGACCCGATGCCGCGAACCTGGAGCCCGTGCAATACCTTACCTCTGCCGCGAACCAGGGCCGGGCTCTGCCGCTCTGGTCCGGGGATAAGACCGTTAAATTCGCCCGTGGCTGGTCCAGGGACGGGCGGCTTACCGTGGTGCAGTCTCAGCCGTTGCCCATGAGCGTGCTGCTGATTGTCCCTGAGATTGTCGTCAACACTTAAGATAGTATTAGTAACTTTAAATTATTAATTAAAAATAAGAAAATATAATAAGTTTGCAAATCAAAATGCAGCAAAAAAGCAGGAGGAGGCCCATGGGCATGCAGGCGGAAGCAGCCACGGCACTGGTTTCATTGGCCGGGCAGACCGTCAACGTGGTGGGGCGGTCACAGCAGGCGTCGGGCGCGGCACGGCGTAAACAACGGGAAAACGAACATCTGGCCGACCTGGCCGAGCAGGAGGCCCGGCAACGGGCGGATTCGGCCCGGGATCAGGCCCGGGACCAGCGGGACAAGTTGCGCGAACGCCAGCGCAAGGAGCAGGCCCGGAAGCGGGCCGCCTGGGGCAATGCCGGAGTGGTGCTGGGGTCGGGGTCGCCCCTGGCCGTGATGGAGGGCCGGGCCGCCGAGGATGCCAAGGAACGGCTGGAGCTTT
Source organism: Desulfovibrio sp. (assembly GCA_028708865.1). Taxonomy (GTDB): domain Bacteria; phylum Desulfobacterota; class Desulfovibrionia; order Desulfovibrionales; family Desulfovibrionaceae; genus Paucidesulfovibrio. The sequence continues at coordinate 13,279 of JAQVYA010000005.1, read as the reverse complement.
TGGATCAAGGGGAGCGGGCCGCGTCCCGGGCCTTGCTGGCCGGGCGGAATCGCGCCGGACAATACCGGGGTCGGGCCCGGGGTGTTGCCGGACCCGCCATGGCGGGATTTGGCGTGCCGTTTGCCGGGTCCTTGTTACAGACCGGGGCCGGCTTGTTTGAGGATTGGTAAGCCGAAATATTACAGGGAAACAACGGGATGAAAGGAATGGAGAGACAATGACCATAGCATCGGAACGTTCCAAGGTGGTTTACCAGGGGAACGGAAGCACCCGGGAGTTTGTGGTGCCGTTTCACTACACGCGGACCGAGGACCTGGAGGTGGTCCTGCGGGGAGAGGACGGGACCGAGCGGATACTGCTCCACGGCTCGGAATACGTCATGCAGCAGGGCGAGGATGAATACGGCGGGACATGCGTACTCGGAACGGCTCCCCAGCCCGGCGAAGCGCTGTCCGTGCGGCGCGATCCGCCCATTTTGCAGGAAACCGCCTACGAAGAAGGCGTGCCCCTTTCGGCTCGGGCCAGGGAAAACGCGTTGGATCTTTTAACCATGATCGCCCAAGCCAACCGCGAACGCGTTGACCGGGCGCTGATGTTGCCGGTTTCCTCCACCCACAAGGGCCTGATCCTGCCCGAGCCCGAGGCCCGGCGGACGTTGGTGTGGAGCCCGGACGGTACGGGCCTGGAAAACGGTCCCAGTGTTGAAGCGGTGGGCGCGGCCCAGGGAGCGGCGCAGACCGCCCTGGACGCGGCAGGGGATTCGCAGGCCGCCCGGGACGCAGCCCTCTTTGCCCGGGAGGCAGCGGAAACGGCCCGGGACCAGGCTCAGGCCGCCGCTGTTCATGAGCATGCCCTACTGACCAACCGCGACGCATTGGACAGTCATCCCATTGCCGCCATTGCGGGCCTGCAAGCCGCCTTGAACGGCAAGTCCGCCACCGGGCACACGCATACTGTGGCGCAGATCACGAACGCGGGCACCGCCGCCACTCGGGACGTGGGGACGGCCCCGGACAGCGTGCCTGTGCTGGATGCGGAGGGCAAGCTGGCTGAGGGGGTCCTGCCCAAAGTCCGTAGTATTCCTTTCCAAGAGCATGGAGAAACGTTTTTTGAATCCGGGACATTGGAGATTCCGGCTGGGGGGCGTTGGTGCCGGGTTATCGGCATCGGCGGCGGAAGGAGCCGCAACGTGATGGGTGGAGAGAGCTCCCTTGGGACGGTTCTTTTCTTCCCGGGTGCTCTCACAAGCTCAGAGTATTTGCCGTATTTAGTTGTCGCGACGGAACGAGGCCTTCAAGTGGCCATCGCGGAGTGGAAAATGTCTCCTACAGTCGCAACAAGTAGAATCGTTTCTTTTGAACAGCATGATTGTATCCCGGCATCCTGGGCTGAGGTCAAACCAGGGACTTCATACGATTACGTTGGAGCTGGAAGCAACGCTTTCAGACGGGTTGGAACAGGCTTTTTCGGTGTGCGGGATATTTGGCTCGATGCAGGAAATTACCCCGTCACGATTGGTGCGGCTGGAGGATCGAATGCAACGCCTGGCGCGATCACTGTATTGTATTAGGAGGTGAAGATGCAACGTGTACAAATAATGGGCGGCATGGTGCGGAATATAGCGGAAGTTGCAGAAAACAACGTGCCGGACTGGATGCAGGACTGGGTGGAGTATGCGGAAGGTATGGTCGTGGGCAAGCCGTGGCCTCGGAATGAAGCTGCGGAAACGGCTGAAGCAGCCCAGGCCAGGCGGCAAGCGATTCTAGAAGAACTGGAATTGCTGGATCGGGCCGCTGTGCGGCCGTTGAGAGCCGTGGCTGCGGGAACAGCCACGCCGGAGGACACGGACATGATCGCGCAGATTGAAGCTAACGCCCTGGCCCTGCGGGACGAGTTGACCGGGTTGGGCGGAGATTCGGACGAAAAGTGAAAAAATAGCCGGGAAAAGCAGTGGTAACGAATCTCGGACAATGGGGCGGCCTTAGATGGGCCGCTCCGCTTTTTTGTGCCGATTGCGTCAAATCCGCACCCTGGGGCGGGAAAAGACCCGGTATGCCTTGCCCGGCCCTGTTTTCGTGGGCTATGCTCGTCCTATGCTTGAGAAGATGTTTTTTTCCCAACGGCAAGGGTTGCAGGGGGATGGCCCAATAGGGCGGGTCAGCATTTCAGCCTGGCCTGTGCTGGCATTGACGTTGTTGCTGCTCTGGGTGGCTCCGGCCCACGCGGCAACGCAAGACAGTGATGAACCCGCTGAATTTCCTTCATTGCTTTCCTGTTTGCGTGTGTCTGGTCCGCTTTCCTTTTGCGGCGAGGTCGTGCCCCTGGAAATCCCCTGGGTGCGCGAGGGGCTGGAAAAGGCGCTCCTGGTGCTGCTTTGGAACAGAGACCAGGTTATTTTGAACGTCAAGCGTTCCGGACGTTATTTTCCCTACATTGAAGAACAGTTGCGCGAACGCGGCATGCCTGACGACCTGAAATATATTTCCGTGATCGAAAGCGCCCTGCGGCCCCATGCGGGGTCCCACAAGGGGGCGGTGGGGTACTGGCAGTTCATCCGGCCCACGGCATTGAAGTACGGACTGCGTGTTGACGGCGACATCGACGAACGGCGCAATATCTTTACGTCCACGGCCGCGGCCCTGGACTATCTGACCGTACTACACGAGGAATTCGACTCCTGGACCGTGGCCTGCGCCGCCTACAACATGGGAGAAAACGGCATGCGCAAGCGCATCCGCACCCAGGGGCTGGATGATTATTACCGCCTCTATCTGCCGCGCGAGACCATGTTTTACATCTTCCGGGCCATTGCCACCAAAATGGTGTTCACAAATCCTGCCCGGTTCGGCTTTCATTTCCAGAAAGGGGATTATTACATCCCGACCGAGTTCGACCGGGTCACCGTGACGCTCGAAAAGGATATGCCCGTGGCCGACATCGCGACAGCGGCCGGGACGTTTTTTCGGGCCATTAAGGAATTGAACCCGCAGATTCTGGGCAACGACCTGGTGCGGGGCACGCATGTGCTCCTGCTGCCCCGGGGGGCGGCCAAAGGGTTTGAGGCGCGGCTCGGGCTCAAGCCGGTCTCGTCCCCGACCCCGGCTGGCCGCGCCGCAGCGGATGCGGCCCGCAGTGGCCCCGTGCTTTCCGCTCCTATGCCCAGCGTGGCCGAGGGTCGGTCCGAGTTGAGCGTCTATGTGGTCCGGCGGGGCGACAATCTGGACGGCATTGCCCGCCGTCTGGGGGTTTCTCTGGAGTCGGTGCTGCAACTCAACGGGCTGTGCCGGGAGAGTGTGATCCAGCCCGGCCAGCGGCTGCTGGTGGAGCAATGACCCTGGCCCCGGCTTGATTGAAAGGGGAGGGGCTTTGGGGTATGGTCCGCAGGTCGCAACATGATCCCGGAGAACCCATGCCGTCCCGATTTACCGTTCTGCTCGACAGGTTGACCCACCGCCTGGAGCGTCTTTCCCATGATGCGGACGGCGGCGCCCATGCCGCCGAGGTTCGGGAATTGCTGAAGCTGACCCGGGAAATTGGCGGCAGCGTTCCCGAGGAGCGCCGCTTGTTTCGGCGTCTGGCCGAGGGCGTGCCGGACGGGCTGTTCCGCATGCGCCTGGACGACGGCCGCTTCGAGTATGTGAACCCGGCCTTGGAGGCCATGACCGGCTACCTGCGCAAGGAATTTTGCGGTCAAGAGCACATCCACCGCCTTGTGGTGCATCCGCGTTGGCTTTCCTACGTGGAGGACGTCCTGGAAGGGCTGCGGGCGGGCCGCAACGAAGGGGAGTACGAGATCGCCGTGCTCACGCGGACCGGGGAGGAGCGTCGCCTGCTGCTGCGTACCGCCCTGGTGCGCAAGGATGGACGCCCCACCCATGTGGAGGGCGTGGCCCGGGACGTGACCGCAATCCGGCATGGCCAGAGCGTGCTCCAGCGCCACCGCTTCATGACCGACTCCACCCGCGACCCCATGAGCCTTATCGGGCGAGATTATCTCTACAAAGCTGCCAACCGCGCCTTTGTGAACGCGGTGGAGGAGGTTTGCCGCACGCCGTTGAACCGGCATGTGGTCGAGGTTTGGGGCGAGCGGGTGTTCACGCGGATCATTCGGCCTGCGCTGGATGAGTGCCTTCAGGGACGGGAAGTGAATTACGAGGCGTGGTTCGCATTTCCCGGCCGTACCGAAGGGTATTACGAGGTGACCTACACGCCGTATCGCGAGGACGGGCTGGGCGTGACGCATGCCGTGGTGGTCACCCGCGATCTGACCCGGCGCAAGCTGGCGGAGCAGAGCACCCGGCGCGCGGATGCGCGGTTCCGTCAGGTGGTGGAAAGCATCAGCGACGTGATCCTTACGTTGGATGACCGGCGGCGGCTGACGTATGTGAGTCCGGCCGTGGAACGCTTGTTGGGCCTGGATGTGGCGGCCGTGCAACATCGCGACCTGGAGGAACTGGTCCACGCCGAGGACCGGCAGGGGATCCAGGAGGATTTGGCCGCCCTGCCCGAAGCGGGCGAGACTGTGACCGAATGCCGGGTGCTGGCCCGGGACGGCACGCCCATATGGGTCCGGCTGGCCTTGCGCGCCCTCAAGGAACAGGGCCGCTACATGGGGGCGGCAGGTCGCATGACCAACATCTCCCAGCGCAAAAGCGCGGAAGAGGCCCTGGCCCGCAGTGAACGCCGGTACAGGAATATTTTTGAAAATGTCCAGGAAGTGTATTTTGAGACCGATGGCCGGGGCCGGATTCTGGAGGTCAGCCCGGCCGTGGAGCGGGTCAGTTTTTACACCCGTGCGGAGGTGTTGGAGCTGGGCGTCCTGCCGTTGCTGGCCGGCTCCGAGGGCCGGGAACGCCTGTTCGGCCTGCTGGACCGGCAGGGCCATGTCTCGGATTTGCCCATGGAGTTTCTGGATAAGGACGGCACGCAGCGGCATTTTTCGATCAACGCGCAGTTGATCGCGGATGAGCGGGGCGATCTTAAAGTGGTGGGCACGCTGCACGACGTGACCCTGCGCATGGCCGCCGAGGCCGAGCTTCAGAGCGCCAGGGAATTTCTGCGTGCCATCATCGATGCCATGCCCGATCCGGTGTACGTCAAGGACGCGGCGTTGCGCTATGTGCTTGTGAACCGCGCCATGTGCACCCTGACGGGCCGCTCCCGGGAGGAGATGCTCGGCTCCACGGCCGAACAGGTCTACGAGCCCGGGCAGGGACGCCGTTTCGGGGAAACCGATGCCCGCGTCCTGGCCGGGGACTGCCCCGTCATCGAGGAGGAGGATTACTGGGATCCTTCCGGAGTCTGGCGACTGCTGGCCTCCAACAAAGCCGTGTTCACGGACCGGGACGGTCAGCGTTTTCTGGTGGCGGTCATTCGCGACGTCACCGGAGCACGGCGTATGCAGGAGGAATTTCGCCGAGCCAAGGAGCGTGCCGAGTACCTGGCCGAATCCAAGAGCGCCTTTCTGGCCAACATGAGTCATGAAATCCGCACGCCGCTCAACGGGGTTATCGGCATGCTCCAGCTCATGAACCTCACGGAACTGAACCGCGAACAGAGCGAATACGCCCGCACGGCCCAGAGTTCGGCTCAGGGATTGCTGGCGGTGATCAACGACATTCTGGACTTTTCCAAGATCGAATCCGGCAACATGGATACCTCGTGCAGCCGTTTTTCGCTGCATGCCGTGTTGGAAACCGTGCAGCGCTCCTTGTCCGAGCAGGCGCGGAGCAAGGGGGTCGGCCTGGATTTTCATCTGGGGGACGTGGTGCCCGAATGGGTGGAAGCTCCCGAGGCCCGACTGCGCCAGGTGCTTTTCAACCTGGTGGGCAATGCCGTGAAATTTACGGACCAAGGCGAGGTCCAGGTGGAGGTGCACGCCTTTGACCGCAAGCCTGCTTCCGGAGGACCGGCTCCCGGAAAGCTGCAACTGTATTTCGAAGTGCGCGACACGGGCATCGGCATAGCGGACCAGGACCTGCAAACCGTGTTCGAACCCTTTGTCCAGGCGGAAGGGTCCCGCTCCCGCCGTTACCAGGGGACGGGTTTGGGCCTGGGAATCGTGCGTCGGCTGGTGGCCCTTCTGGGCGGCAGCCTGTGCGTCGTCAGCCAGGAGGGCATGGGCACCACGGTCTGCTTTACGGCCTTTGTCCGGGCCGTGGTTGGCCCGGTAGAGCCGGAGATGTCGGCGTCTCCGGTCGTGGCAGAGGCAATGGGGCGGCCGGGATTGCGCGTGCTGGTGGCCGAAGACAACCGCGTGAACCGGGTCCTTGCGGAGCGGTTTTTGCATAAACTCGGGCACCTGCCTACCAGCGTGGAGAACGGGCGGCAGGCTCTGGAGGCGCTTTCCCGGGCCCAGCAGCAGGGCGAGCCGTTTAATCTGGTGCTCATGGATATCCAAATGCCGGAAATGGACGGCATCGAAGCAGTGCGCTGCATTCGGGAAGGTTGGGGCAATGTGCCCGGGGATGTGCCGGTGGTGGCGCTCACGGCCCATGCCATGGAAGGGGACATGGAGCGTTTTTTGGAATTGGGCATGGACGGCTATCTTGCCAAGCCCCTTGATTTTACGATATTTGCCGATCTTCTGCGCGAATTGTTCCCGGCCGGGGATGATTCGGAGCAGGGCGCGCCGCAAACCGCGTGATCAGGCGCGGCAACGCGACGAAAAAGCGCGGCCTTTCGGGCCGGGCATTGTACCGGGAAAAAGGAGGAGATTCATGGTCGGCATGTTGAACCGGTATTTCGGCATTGAACGCGCGGGCAGCACCGTGGGGCGTGAAATGGTGGCGGGCCTGACCACCTTCGTGACCATGGCCTACATCATTATCGTGAACCCGTTGATCCTCAGGGATGCCGGGATTCCCATCGAGGCCAGCATGGTGGCCACGATTCTTTCCGCGTTTTTCGGGACCTTTGCCATGGGCGTGTATGCCAACCGGCCCATTGCCGTGGCTCCGTACATGGGCGAAAACGCCTTTGTGGCCTATACGGTCTGCGGGGTTTTGGGCTATTCCTGGCAAACGGCCCTGGGCGCCATTTTCATCAGTGGCGTACTGTTTGTGCTCTTCACGGCCTGCGGCATCCGGCAATGGCTGATACGGGCCATTCCCGGCAGCCTTAAGCAGGGTTTCACCATTGGCATCGGCCTGTTTCTGACCTTCATCGGCCTAGTGACCACGGGCATCGTCACCAAGAACCCAGCCCCTACGGTACCGGTCTCCCTGGGGGACTTCAGAGATATCTCCGTGTTCCTGGCCATGTTCGGATTTGTGCTCATGTCCGCGCTCATGGCCTGGCGGGTTCCCGGAGCCATTATCATCGGCATTCTGGTGGTGGCTGGAATGGCCTACGGCGTGGGCGCCGCGCCCGTGCCGGAAAGTTTCGTGAGCATGCCCCCTTCCCTGGACGCCACCTTCCTGGCCATGGACGTGGGCGGCGCGCTCACCTGGGGCTTCTTTTCAGTGATTCTTACGGTGTTTGTCATGGATTTTGTGGATACCATGGGAACACTGTACGCGGTGTCGGACCGGGGCGGGCTGCTGGACGAGAACGGGGACCTGCCCGAAATCCACAAGCCCCTCATGGTGGACGCCGTGGCCACAGTGCTGGCCGCCTGCCTGGGAACCACCAGCACGGGCGCGTATGTGGAGTCGGCCACGGGCATCGAATCCGGCGGGCGCACCGGGTTGACTGCGGTGGTCACGGGACTTTTGTTCCTTTCGGCCCTGTTTCTGGCCCCCTTGTTTATGGCAATTCCGCCCTGCGCCTATGGACCAAGCCTCATCGTGGTGGGCATGCTGATGATGTCCGGCGCGGGGAGCATGGATTTCGGCAGGCTGGATGAAGTCCTGCCCGCCTTCGTGACCGTTGTTCTCATGAGCTTCACGTACAACATGGGCATTGGTATGACTGCCGGATTCGTGGCCTATCCTGCCATGAAGATATTGTCGGGTCGTCCGGGCGAAGTTCCGGCCGGAATGTGGGTTTTATCCCTTCTTTCCTTGCTTTTTTTCATCTTTTATCCGCACTGAGGGGCGAGCAGGACCGCGCAAAGGGCATGCAGTCATCACAGCAACCGTGGATACCGGCGTCGTTTTTCCCGGTATCCCCGCTCATTCTTGTGCCCGAGGCGTTGGGCGATTTTTCCGTGTACCTGCGGCAGGGCCGGGAGTTTGTGCTGTATTCGCGCTCCGGAGAAAAGTTCACCCAGCACCAGCGGGTCAAGCTGTTTGAGAGCGGGGTGGACGAGGTGTATGTGCAGACCGTGGAAAAGCCCTGCTTTGATGAATATCTGGAGGAGAACCTCGGCGATATTCTCGGGGACGAGAGCCTGCCCGTGGAGGAGCGGTCTCGCCTGTTTTACGATACTTCGGCCGGCGTGATCCGCGACGCCTTCAACGAGAAGCTGCCGCCCCGGCTCGTGGAGGAAAAATTCAACAGGGTTCGGGCGGTGGTGCGCCAGAGCACCGCCTTTTTTCGGGACGAGCGCGCCCTGCGTACCGTGGCTCCGTTCATTCACCACGACTACAAAAGCTATACCCACAGCTTGCAGGTGTTTGTCTATTCGGTTTCGTTGCTGGCCACGTTTGAGCTGGATGAGGAGGAGATGTACGAGTACGGGCTCGGGGCCATGCTTCATGACATCGGGAAAACCCGTATCCCGTCCAAGATTTTGAACAAGCGGGGAGCCTTGACCCGGGAGGAGCGGACCCTGGTACAGACCCATTCCGTCCAGGGCGTGGCCATGTGCGCCGGGTTGGATATTAGTCAGCGCACCTTTAACAGCATCCTGTTTCATCATGAGCGCATGGACGGCAAGGGCTACCCCTCGGGCATCGGTGGGGAGGACATCCCCTTGGCCGTGCGCTGCATCACCATTGCCGATATCTACGACGCCCTGACCTCCAACAGACCCTATGCTCCGGCCATGCGGCCGTATGACGCCCTGATTCTGATGCGCAATGAAATGGCCACGGCCATTGATCTTGAGGCTTACAAGCGGTTCATCAAATTGCTCAGCGGTGCCAACATGGTGTAGGGTCGGCCCGGAGGGTGCGCTGCCGGATTGTGGCTCCGCATCTGAGGCAGGACCCCACATGGTTGGCGCAGCGCCAAAGGAGGAGAGAGTGCAGTTCAACGGCCTTGCCGCAAAACATCTTTTCTGGGGGCTGGCCCTCCTGTTGGGATTGGGGCTCTTGCCCGCAGCCGCGCAGGCCGGGAGCCCGGGCTACCCCGAGTCTCCGCCCCCCCGGGACTTCCGTGGGGCCGTGTTTGGCGCGCCTCTGGAAGACATTGCCGGTCTGCATCCCGTGACCGAGCGTCTGCCTGGCCCGGCCTCCCGGTACAAGGGCGTGTATTACCGCGAAGGGGAGCCGGAAACCTTTGGGGAGGCGGCTGTTGTTTCCGTGGCCTATTATTTTCGCAATGACCGGCTGCGCTCCGTGGTGCTGACCTGCCGGGGCGACGTGAACGCCTTTTTGGTCAAGGATGAACTCATTGCCCGGTTTGGGCCGGGCCGGCAGGTGGGGCCGCTCTACGGCTGGACCTGGGATTCCTTTTCCGTGAGTCTCGGGCCGCTGCCCGACTCCGATCTGCACGCCCTGACTTTTACCCTGGAACACGCTCCCCAGGAGTGACCGCTTGGTTTTGCCTTTGGCGTTGAGCCCACAGTGCGGGTCCCCGTGGGGGCCCGTTTTTTTTATGGGCCTGGCTCGAGCCGTTACAAGAGATGGCCCGGAGCCGGTAAGCGGTCATTGGGCAGGAAAAAGAAAAGCGCCCCGGAAGGAGGATACCGGGGCGCTTGGGGTGGACCGTTCGCACGCAGCGGCAGACTGCACGCAAGGGGAGGATCTCGGTCCGAACCTGGAAGGCCCCGGCACGGGAATGCCGGGGCCATGGAAGCAGGAGTGCGATTTTATTGTCGCAGTTGCACGGGGTTATGCAGGTACGCTCTCCTGTTCCGGCTCTGCCAAATCATTCTCAAGCTTGGACACGATCACCGCGCCGGTTCCGTCACCCAGCACGTTGAGCGTGGTACGGGCCATGTCCAGAATACGGTCGACGCCGGCCACCAGGGCAATGCCTTCCATGGGCAGGCCCACCTGGGTGAACACCATGGTCATGACCACCAGGGCCATGGAGGGCACGCCAACCGAACCGATGGAGGCGAGCACAGCCATGAAGAGCACGGTGACCTGGGCGTTGATCGACAGCGGGATGCCGTACACCTGGGAGACGAACACGGCCGCGATGCCGAGGTAGATGGCGGCACCGTCCATGTTCAGCGTGGTCCCCAGGGGAATGGTGAACCGGGAGATGCTCTTGGGCACGCCCAGGCGCTGCACGCTGCGGATGTTCACAGGCAGGGCAGCGGCGCTGGAGCAGGTGGTGAAAGCCACGAGCAGCGGTTCCAACATCACGCGGAGGAAGGTCTTCAGCGGCACGCGGGCCACACCCACCACCAGGGGCAGGTAGGTGACGCAGATGTGCACGAGGCAGACCAAGTACATGACCAGAATAACCTTGATGAGGGGCAGCAGGATGCCGAGGCCGTAGGAGCCCACGGTATAGGCGATCAGGGCGGCCACGCCGATGGGAGCGTAACCCATGACCTTTTCGGTCATCTTGATCATCACGCTGTTGCCCAGCTCAAAGAGGTTCAGCAAGGGCTTGACCGTATCGCCCAGGGCGCTCATGCAGAATCCCACCATGACGGCGAAGAAGATGATCTGCAACAGGTTGCCCTCGGCAAAGGCGGCAATGGGGTTCAGGGGTACGATGTTCAGCATCGTGTCCACGATGCTCGGCGGCACGACCTTCTTGACCTGGGCGGCACCGGCGGCGATGTCCACGCCAAGGCCCGGGTCGAAGAAGTTGGCGAAGAGCAGGCCCAGTGCGACCGCCACGCCTGTGGTTCCCACGTAGTAGGCAATGGTCTTGACCGCGATGCGGCCCAGCTTGGCGGCGTTGCCCATGCCCGCGGCCCCGGAAACCAGGGACACGAACACCAGGGGAACAACGATCATGCGGATCAGCCGGATGAACAGGTCACCCAGCGGTTTGAACATGCTCGAATCCAGCCCTGTGGCCTGCCAGATCATGCCCAGCACGATGCCGAGCGCCATACCGATGCCCATCTGGGCGGGCAATCCCAATCTCTTTCCCTTAGACATTCGATCCTCCTCTGTGCGAACAGTCCTTGCGAATGGAGCCGGGCCGACCTAGAGGTCGTCGCTCGGAGCCATCACCGGGATGTCCACGTTCACGGTGTCAGGGTACTTGAGGCCGGTGCCCGTATTCAGAGCCACAACCTTTTCTTCGGGACGGATCCAGCCCTTTTTCAAGAGCTTTTCAGCGGCGGCAAAGGTGGCGGCGCCTTCGGGGCAGATGAAGTCGCCCTCCAGCTCGGCCAGTTCCTTTTGCGCGGCCAGCACTTCGTCGTCGTCAATGCTGATGGCGCAGCCGTCGGTCTTGTAGACCGCGTCGAGCACCAGGAAGTCGCCCAGGGCCTTGGGCACGGTGATGCCGAACGCCAGGGTGTGCGCGCCTTCCCAGAAATCGGATTCCTTGCGGCCTTCTTCCCAGGCCTTGACGATGGGGGCGCAGCCCGAAGCCTGCACAGCCACCAGACGCGGCATTTTCTCGCCGATCCAGCCCATCTCCTGCAACTCGCGCAGAGCCTTGTAGATGCCGATGATGCCGACACCGCCGCCCGTGGGATAGAGGATCACGTCGGGCACGTCCCAGCCGAACTGTTCGGCCAGTTCCAGGCCCATGGTTTTCTTGCCTTCGATGCGGTACGGCTCCTTCAGGGTGGAGGCGTCGAACCAGCCGTACTTCTGCACGGCACGAGCAACGATCTTGCCGGCGTCGCTGATCAGGCCGTCCACCAGGTAGACGTCCGCACCGGTGATGGCCACTTCGCGGCGGTTAATGTCCGGAGCGTCCTGGGGCATGATGATGCAGGAGCGAATGCCGGCGGCGGCGCAGTACGCGGCCCAGGAGCCGCCCGCGTTGCCGTTGGTGGGCATGGCCAGGGTGTCGATGCCCAGCTCCTTGGCGCGGGACACGCCCACGGTGGCGCCGCGAGCCTTGAAGGTGCCGGTGGGGATGATGCCCTCGTCCTTCATGTAGAGATTCTTGAAGCCCTTTTTGGCGCCCAGGCGGTCCATGCGGCAGAGCGGGGTCATGCCTTCGCCCAGGGACACGACGTTCTTCTCGTCGCGCACGGGCAGCAGTTCCTTATAGCGCCACAGGGTGGCCGGACGGGACAGCAGGTCCTGCTTGGTCACGGAAGCCGCGACTTTCTTCAGGTCGTAACGAACGATCAGCGGAGCGCCGCACTCGCAGAGCTGGATAATCTGTTCGCTTTCATAGGTCTTCTTGCACTTGGGGCATTCCAGATGGGTGACAAACATGATTCTCTCCCGGGTTAGCTGATCAAAGCAATGGCTTCGACTTCCACGAGCACGTCCTTAGGAAGGCGCGCTACCTCGACACAACTCCGCGCAGGCAGCGAAGCGCCAACAAACTCGGCGTAAATCTCGTTGACTTCGCCAAAGCCGCCCATGTCGCGGATAAAGATGGTGGTTTTAACGACCTGTTCCAGAGAACTGCCGGCGGCTTCCAGCACGTTCTTCAGGTTGGTCATGGCCTGGCGGGTCTGCGCGCCCACGCCGCCCTCAGCGACTTTGCCGGTGGCGGGGTCCAGCGGAATCTGGCCGGACGCGAAAACAAACCCGTTGGCCTTCACGGCTTGGGAGTAGGGGCCGATGGCAGCAGGAGCCGCATCGGTCTGCACGAATTCTTTGGTCATAAGTCCTCCTGTCGAAGCTCCGGCCCCCGGGAGAGCGTTATCCCTGGTGGGAGCGGATGAGCTTCAAGTAGTTGTAGATCGTGTATTTTGACACGCCCATGTACTGGGCGACGTACTCCACGGCGCCTTTGATCAAAAAAGCGCCGTTTTCCTCAAGAATGCTCACGCAGCGGATGCGCTCTTCCTTGTTCATCAGGGAAGGCGTCTTGCCCACCTCGCGGATGGCCTGCTCCATGAGCGCGTCGTTGGTCTCCACCAGGCTGGCGGCAAAGGTCTCGGGGCGGTGCTTGTCCCGATCCCCGAACTGCACGAGATTTTCCATCAGGGCGATGGAGTTGGCAAAGTCCGTGACGTCGAAGTTCACGCACAGCGCGCCCACCACCTCGCCGGTATCCGTGCGCAAAAAACAGGTAGACGACTTGAGCATGCGTCCTTCACTGGTGGTGGTCTCATAGTTGATGA